>JANLPA010000099.1:0-27979 GCA_031366855.1 Hyphomicrobiales bacterium | reverse complement strand
ATAGATCAAAGAGCCCAGCGCAATAAAAAATGCGAAAAAGAAAAACTCCTCAACCAAACCGGCGATTCTTAAACCCAACAGATAACGAGTCGGGATATAAATCAGGAAGCAAATCATAAATGCCTGCAACCAGAAGACACCTCTAATGGCTTCCTCCAAAACCCATTCGATACTAATTAATCGATTGCGGATTTCTGCCTAATCTTTGATGAACGGCAATTCCTCGCATGCTTCATCAAATTCAAATTTGTACTCGCGCCCATTAAACATGATGCCTCCAAGAGTTTTATCTAACTGAAAGTCGAATAACCTTGTTAATGCTTTGCGGCTCACAAAACGCGGACCAAGCGTCCATTAGCTTGCGTCGCTTCTCAAATAGGTCGCCGCGCTTGTAAGCGGCTTCCGCTTTGTTGCCAATGGCGTGAGTTGTATGAACTGAAGCACACCGTGCCTATCCGGTGCCTACACTGCACATAGTTAGCGTGGGAAAAATTCACTTAAGTATTTGAAAAGCTTGGCGCGCCCGAAAGGATTCGAACCTCTGACCCCTAGATTCGTAGTCTAGTGCTCTGATCCAGCTGAGCTACGGGCGCGCATTATGCTTGCCGCCAATTGGCGAAAGCGGGGCCTGATTAGTACGCTTGGTGGCATAACGCAAGACCAGAAGTTTCAAACACCTAATTTCTTTAAACTGCCACTATTTCGACCATGCATTTCTTCTATACTGTCTGGAATTTTAACCTCAAAAACAGTGCCTTCGTCGGATGATTCAACCACGGATATTAAGCCGCCATGGGCCTGCGTTAATTCGGCTGATATGGCAAGACCAAGACCCGAGCCGCCGATCCGTGCCGAGGATTGAAACGCTTCAAACATTCTGGTGCGAATATTAGCGGGAATGCCAGGGCCGTTATCAACCACTTTTATTGTCGTCACTTTTTCGCCGCGCACTGCGAATATCGCCACATTTTTGTCTGCCTTGGAGATTGTTTCCAAGGCTTGAATTGCGTTGCGCGTTAAATTAATCAGTATACGGATTAAATGTTCACGATCAGCGTCAATTTTTATAGAGCGATCAACTTTGTTATCCAAGCGAATTTGTTTACCTGCTAGAAGCGCTGCTTGGTCAAACACCTCAGTCACCACATCGCGAAGACACAGGATTGCGCGTGCCGGAGGCAACTCTTGAGCTTTGCCATAAGTGATAGTTTGATTCAAAAAAATGATTGCCCGATCTAATGATGAAATCAATTTAGGAGCAAAGCGCTGCACTGTTGGGTCTTGAACATCGCCTAATCGGTCAGAAATAAGTTGTGCTGATGTTAGCATATTGCGCAAATCATGGCTCACTTTACTAACAGCAAGGCCAAGTGCAGCAAGATGAGTTTTCTGATGCAAACTGCCTTGCAGCTGCGTCTGCATCATTTTCAATTCGCGTTCAGCAATGCCAATCTCGTCATTGCGAGCAGATGGCAAAATGATACGCGTTGGGTCTTCTGGGCTATCACCAAAAGCCATCATATTGGCTGAAAGGCTTTGCATTGGGCGCACCAAAACGCGGGTTAGAGCGGCAAAAATCATTGCAGCAACACCGAGGGATAAAACAATTGAAAGCGCCAGAATGTTTAATCCATAGTGTAACATTGCTGCCCGCAATGGCGCTTCATGCAAGGTAATCTCAATCACATTGCCAGACATTGCCGGCGGCTTATCAATGACGCTGACCAAACGATCATCTTGCCGCAACATCACAGCAAAGGCTTGGCCGATAGTTCCGTAATACATGCCGGGGCGCAGATCGAATGTTTCTACAATCACACCATTTTCGTCACCGCGCAAAATAAGCTGCCTCTTGTCACCTTCCGTCAGGGCCACAGCATCAACGCCCGCACCTTTAAGAATGGTGCCGCGCAACTCACTATCGACAATTTGGTTGGGCGCTGCTTTGGCGGCCAGTGCGGCAATTTCGGCTTGTGCGATATGGGTTTTAAGCCATTGAATTCGAAAATTCGCAATCGAAGGTAAAAAGATTAATACTTCGCCTATCATCACAAAAATGATGGTGAGCAACAGCACTTTTCCAGAGAGTCCGCGCAGCAGACGCAGCCAGTTATGGGAAGATTTTTCGGCCATTCGCAACCCTAACCCAACAATTTGAGAATGCCTAGAACCCGCCGCAAAAACGGCTTCCGTGCAAGGCCAGCATAATTTGTAATAGCTGCGCGTTTTCCTGCCTCGCTCAAAGTAGGGTAGGGCAGAACCACATTGGCGAACGCAGAAATTTTCATTCTATTCGTTACCGCCAAAACCCAAGCGGCGATAAGTTCGCCAGCCCCGGACCCAACGATACCAGCTCCTAAAATAACACCGCGCTTGCCGACAATAATTTTTACCAAGCCTTTGGTTTTACCCTCAGTCTGCGCGCGATCATTTTCTGTGAAGTTCCAGCGCAGCACTTTTATGGAATCGCCGTGCAGCTTTCTTGCTTCAATTTCTGAAAGCCCCACATGCGCAAGTTCCGGATCAGTGTAAGTAACCCATGGAATAATATCGGTGCGGTTCTTTATGGGAAGTCGAAACAGCGCGTTGCGAATGATAAGGCCGGCATGATAGCCCGCTACATGGGTGAACTGCAGGCCACCAGCCACATCACCCGCTGCGTAAACATGATGGTTCGTTGTGCGTAAAGAAGCATCAACGGTGATGCCTTGTTTGGTGAAAGCCACACCGCCTGCTTCAAGGTTAAGCCCTTCGATGTTTGGGGCCCGCCCTGCTGCCACCAAAAGATGCGAACCATCAATCACACTGCCATCTTGGAGAGTAACGCGGATTAATTTCTTGATTGATTTCACTTCAGAAATTTGCACCTTCGACCGAATATCAACCCCCTCACCGCGCAAAGCTTCTTGCACAACTGCAGCAAGTTCTGGGTCATCCTTGGCTAAGGGCACAAAGGCTTCCAACACAGTTACTTTGCACCCCAGCTTGCAATGTGCCTGCGCCATTTCTAAACCAATAGGTCCACCGCCAATAATAATCAGGTGAGATGGCATAATCTTATTTTTAAACAGCGTTTCATTGGTCAGATAAGGCACATCCTTCAGCCCAGGAATTGGTGGAACACTGGCTCGCGACCCAGTTGCAATCACAATTTTGCGGGCAGTATAAGTTTGATCAGCCGCGATTAAGCTCCGTGCACTGATGAATGTTGCATGTGCACGGACCACCGTTACACCCATCTTTTCAAATCGGGTTTGGCTGTCATGCGGTTCTATTGTTGCAATCACCCTTTGCACATGCGCCATCATCTTGGCGTAATCCACTTTTGGATTTACAGCGGCCACACCGTAAGGCGCTGAACTGCGCTGGGCATGAGCAAATTTTGCTGCAGCAATCAAAGACTTTGAGGGAATGCAGCCTGAATTTAAGCAATCGCCGCCCATCTCGCTTTTTTCAAACAGAACAACTTTTTCACCAAATTGCGAAAATGCAGCAGCCAGCGACAAGCCAGCCGAACCACCCCCGATAATCGCAAAATCATATGTCATGAAAAAGCTTTCCATCTTTTAACGAAAACCGGAATGAGCGACACCACGCTGAGGGCAGCGAATGCAAGAAGCAGTTGTGGTGTAACCAGCGATGATAGCGAAAGTTCAAATGGGCAGTTGGCCACACCCTTATTGGCCACACAAACAGAATGGGCCGCAGTTTGGGCATCAATAACACTGCCCAACCCGCGCCCCAACCATGCAAACACAATTGCTCCTGGAATAATTCCCACAAACGTGGCTGCAATGAAGGTTCGCAATGAAACACGGCAAACGCCTGCCACAACATTGACGACAAAGAAGGGAAACGCAGGAACCAGGCGCAGAAAGAGAAGGTAATTGAAAGCATCTTTGGCAAAGCCATCAGAGAGCTTGCGCACAAAAGGCCCGGCACGCTCAGCTATGGCGGCACCCAGCGAGGTCTTCACAATTTGAAACACGATAACTGCACCAAGAGTTGCTGCAATAATGCTAACTGGTGCGCTCAACACCCATCCAAAGATAAAACCGCCAACAATGCTGATAATGCCAGCACCTGGAAGCGATAGAGCCACAACAGCAATATAAAGCGCGCCGTAAATCATGAGGGCCAGAATTAAGTGGCTTGAAACATAACTCAATAAAAATTCACGATTGATCGCGATCATTTCAAGATTAAGATATTTACTCAGGCCTGAAAGATATGTAGCAAGCACCAGCCCAACTAAAACAGCAAGCGGCAACCAACTGCGCAGCAAGCTTTTGGAAAAAACCGGGTTTGGCGTTTCAGCCATAGGCAACACTTTTAGTCATAGGCAACACATGGCTGAAATGTAATTTTTTGAATAGGGGGTCTCACTACCTCGTGATAAGGCTTTAGCTGGCGTGTAGGAGACGTGACATAGCTGATAATCTTGGGAATGCCCCCGCCCCCGCGTTGACTTTTCCAATGCTTTCCCCCATAAACCGCCCAACTTTTACAAATGGGCCATAATTTCCGGTCTTTTGTGTTTCATTCAATAGCGAAATTTCGTTGTTTTTGAAGCACTTGCGGGAGTAGGCCAGATGACATACGGAGCAGACTCGTGAAACGCACTTATCAACCCTCGAAGCTTGTACGCAAGCGCCGCCATGGCTTCCGCGCCCGTATGGCAACTGTGGGTGGCCGCAATGTGATCCGTCGTCGCCGCGCTGCTGGTCGCAAGCGGCTTTCGGCATAATTAACTGAATTTGATGCAAAGGATCAAGCGGAGGCAGGATTTTGTTGCCGCCGCCAAAGCCTTGTCACAAGCACAGCCAAGCCTTGTGCTGCAATTTCGGGATCGTTTCGATGGTGAAAGCCCCCGCATTGGTTTTACCTGTACAAAAAAACTGGGCAATGCCGTAACGCGCAACCGCATTAAGCGTCGGCTAAAAGAGGCAGCGCGATTGGTCCTTCCGGATTTGGTAAGGTCAGGTGCGGATTATGTTTTGATCGGCCGCAGTGCCGCCGAAAATAGGCCCTTTGAATTATTGCAATCAGACCTTATCTCAGCCCTGCAGCGGCTTCATGCCAAAGCGGCAACCGCCCCTGAAAAGAGTGCACCATGACCAAGCCACCCGCAATTGAAACCAAAAACATCGTTATGGCCGTCGTGCTCTCGATGATCATTATGTTTGGTTGGCAATATTATTATCAAGGCCCGGCGCTGAAAAAGACTGAGGAGCAGGCAAAGGTTGAAGCCGTAAAGCCAGTTACGGCACAAGCAGCGGTTCCGTTGCAAGATCGCGCCACATTGATTGCGGCCACTCCGCGCGTGAAAATTGAAACTGATCAATTTGCCGGGTCGATTAATTTGGCCGGCGCTCAACTTGATGATTTGCAATTGGTGAAGCACACAATTGATGTGTCCCCCACCAGTGGTGCTGTAACTCTGCTGTCGCCATCTGGTGCACCTAACGCTTATTATGTTGAACAAAATTTTGTGGCCCAACCGCCGGGTTCTGCCCTTGTGCCGGATTCTAAAACGGTGTGGACAGCACCTGCAGGTGCCGTGCTCACCCTCGATAAGCCACTCACTTTAACTTGGAACAATGGTGCGGGTTTGAACTTTGAGCGCACCATTTCAATTTCTGATGATTACCTTTTCACCGTCAAACAATCTGTCACCAACACCTCGGCAACAGCCGTAAACCTGATTCCTTATGCCCGTGTGCAACGCCAAGATACGCCTACAATTGCAGGCTACTATGTTTTCTTTGAAGGCATGTTGGGAGTTCAAAATGGCGGCCTTCAAGAAAACAAATATGCCGCTTTGAAAAAGACGCCGGAAGAACCTGTTAAAGTTAGCAGCACGGGCGGCTGGCTTGGCTTTACCGATAAATATTGGGCCACAATGTTGATCCCCGATAAACAAGCCAAAGTCACCAACACCTATAAGTTCGTCACCATCCCAAATCGTGATGCTTATCAAGCAGATTACCTTGCTGACCAAGCCATCACCGTGGCCCCCGGCACGTCTGCTTCCTATGAAGATCATGTGTTTGCGGGTGTAAAAATCGTTGATACAATTAACAGCATCAACAAAAAATATGGTTTTGAAAAATTCGATTTGATGATCGATTGGGGCTGGTTCAGCCCGATCACCAAAACCATGTTTTATTTGCTTGAGTTCGTGAAAAACATCGTTGGCAATTTCGGCATTGCCATTCTCGTGGTCACGGTTTTGGTGAAGCTCTTGGTCTTCCCGATCGCTAATAAATCCTATGCCTCAATGAGCAAGATGAAAGCTCTGAAGCCGCAAATGGACGCGATCAAGGAAAAATACCCTGATGACAAAACCAAAGCTCAGCAGGAGACCATGGAACTTTACAAGCGTGAAAAAGTAAATCCCATGGCAGGTTGCTTGCCCATGCTCATTCAAATTCCAATTTTCTTCTCGCTCTACAAAGTGATCTTGACCACCATTGAATTGCGCCATGCGCCCTTCTATGGCTGGATTCATGACCTCTCAGCGCCAGACCCAACATCACTGTTCAACTTGTTTGGCCTCATTCCGTGGCACCCTTGGCCATCCTTGATGATTGGTGTCTGGCCATTGTTAATGGGCGTTACAATGTGGTTGCAAATGCGTTTGAACCCAACTCCGGCTGACCCTATTCAAGCCAGTATGTTCAACTGGATGCCGGTGATGTTCACCTTCATGCTTGGCACATTCCCTGTGGGACTTGTGATCTACTGGACATGGAGCAACACGCTGTCAGTCATTCAGCAAAGTTACATTATGAAGAAGCATGGCACGGAGCTCGATTTCTTCGGTAACATCAAAGACAGCATTCCCTTTCTCAAGAAAAAGCCAGCCAGTCCTTGAGTGAGGTTTTTACACCAGAGGAACTGCTCGCAGGCCGCCAACTTCTAAACGGCTCTGCCACCTTTCGTCTGGGTGTGGCAAAACTTGAGCAATTGCCACCCATGCGCGGCATTGAAATTGCTTTTGCTGGCCGCTCGAATGTGGGCAAATCCACTCTGCTAAATGCCTTGACCGGCGTGAACGGCTTGGCCCGCACATCAAACACGCCGGGCCGCACCAGAGAGCTTAACTTCTTTGAAGTTGGCCCCAAGCTCAATCTGGTGGATATGCCGGGTTATGGCTATGCTAAAGCTTCCAAAAAAGATGTGAAGCAGTGGCAAGCCGTGTTGCGCGGTTATCTGCGTGGCCGCGTGGGCTTAACACGGGCCTTCGTGCTCATCGACGCCCGCCACGGCGTGATGACTCACGATTTGGAAATGTTTGAAATGCTGGATGATGCCGCAGTGGCTTATCAACTGATCATCACCAAATCCGATAAAATTAAGCCATCAGAATTGGAAAGCCTTTTGAGCGAAACTTTGGCCGTAGTGAAAAAACGCGCTGCAGCATTCCCCACCGTTCACATCACCTCAGCCGAAAAAGCGTTTGGCATTGATGAGTTGCGGGCCGAAGTGGCCAAACTGGTTAATACCTAAAACCCCTTTCCAAGCTTGCGAATTGTCCTATAAGGCAAAAATCCAAAGCAGGGATTTGCCACATGATTGAAACTTCTGAAACCGCGCGCATCCTCTCCGAAGCTCTGCCTTTCTTGCAGCGCTATGATGATCAGATCGTCGTGGTGAAGTTCGGTGGCCATGCCATGGTGGACCCAAAACTATCGCAACAATTCGCCCGCGATATGGTGATGCTGAAAGTCTGCGGACTTAATCCAGTGGTGGTCCATGGTGGCGGCCCGCAGATCAATAAAATGCTGGATAAGCTGGCGGTGAAACCTGTGTTCCGTGAGGGCTTACGCGTGACTGATGATGAAACCATGGAAATTGTGGAGATGGTTCTCTCTGGCTCCATCAACAAATCCATCGTAGCGTCCATTCAGCAAGCCGGTGGCCGCGCTGTGGGTGTTTCTGGCAAAGATGGCAGCTTGCTGATTGCCGAACGCTACACCAAACAGAAGACCGATCCTGTCACTGGAGAAGTGACTACCATTGATTTTGGTCAAGTAGGGGAACCTGCGCGCATCAACATTGAAATTCTCAACACCATTATGAAAAGCGATGCCATTCCGGTGATCGCTCCCATTGGAATTGGCTGGGATGGCGACACTTATAACGTGAATGCTGATACGGCGGCTGGTGCCATTGCTGTGGCGCTCAATGCCAAGCGCCTGTTGATGCTCACCGATGTGGCAGGTGTGCTTGATAAAAATAAGCAACTCATTAGCGAATTGAAAGTTGGCGATGTGCAAAGTCTGGTGGATGATGGCACCATCACCGCAGGCATGATTCCGAAAATTGAAAGTGCAGCCTCAGTAGTTCATGCAGGTGTTGAAGGCGTGATTATTCTGGATGGTCGCGTGCCGCATTCCGTGCTTCTGGAATTGCTCACACCGCACGGCGTGGGAACGCGTATTTCTCGGGATGGCGTATGAGAGGTTTCGACCATATCAACACTTGGATATTCGACTTAGACAACACACTCTATCCAGCGTCCTGCAAACTGTTTGACCAGATGCATGTGCGCATGAGTGATTTCATCCGCGATGCGTTCAATGTCGATGAAGCCGAAGCGCTGCGCCGCCGCCGCGACTATTATATAAAATATGGCACCACCTTACGTGGGCTGATGGTGGAACACGACATGAAGCCCGATGCCTTTCTCGATTACGTTCACGATATTGATTATTCAACCGTGCCGCGTCTTGAAAACCTTGAGGCCGCGTTGGCAAAACTACCGGGCCGCAAATTGGTATTCACCAATGGCACCACAGGCCATGCCAAGCGCGTGATGCATAGGTTAGGTGTCACTGATCATTTTGAAGCGGTATTTGATATTGTTGATTCAGACTACATTCCAAAACCAGACCGCACACCCTATGATAAATTTAAAAATCTGCATGGTGTTGATGGCAGCCGCAGCGCCTTCTTTGAAGACCTTGCAGAAAATCTCGAAGCCCCGCACAATATGGGCATGACCACAGTTTTGATTACGGATGACGAAAAACACGATGCCCCTTATGTGCATCACTTAACGAATAATCTTGCAGAATTTCTCAAAGGAGTACGCCCATGAAAAACGCAATGGCCATCATAGAAGACGCATGGGAAAACCGCGACAAGGTGAATTTGAAAACCAAGGGCAACACCAGAAAAGCCGTTGAGTTTGCGTTGAATGAATTGGATGCAGGCCGTTTGCGTGTGGCCTCTAAAGAAGCGGGCGAATGGGTGACGCATCAGTGGCTCAAGAAAGCTGTGCTGCTGTCCTTCCGTTTGAACGATATGGAAGTGATTGCTGGTGGCCCCGGTAAATCTAAATGGTGGGATAAAGTTCCATCAAAGTTTGAAGGCTGGACCGCCAAAAAATTCCGCGATGCTGGCTTTCGCGCCGTGCCCAATTGCATCGTGCGCCATTCCGCTCACATTGCATCTGGTGCAATTTTAATGCCGTCCTTCGTCAACCTCGGTGCCTATGTTGATAAGGGCACAATGGTTGATACCTGGGTCACAGTTGGCTCTTGCGCCCAGATCGGCAAGAACGTGCATCTCTCTGGCGGGGTTGGCATTGGCGGCGTGTTGGAACCCATGCAAGCGGGCCCCACCATTATTGAAGACAATTGCTTCATCGGCGCGCGCTCTGAAGTGGTTGAAGGTGTCATCGTCGGTGAAGGCTCAGTGATTTCTATGGGTGTGTTTATCGGCCAATCCACCAAGATCATCGACCGTGCGACGGGCGAAGTGTTCATGGGCCGCGTTCCACCTTACTCAGTGGTGGTCTCTGGCTCCCTGCCACAGAAACCTTTTGCCGATGGTTCACCCAGTCCATCGCTCTATTGTGCTGTAATCGTGAAACGAGTGGATGAAAAGACCCGCAGCAAAACCAGCATCAATGAGTTGCTGAGAGACTGATTCTCAAGCATAACTCCTCCGTGGGGCTTATTTCGGAGGAAACTATGGACTGGAAATATCTTTTAACGAGCTTTAGCGGCCGCATTAATCGGCAGCCTTTTTGGCTGAGCATTTTAGCTCTAGTCGTTCTGCAATGGGTGATTATGCTGGTTCTGAGCATGATTTTGGGCACGTCAATGATGGGCGGCATGGACCCTAATATGCCACCAGATGAAGCCGCCGCCTTGGCCATGAAGAGCATGACACCGATTATCATCATCTCGCTGCTCTTCCTCTATCCAGCCTTGGCGATTTACACCAAGCGCTGGCATGACCGCGACAAATCTGGTTGGTGGAGCTTGATTATTGTCGTTCCAATTATTGGAGCCTTGTGGTTCTTGATTGAGTGCGGCTTCCTGCGCGGCACCGAAGGTGCAAATCGTTTTGGTGAAGATCCGCTGGGGAGCTGACATTATCTCCATTCTCCCTTCTCCCCTCGAGGGAGAAGGTGGCGCTGTTGCGCCGGATGAGGGGGCTGCTGGCAATGGAACTCGCTGCACCGCCCCTCATCCGTCTTGCGCAAGAGAGAAGCGCAATCCACCTTCTCCCTCGAGGGGAGAAGGCAAAGGCTTCATAAATATGTGACGATGTTCTATACTCGCTTTATGAAAAATACCGCGCACGATCCTATCACCATTCTGCAAGACCTCATCCGTTGTCCCTCAGTCACGCCGCATGATCACGGTGCATTGAGCGTGGTTGAAAATCTCTTGGCAAACGGCGGCTTCACCACACATCGCTTGGTGTTCAAAGATCAAGACACACCAGACATCGATAATCTCTTCGCGCGCATTGGCACGAGCGCCCCGCATCTCTGCTTTGCTGGTCACACCGATGTGGTGCCGGTGGGCAATGAAGCAGGCTGGACCAATCCACCGTTTGCGGCTGAAATTCACAATGGCCTAATCTATGGAAGAGGGGCCACCGATATGAAGGGTTCCGTTGCAGCATTTGCGGCGGCTGCACTGGATTATGTGCGCGAGAATCCAAAATTTAAAGGCAGCATTTCTTTTTTGATCACAGGTGACGAGGAAGGTCCGGCCATTAACGGCACGGTGAAAGTTCTCGAATGGATGAAGAAATTTCAACACCTGCCTGACCATTGTTTGGTGGGTGAGCCGACTTGTGCTGATACTTTAGGAGACACCATAAAAATCGGCCGCCGTGGCTCATTGAGTTTCATCGTCACAGTGGAAGGCAAGCAAGGCCATGTGGCTTATCCCGCTAAGGTTTCAAACCCGGTGGCAAAGCTTGCGCGCTTTGTTGATCGCATTTCATCCGCCGCAATCGACAATGGCAATGATCATTTTGATCCCTCATCTTTACAAGTCACCACATTTGATGTGGGCAATATGGCAACAAATGTGGTGCCAGCTATGGCTACTGCCAAATTCAATATCCGCTTTTCCACTGAGCATGATTATGATTCACTACGCGCATGGGTGGATGCCCACATCGAAACTGTGAAAGCAGAATTAGGTGGCAACTGGCATGTGAGCACCAATGAAGGGGCCGAAGCTTTCACCACCGAGCCCGGAAGTTTTGTGGGTTTAGTGCAAGATGCGGTGCAGGAAGAAACCGGCTTACTTCCAAAACTCTCTACATCAGGCGGCACATCGGACGCGCGTTTCGTAAAGGACTATTGCCCGGTCCTAGAGTTCGGCCCCACCAACGCTACCATTCACCAAGTGGATGAGCGCATTGGCGTGGAAGAACTGAATGCCACCACCCGCATTTATCGGCGCATTATTGATTTGTATTTCGCTAAAGCTTAGCGCGAAAGCGATAATGCGCTTCGCTGAGGAGTGCTGTGAAAAACCACATCATCGGCATCTGCACGACGAGATTTACGATTTGCATGGGCGCCATGGTTTGCATGACGCGCGAAATCATTTCAGGAGACATTTCGGGTTTATCTTGCGCCACCAGTTGCGCTTGAATGTCATTCATCAGCGGAAATGTAAAAGCCAGCGCTAAAATAAAAATAGGGATGGCAGCAACAACCGACCATAGGATCATACGTAGAGGAACGCCCCAGCTTTCACCCTTTGCTAATGGCCAAATATCAGAAAAGAACCCGGGAACCTCTCCCATTGCCACACCCGGCAAGCCCACCAAAAAGCGATACATAAACAAGAGAAGTCCAATCACCGCGGCAATGCCCACAAAGACCAGCACAATGCGGCCAATCACACCCAAAGCAGAATCGCCAAGAATGGCCCCGCCGATACCACCCACAATCACCAAGGCAATCACCCCAGCAATATAAGCCACCATGCTCAGCAACATCATGCCAATGCCGTATAATATCGTAAGAAACGTTGCGCCAATTTCACCTTGGGTTAAACCAAATGCGCTGCCTTGCCCGGTTTTCCAAAAGCGCACCACGCGCACAAATAGCCAAACCATAACCACCAGCGACAACAAGGCGATGGCATAGAATTTGGATAAATTCGCCATCATCGGCCCGAGCTGTTCGAAGTTCAATTTGTCACCAAGTTTTTCTTGCAAGGCAATAATCTCGAGCATCGCACCCATGCCTTTCAACTGAAACCATGTGATCACCAAAATGATCGCCATTGGCACAACACTGATGTTCAATAGGCCTTGCCAGTGCGTCAAAACAAAATCAAAGGCAGCGCGGCTCGACCCTGGCAGAACTTTCGTCATCTCATATCTCCTAATATCCAACGCTCACAAGATAGAGCCCTTCGGGTGGGGCCACGGGTCCACAAGCTGTGCGGTCACGCGCGTCTAACGCGCGCTTCACATCAATGGGTTTCCAGCGGCCATCACCCACTTTCTTTAAACTGCCCGTCATGGAGCGCACTTGCTGGTGCAAAAATGACCGCGCTTCAACATGCACTTCAATCATATCATCATAACGCGACACATCAAATTTATCGATGGTCTTCAGCGGTGATTTGGCTTGGCACTGCACATCACGAAACGTGGAAAAATCATGGTGACCAATAAGATATTGCGCAGCTTCTTGCATGGCATCAGCATCAAGTTGCACCGGCACATGCCACACATGGTTCATTTCAATAGTGGGGGGAGCGCGGCGATTGAGAATGCGGAACATATAGTGGCGATTGATAGCGGAAAACCGCGCGTGAAAATCTTCACCCACTTCTTCAGCATGGGTGACGGAAACCAAATGCGGGCGCACATTGCCATTGATAGCATTGCAAAGTTCAAATCCTGTCCAAACCCGTGGCAGATCAACATGCGCCACTTGTGCCAACGCGTGAACGCCTGAATCAGTGCGCCCAGCGCAGAATAATGTAACAGCAAGCCCGCCATGCAATTTTTCCAGCGCTTTCGTTAGAACGCCCTGCACAGTGTTTCCCTTGCCATCAGCCTGCATCTGCCAACCAAAAAACTTGGTGCCATCATATTCGATGGTGAGGCGGTAGCGCGGCATTAGCTAAGCACCGGATTGGGAAAGCCGCGCAAGAATGTGGCCGCATCCATAACGCCTTTGCCTTCGCGTTGCAGTTTAGAAAAATGGATTGGTCCATCGGCACAAGCAAAACTCGGTGCATCAGCACTAAGGCGAGCGGCGAGAATTTTTACCCGCGCACCATTAAACATGCACCACGCCCCAGGAAAGGGCGATAGCCCATGAATGTGATTGCGCACCTTTACAGCCGATTTGGAAAAATCTATCCGCGCTTCAGCCTTATCAATTTTCTTAGCGTAAGTTACACCCTCGGTTGGTTGGACTATTCCGTGTACAGATGGGTTTTGTAATACCTCAACCATGAGTTTTGCACCCAGCGCGGCAAGCTCATCATGCAAAGTTGCAGCAGTTGTCTCAGCAGTGATTGGAAGCCTACCCACCCTCACCATTGGCCCAGTATCCAAGCCCAATTCCATGTGCATAATGGTCACGCCAGATTCCGCATCGCCAGCCATAATGGCGCGTTGAATAGGTGCAGCCCCACGCCAGCGTGGCAATAGCGAAGCATGAACGTTGAAGCAGCCATAAGTTGGCGCATCTAAAATCGTCTGTGGCAATAACAACCCGTAAGCCACCACCACTGCAGCATCAGCTTTTACTAAAGCAAAGCGTGCTTGCTCTTCCTCACTTTTCAACGAAAGCGGCGTGCGCACTTCAATACCTTGCCCTTGCGCAAAAGCATGAACAGGCGTCGGCGTTAAAGCCAAGCCCCGCCCTTTAGGCTTAGGCGGTTGCGAATAAACGCAAAGCACTTCATGCCCTGCCGCCAGCAAAGCTTTCAGCGTTTCAACCGCAAAATCTGGTGTGCCCATAAATATCAGGCGCATCACAGTTTGCCCAGCTTATCGGCCTTCTGGAATTTCTTAATCACGCGCTCACGCTTCAGCCGTGAAATATGGTCGATAAATAAAACCCCATTCAAGTGGTCAATCTCGTGCTGCAAACAGGTGGCCAACAGGCCAGAAGCGAGAAGCTCGTTAGCTTCGCCCTTGCGGTCCAAAAATTGAATCTTCACTTCCTTGGGCCGCTGCACCATTTCATAAAAATCAGGAATGGAAAGGCAACCTTCCTCATAATCGCTTTCCTCTTCAGAGGTCCAAACGATTTGCGGATTGGCAAGAAACAATGGTTTCGGCACTTCACCTTCCTTAGAAAGGTCAATCACCACCTGCCGCTGCGCCACGCCAATCTGAATGGCGGCCAAGCCAATGCCGGGAGCATTATACATTGTCTCCAACATATCATCAAAAACCCGCCGTGCATGCTCATCCACCCGCGCCACAGGTTTTGAAACCTGGCGCAAGGTTTTTTCGTCGGGTAAATATATAATCGGTCGAACGCTCATGGCCTTCAAATAGGTGAGGTCGGTAATCTGGTCAATCTCTCTTGCCAATTCCCCTAAAAACCACCATATAGCCCCTTGAGAGGTTGGCAGCGGACGTGACGCTCGCCAACCGGGTCAGGACCGGAAGGGAGCAGCCCCAACGAGACCGTTATGGGTTGCTCGTCCAGCCTCTCACCTATAACCTCTAGGGCAACATGACAGATTCCAGCACCAGCCCTTACCGCGTTTTAGCCCGCAAATATCGCCCGCAAAACTTTGCTGATTTGATCGGCCAAGAAGCTATGGTGCGCACTTTAACCAATGCTTTTGCCACAGGCCGCATTGCCCAAGGCTATATGCTCACTGGTGTTCGCGGCATCGGTAAAACCACCACAGCGAGGTTGATTGCCCGTGCTTTGAATTATCCCGGCGGCCCTTCGATGGATATGGCCGAGATGACGTCGCAATGCGAAGCCATTTTAGAATCGCGCCATATGGATGTGATCGAGATGGATGCCGCTTCCAACACCGGCGTTGATAATATGCGCGAGATTATTGACTCAGTGCGTTATGCGCCGGTGCAAGCGCGCTATAAAGTTTACATTATCGACGAAGTTCACATGCTTTCTAAAAGTGCTTTCAATGCGCTTTTGAAAACGCTGGAAGAACCGCCACCACATGTGAAATTCATTTTCGCCACTACCGAAATTAGAAAAGTCCCCGTAACAATTTTGTCTCGCTGCCAACGTTTTGATTTGCGCCGCTTGGATGCTGCTTTGCTGATGCAGCATTATGGCAAAATTGCCAAACTAGAAAATGTTGAAGCTGAAGATGAAGCGATGCGCATGATCGCCCGCGCTGCCGAAGGCTCGGTGCGAGATGGTCTTTCATTGTTGGATCAAGCCATCGCTTATGGTGATGGCCATGTGAAATCATCTGATGTGATGAACATGCTGGGCCTGATTGATCGCGGCCAAGTGATTGGTCTTTTCGATGCGATGATGGCAGGTGATTGTCCGCGCATGTTGGCTGAAATGGCTCGGCAATATCAAGCAGGCGGCGACCCTGAAGCCATTCTCACTGATTTGGCTGACTTCGTGCATTGGGTCACACGCCTGAAATTGGTGCCAGAATCTGCGGTGCTGGATCCCACGCGCACCGAAGAAGAAAAAACCAGAGGCGCTGATTTTGCGGGGCGCCTCGCTATGGTGCATCTCACCAGAGCTTGGCAAATGCTGCTCAAAGGTCTTGGTGAAACGGCGGTTTCTAACCAGCCTTTGAAAGCGGCTGAAATGGTTCTCATCCGCTTAGCCCACTCCGCCAATTTTCCATCCGGCGAAGACTTGATGAAAGCTGTGCAAGACAAGCCACGCAGCTCTGCCCCCATTCCATTCCAGCTGCAAAACGTAACGCCAATGCCAGAAGCCCGCAGCATGGCGCAAGTCGTACCAGTTTCGACCCAAATGGAAAATGCCACGCCACCGCGCGCCTTTAAAAACTTTGGCGACATCATTGCCATTGCCCAAGAACGCCGTGACATTAAATTCAAATCTGATTTAGAATCTTTCGTGCGGCCTATCTCCGTGAATGAAGGCAAAATTGAAATTGCCTTGGTCGATGGTGCCAACCCGCAAATTGCCAACGAACTTTCGCGCAAACTGGAAGCGTGGACAGGTAAGCGCTGGATGGTGATGGTGGCTAAATCTGGCGGAGCTACACCTGCTGCTCAACTTAAAAAAGAAGCCAAGGATTCAGCCTTCCGCAGCGCTAAAGAACACCCCGATGTGCAAGCGATTCTAGCTCGTTTCCCCGGAGCAGAAATTTTAAACGTGCGCGATTTAGATGCGCCAAAACCACTGGACGTGAGTGATGAAGAATCTGACTGAGTTAATGAAGCAAGCTGGCCTCATGCAAGCCCGCATGGCCGATATGCAGAAGAAATTAGAGGTGATGTATGTGCAAGGCCAATCCGGCGGTGGCATGGTGAAAGTGCAAATGACTGGAAAGTCAGTTGTCACCAGCATTGATATTGATCCTTCGCTTTTGAAGCCTGATGAAAAAGAAATCCTCGAAGATTTATTGATTGCCGCGTTAAGCGATGCCAAAGGCAAAGCGGAAACTTTAATGGCTGAAGAAATAAAAGTCGTAACCGGCGGAATGCCAATTTCTCCGGGTTTCAGCCTCTAAGACATGAAACGCCAAGCCGGTCCCGAAATAGAACGTTTGATCATGCTGCTGGCAAAATTGCCGGGGCTTGGTCCGCGCTCAGCACGGCGGGCGGTTCTGCATCTGGTTAAAAACCGTGAAAAACTTTTAGCCCCATTGGCGTCGGCCCTCGAAGATGCCCACCTCAAAGTGAAAACCTGCACAACTTGCGGCAATGTTGATACGCTTGACCCCTGCACCATCTGCGCTGATCACCGCCGCGACAAAACTATTATCTGCGTCATCGAAGAAGTGGGCGATCTCTGGGCGCTGGAACGGGCAGGGGCGTGGAGCGGGCTCTATCACGTTCTGGGTGGAACCCTTTCCGCCTTGGGCGGCGTGCGCCCCGAAGACCTCGACATCACGCAGCTTGTTGACCGCTGCTCCGATGGCAGCGTTAAAGAAGTCGTTCTCGCCACCAATGCCACCGTAGAAGGCCAAACCACCGCGCATTACATCACTGAACGCTTGAAAAATATGGGTGTTGTCACCTCGCGGCTGGCCCATGGTGTGCCTGTAGGCGGCGAGCTTGATTATCTTGATGAAGGCACGCTGACGCAAGCCATTCGCCAGCGCCGCCCGTTCTGATACAGGCTGTTAACACTTCTTAAACCTTATCCAAACCATTCACGCTAATTTGGACCGACCCTTGCTCCGTCATTTCTCACAAAGACATTTTGTGTCGATTTGAGACAGGAGACGAGGCCATGAATTTATTTAAGCGTTTTTCCGCCAATACCAAAGGCACCATTGCTGTAACTTATGCCCTGTCACTTGTTCCAATTTTGGCCGCAGCCGGAGCCGCCATCGATCTGGCACGATACTCATCGATGCAAACGCAGATGCAAGGCGCGTTAGATGCCAGCACACTGGCCGCAGCCGCTGCAAAAGATAAATCAGTGGCCGAGCGTGTTCAAATTGGCAAAGATGCTTATGCCGCCAATATGACAAAAGGTTTTGCTTCCAATTACACCAGCACGATAGCAATCACCGTGACTAACACCGATGTGAAAGCCACAGCCGCAGCAACCTTGCCCACCACCATTTTGGCCGCTGCTGGCGTTAACAGTTTTGACGTTAACATTTCGGCAGATGTGAACATTCCTGAAATCAAGAAAGCTGAAATTGCTTTGGTTCTCGATTATTCCGGATCAATGGGCGATGTTGCCGGCAGTGAAGTGAAATATATCGCCATGCGCCAAGCCGCCATCAAATTGATTGATGACATCACGAAGGACAATGCCGACAAAGTGAAATTTGCCCTTGTGCCATTTTCGCACAGTGTTTACACCACTTTGCCAAAGTCCAGCGTATTGGGACAAAGCGGAAGCGGCACTTGGACGGGTTGCACCCAAGACCGCAAATATCCTTATAACTTGACTGATGCTACTCCAACTTCAACGGCCGGCACCAAATGGGGTCAAGCTGATGCGCCCGATCATGCAGCTTGGGGCTGCAATGGCTACATTGCGCGAGATCTTAAAATTCGCCCGCTCACCAATGATTTCGCTGCCGTAAAGTCTCAACTCAACACCATGTATCCTTATGCTTACACGCATGTGGCCTTAGGTGTTGAGTTTGGCTATCACGTCTTGTCGCCAAATGCGCCTTATTCTGAAGCCGTGAGCTATGGCGATACGGGCACCATTAAATATATGGTGGTGCTGACTGATGGTGCACAAACTGAGCCAGCCTTCGGCCCAGGCAGCACCCGCACTGTCGCTCAAGGTGATAGCAATTTGGAAGCCCTCTGCACCAAGGCCAAAGCCTCTGGCATCACCATGATCACTGTCGCTTTTGATTTGGACGACAACAGCCAAACCCAACGCTTGAAAGCCTGCGCCACAAATTCAGCAACAGATTTTTATGCCGCCAACACCTCAAGCGAAGTGGCCAATGCATTTCAAACAATCACCAATGCCATTACAGCGACGGCGTTTTTGAGCAAGTAGTTTAGGGTTAGCAACCCTTCGAGGCTCGCAAAGGCTCGCATCTCAGGTGTGAGGATTATCTTACATCCTTCATACTGAGGTGCGCGGCACGCGCCTCGAAGCACTGCTCGACTGAGTAAGATCACCCAGCCTCGGCCAGCTGCTCGGCTTCTTCCAAATTCACTGATACCAGCTGCGAAACGCCGCGTTCCATCATGGTCACACCAAACAAGCGGTGCATACGGGCCATGGTGAGGGGGTGATGCGTGATGATCAAGAAGCGTGTTTCAGTGCGTTGTAACATGCCATCGAGCAAATTGCAGAAGCGTTCCACGTTATGATCATCAAGCGGTGCATCAACTTCGTCGAGCACGCAGATGGGTGATGGGTTGGTGAGGAACACCGCGAAAATCAACGACAATGCTGTGAGGGTTTGCTCACCACCCGACATCAATGAAAGCGTGGTGGGTTTTTTGCCCGGCGGATGACAGAGTAATTCAAGGCCAGCTTCCAATGGATCATCCGACTCGATCAATTGCAATTCAGCCTTGCCGCCACCAAACAAGGTGGTGAACAATTCTCCGAATTTTTCGTTGACCGTGCCAAACGCTTCAAGCAGACGCTGGCGGCCTTCACGGTTCAAGCTGCCAATGCCACCGCGCAATTTTGCGATTGCTTGCACCAGCTCATCTTTTTCCGATTTCATGGTGTCAAGCTGTGTGCCCACCGCTTCGGCTTCTTCATCAGCGCGCAAGTTTACAGCACCAAGGCGCTCGCGGTCGTCACGCAAGTTCAAAAGCTTCTTTTCAATTTCATCAGCTGCGGGAAGCTTGTCAGCATCCACATCGGCTTGCTTTAGAACATCTTCCGGCGGGCAATTCATGGTTTCTGAAATGCGCAGGGTGCAATGTTCGTGGCGGCTGGTGGAGGCTTCTAAATGCGCGCCCAAACGCGCATGATCTTCGCGCGAGGTTGCAGCCAATTCTTGTGCCGCGCGCAAAGCCTGATCAGAACTGCGCACGGCATTTTCAGCCGCTGCCAAGGCATCCGCCGCGGCTTTACGCTCCTGCTCAGCTTCGCTCAGAGCATTCATCAATTTGAAACGCCGATCCGCGATCTGCTGCGGCATCTGCCTCATTTCAGTAATGGAAGCGTCAGTTTCTTCCAAGCGGGCCAACAGAAGTCCGGTTTGCTCCTTGGCTTTGGCGCTGCGTGAGTTCCATTGCTCTTGCTCAGCAGCAATTACCTTCAATCGCTCAGCTCTGATACGGGCTTCACGCTCCAAGCCATCATGCTTGGCGCGGGCTTCCGCGTAAGTGGCGCGTTCACCATTCAGCACATCGCGAAGGCGCTGTAACTCTTGCGCACTTCCATCAGCCGCAGGCAATGCCGCAAATTCATTTTGTGCAATGTCAAATAGTCCACAAGCTTCAGTGATGCGTGCCGCACTGCTGCGGGCGGCTTCATCCAAAGCACTGGTTTGTGCCGCGGTCTCGGCCATGCGTCGCTCGTGCGCTTGCAAAGCTTGTCGCGCCACATCTAAGGCCGATGTTGAAGCCCGCCACGCATCGCGTTTTTCACGCTCACCACGAACACCATTTTCAACAGCAACTTTCGCAGAATCATATTCAAGTTTGGCTGCATCAGCTGCAACCATTGCAGCCTTCATATCATCTTCAATGGATGAAAGGCGGTTGCGTTCTGCCAAGCGTTTTGCAGCAGGGCTTGGCGCATCGGCAGCAGCCGTAAATCCATCCCAGCGCCACACATCACCTTGCGTAGAAACCAAGCGTTGCCCCGGCTTCAATTGCGATTGCAAGGCCGCACCAACGGCTTTTGAAACCACACCAACATGCGACAAGATACGCGCGAGCGATTGTGGGCCTTCCACAAATTGCGAAAGCGCTGCGGCATCACCAGGAAGGGCTGCAATCGCTTCGAGTGGCGGAAGCCCGCGCCAGAACACTGGTGCACCTTCATCAGCCGAAGCTTCAATGTCTTCGCCCAAAGCTGCTGCCAATGCGCCTTCATAACCCGGCTGCACCGCAATTGAATCAACCAGTGATGGCCAGAGATCGCCACCGCCAGCTTTGAGTAAATTCGTCAGTGTGCGGACTTCTGTTTGCAAGCGTTCGGCTTTGCGCCGCGCATCGTCATAAGATTGGCGCTTGTCACCTTCCATAGCCCGCGAAACGCGAAGCACCACTTCTGAATGTCCTGCCGCTTGTTCAGTACCAGCAGCCACACCAACCGCCACCTCAACAGCGGAAATTAGAGTTGCGCCATCAGCGGCCAAACCCACACGGGCTTGCAAGGTTAAACGGCGCTGTTCAATATCGGCTGCTTCACGGTCAAGCTTGGCCAACCTATTTTGATGTTCAGCAATTGAGCGCTCCAGTGCACTGCGCTGCGCCACCAATTCTGACAGGCGATTATTTGCAGCATCAGCAGCTTCCTGTGCCAAAGCCAATGAAGCTGCCGTTTCTTGCAATGCAGTGGCTGCTTCATTGCGAAGCCCACTGTCATTGCTCAACGCCTCTTCAAGCGCAACGGCTTCGGTTTGCAGCTTGGCAATAACCCCATCGGTATCTTGCACCAATTCTTCTTCACGGCGAAGATCGTTCGCAGCCTGCGTGCGGCGCTGTTTGAATTCATTCAAACGGCTTTCCACACGCTTTTCTTCTTCGTCAATAGCAGCGCGTTCCAGCACCATGCGTTGCAAAACGGCAGCGCGAATAGTTTCTTGTTCACGAAGCGCTGGCAAAGTTTCACCAAGTTCATCACGCCCACGCAATTTCTCCGAAGCATCACGCGTATGTTCGGCGAGAACTCGCGTCGCCTCGTCCAGCGCAGCACGATCAGCCTGCATGGCCGCATTGGCATCACGCCACGCCACAAATAATCCAGCCGCTTCAAGCTTGCGAATTTCGCCAGACACTTGTTTATATTTAAGCGCTTGGCGTGCTTGGCGTTTCAAGCCGGCCAGCTGGCTTTCAAGTTGCGCCATCACATCATCCAGCCTTGCCAAATTAGCTTCGGCAGCTTTCAGCTTTAACTCAGCGTCATGTCGCCTCGTGTGAAGCCCAGTAATGCCTGCCGCTTCTTCCAAAATTAAACGCCGAGCTTGCGGCTTGGCATTGATAATTTCAGAAATCTGCCCTTGGCGTACCAGCGCTGGCGAGCGCGAACCTGTAGAAACATCCGCAAATAAAAGCTGCACATCGCGCGCGCGCACTTCAGAGCCATTGACGCGGTATTTGGAACCTTGATCCCTTACAATCTGGCGTGAGATTTCGATGATTTCAGATTCATTATAGGTCGAAGGCGCAGTGCGGTCTTCATTGCCCATGGTCACCGTAACTTCAGCCAAGTTGCGTGCCGGGCGATCTTGCGTGCCTGCAAAGATCACATCTTCCATACCAGCGCCGCGCATCGATTTATATGAGTTCTCCCCCATCACCCAACGCAATGCTTCCAGCAAATTGGATTTGCCGCAGCCATTAGGCCCCACCACGCCGGTGAGGCCGCGCTCAATGATAAGCTCCGTGGGCTCAACGAAAGATTTAAAGCCAGTTAGTTTTAGCTTTGCAAAGCGCATCTTAAGTTCAGCCCCATCATATAATTATAACAGCGGATCAATGACGGCTTTCATCGCATCATAAGTGCGCTCACCATCATATAATTTGCCGTTCAAGAAAATTGTTGGAATGCCTTGCACGCCATATTTTTTATCGGCTTTGTCGCGCACATCCCAAATGGCCTTGGCCACTTTTTCGTTTTTTAAGCATGCATCAAAATCTGCTTCTGACATGCCGGTTTGCTTGGCAATTTCTTTCAATTGATTCAGTGCATCAGGCACCCATTTTTGCTGGGTCTTGAAATAAATATCAATGAGTGGGAAATATTTTTCCTTAGGCGAGCAACGAGCCAGCATGAAGGCAGCCATAGCTTGATCATTATGTGGAAATTCGCGGAAAATGAAACGCATTTTACCAGTGTCAATATAATCAGCTTTCAGCTTACCATAAACATCATTGTAAAAAGCTGCGCAATGCGGGCAACTGGCTGAAGCATATTCAACAATGGTCACCTTTGCCGTGTCTTGGCCTTCAATCATGTCACCTTCGTCAGGCGGCGTGAGTAAATCGGTCAAATCGATGGTTTTGGCCTCTTCGGCCCAAGCTTGGGCCGAGCCAAAAAGGCCCAAAGTGGCAACGCCAAGCATAAGTGAACGTCTGGATGGGTTTATCATTGTTTTTTCCTATCTGAAGTTGGGGAAAGAGGCCAATCCCTATTTTCCCCTGTGGAGAACGTTGAAGGTTTTGGACCATTGGGTGCGGCATGGGCGGCAAGGCGAAAAAGTGCGGCCTTTAGCTCATCATCGGCAATATCGTCGATTTTTTCCTGCCAAGCCTGTTTGGCTTGGGCCGAGATGGGGTGCGGGGCTGGCTTTGGCTGCTCAACGGCAAGCGAATCCTGCATTATTTTCAATGCGGTAATGGCGCCATAGCCCAAAAATTGATTAACCCGCTCAATAATGCGTTGGCTCTCATATTGCAGCTCTAATCCGCGGCCAGCGGCAGCGCGCAGCACCAAAGTGCCGCCCGTCTTGCGGGCAGTGTCGGCGGCAGACCTTGGCCAATTGATTTTGTCTGGCACGCAATATCCGGCATATGGTTGGCCAATAATAACGGCCCATTGCGATATCAACTGTTCGCTGGCAAAACCATGGCGCACAAAAGCAGCCTTGGCGAGAACGCGAAAATGTTTGTCCAGAGTTTCCATGTGATCCGTATTTAACGAGTAATTTGAGTGAAAACCATGGCAGAACAAGGGCTGCAAACAGATTTAAGCGATAAACTTCTCGTGTGGTATGATGCCCATGCACGGGCTTTGCCATGGCGCATGGCCACGCCCAACCCTTATAAAACCTGGCTTTCGGAAATTATGTTGCAGCAAACCACTGTTGCCGCCGTGAATGACTACTTCTTAAAATTTGTTGAGCTTTGGCCAACGGTGCAAGATTTGGCCAATGCGCAAACCGAAGATGTGATGAAAGCTTGGGCTGGCCTTGGCTATTATGCCAGAGCCCGCAACCTTCACGCCTGCGCCAAAATAGTGGCGCACGAATTGAATGGCGTTTTTCCAAACACTGTAGAAGAATTGGCAAAGCTGCCCGGCATTGGTCCCTACACATCAGCAGCCATCGCCGCCATTGCCTTTGATGTGCCCGCCGCAGCCATTGATGGCAATGTGGATAGGGTGATTTCGCGATATTTCGCTATTGAAGAACCTCTGCCACAATCCAAACCGCGCATCCGTGAGGAGGCAACATTGCTGGTGCCACAAAAACGCAGTGGTGATTTTGCGCAAGCGCTGATGGATTTGGGGGCCACACTGTGCACACCAAAATCCCCTTCATGCGATATTTGTCCGTGGACGGATGAATGTTCAGGTCGTATTAGGGGCATGGCAGAAACATTGCCTCGCAAAGCCAAGAAAGAAAAATTACCAACTCGTTATGGTCATATTTACTGGATTGAAAATTCCAACAATGAAGTGCTGGTGCGGACTAGAGCCACCAAGGGCCTGCTTGGTGGCATGACCGAGTTTCCATCGAGTGATTGGCTGCGCGGTAAACAAGTGGATTTTGAGGCACCTTTTGAAAGCAAATGGAAAAAGGTGAAGGACATTGTTGAACATACTTTCACGCATTTTCATTTGGAGCTCACCGTGTGGCAAGCGCGCACAAACACCGCCAAACTTGCCTCTCATTTTGTGAGCAGAGACAAATTGGCAGGCGAAGCTTTGCCATCAGTGATGCGCAAAGTGGTGGGAGCGGTACTGAGTCCACCAACCCTTCGAGGCTCGCAAGGGCTCACACCTCAGGGTGAGGAAAACAAAATATAAACCTTACCCTGAGGTGCGAACGCAGTGAGCCTCGAAGGGTTTGTGGAGTTGGTTACGGTTTTTAAGCCGCCGCACCCATTTCACCGCGCACCTGTTGGCGCAGCAAATCAATTGGCACCAAGTTTGGTCCGCGCCGAACATGCCAATAAGTCCAACCATTGCAGGCTTCGGCATTTTGCACTTGCGCACCCACTTTATGGATGGAGCCAGAATGGGCTTTGGCTGCGATGGAACCATCAGCGCGCACATTGGCTGCAATGCGCTGCGAATGATCAAACAAAGTTTCGCCAGCCTTCACCAGGCCACGTTCAATCAACGTGCCAAAGGGAATGCGCACTTCGGCACGTTTGCCAACCGTAGTTTTCAAGGCATCAAGTGGCAAAGCTTCTGTTGCTTCAATGCGGGCCATGGCAGCTTCGGCATATTTTGTTTCGCGCTCAATACCAATAAAATGCCGACCCAATTGCTTGGCTACAGCCCCTGTGGTGCCGGTGCCGAAGAAGGGATCAAGGATCACATTGCCCACATTGCTGCTCGCAAGCAGGACGCGCTGGAGAAGTGCCTCAGGCTTTTGTGTGGGGTGCAACTTATCGCCATCATCATTTTTCAGGCGCTCGCCCCCAGTGCAGAGCGGCAGAGTCCAATCCGACCGCATTTGCAAATCATCATTGAACACTTTCATCGCATCATAATTAAAACAATACTTTGATTGTTCGCTGCGACTGGCCCAAATCATGGTTTCATGAGCATTGGTGAAACGACGGCCCCGAAAATTCGGCATGGGGTTAGTCTTGCGCCACACCACATCATTGAGAATCCAGAAGCCCAAATCTTGCAAAGTGGAACCGACGCGGAAAATATTATGATAAGAACCAATCACCCACAAGGCGCCATTTGGTTTGAGCGCGCGGCGGCATTCGGTGAGCCACGATTTGGTGAACGTGTCATAAGATTCGAAGCTGGAAAATTTATCCCAGTCATCATCAACTGCATCCACCTTAGATTCGTCTGGGCGTTTCAAGTCTCCACCCAGTTGCAAGTTATAAGGAGGATCAGCGAAGACCAAATCGATGGAACCGGTTGGAATTTTCTTGAGTTCAGTGAGACAATCACCCACCAAAATTTGGTCGTGAAGTGGCCGCACATCTAACTTCGCTTCATAACCCATAACACCAACTCCAACGCAAATCACAAACTGCTGGAGGGTTATGAATCTTTGCGGACTCGGCGTGAATCGAATAGTCTTTTTATGGTTAATTTCAGAGCAGTGCAGCGATGGGTTTGAAGCTTTTCCGGTGCTCTATGCAGGGACCATTTTGGGTCAAGGCGGCGGCGTGCTTTGCAGTTCCGTAACCCTTGTGGATGGCAAAACCATATCTTGGAAATTGCGAGTCCATTTCAATCATCACCCGGTCGCGCGTCACTTTTGCTATGATTGAAGCGGCAGCAATTGATAGTGATTTTGCATCGCCCTTGATGATAGTTTCAACTTTGCAGATGAGTGGCGGTGCACGGTTGCCGTCCACCAAAGCTAATGTAGGTTTTGTTTTTAGATTGAGCACAGCACGTTGCATGGCGAGATAAGTGGCTTGCAAAATGTTGATCTCATCAATTTCAGCAGCGTTCACAATACCAATGCCAACTGCGGCAGATTTCATGATGGGAGCAAACAGGGCTTCACGTTTTTCATATGTAAGTTTTTTGGAGTCGTTCAAGCCCGCAGGAATGTTGTTTTGATCAAGAATAACCGCCGAAGCCACCACAGGCCCGGCCCAAGGCCCACGCCCTGCTTCATCAATGCCACAGATGAGGGTGTGGCCGGATTGGAGGGCAAGAGTTTCAAATGAAAAATCTGGGGCAGACAATAAAAAATTCCTTCATGCTGAGGTGCGAGCGTCTTCGCGAGCCTCGAAGCACCACGATGCGTGGCCACCAACCCTTCGAGGCTCGCAAAAGGGCAAGCACCTCAGGGTGAAGGACTATTAGAGGGCAATGTAGAGAACTACAACAATGCCAACTGTTCCCCCGCAACAGGCGGACGTTTAAATAACTCCGTCGTCAGCTTCACCCGCTTGGCATTTAACCCCAATCTCTGCGCTGCCAATTGAAACCTTCTGCCAATTGTCCAAGCATAGGGGCCTGATCCCGTCATGCGGGTTCCGAAATTCGGATCATTCTCATTGCCACCGCCAACTGATTTCACCAGAGACATAACTTTGTTGGCACGATCCGGAAACTCCTTCTCCAACCAATCCTTGAAAATGTCCTTCACTTCATGCGGCAGCCGCAGCATGGTGTATCCGGCTTCGCGCGCTCCAGCAGCATAAGCCGCTTTTAAGATCGCTTCGATCTCATGGTCATTGAGTCCTGGAATAATCGGCCCCATCATCACCACAGTGGGAATGCCAGCCGCCGACAAAGCCTCAATTGCAGCGAGACGTTTCGCAGGTGTTGATGCGCGAGGCTCCATGGCACGGGCCAGCTTCGCATCAAGCGTGGTAATTGAAATCGCTACCTTCACCAAACCCAAAGCGGCCAGCGGCTTCAATAAATCAATATCACGCACTACTGATGCCGATTTGGTGACAATGCCAAACGGATGTTTGAACTCAGCCAACACCTCAATCACTGAACGCGTAATTCGATAAGTACGCTCAATCGGTTGATAGGGGTCTGTATTGGCCCCCAGCGCAATGGTTTTGGGCACATAGTTGGTCGCGGTTAATTCCCCCCGAAGAAGAGCCGCCGCGTTCGGCTTTATGAAAAGCTTCGATTCAAAATCAAGGCCCGGCGAAAGCCCCATGTAAGAATGGGCTGGCCGCGCATAGCAATAGGTACAGCCATGCTCGCAGCCACGATAAGGATTAATTGAACGATCAAACGAAATATCGGGAGATTGATTACGCGTTATAATGGTCTTGGGCGTTTCGGTAAAAATCTCAGTTTTCAAACGTGGAATTTCAGCCAGCGAATCCCAACCATCATCCACTAGCTCATCATGTAAGGATTCAAATCGCCCCGATGGGTTGATCTTCGCCCCGCGCCCACGCTGCATCTGAGGAAGCGAAGTGTAGCGACCAGCCCCTAAAAGCCCTGTATCGAGACCCGATGAAGGGCGCATGTTGATAAGTGAAACCATGTTTTGAATCTAAAACGAAAAGCGGA
>JANLPA010000095.1:0-50618 GCA_031366855.1 Hyphomicrobiales bacterium | reverse complement strand
ACGCACGCACCACCAACATCAACACATTGAGGCAGAAGATTGGGATCGTTTTCCAGCAGTGGAACGCCTTTCCACACCTTACAGTGCTGGAGAATGTCATGCTTGCGCCCCGCAAGGTACTCGGCTTGAACCGTCAAGAAGCTGAAGCTTTTGCCATTAAAAATCTGAACCATGTTGGACTGGGGGATAAGCTCGCCGTTTACCCGTCAAAGCTGTCTGGAGGCCAACAACAACGTATGGCAATCGCTCGTGCTCTCGCGATGTCGCCGCACTACATGCTTTTTGATGAAGTAACCTCCGCTCTCGATCCGCAACTAGTTGGTGAGGTTCTTGATACTATGCGACTGCTTTCTTCCGAAGGCATGACAATGATTGTTGTTACCCACGAAATGCGCTTTGCCCGCGAGGTTTCGGATCGCGTAGCATTTATGCATCAAGGACGAATCCATGAAATTGGTCCGCCGGAACAGGTGTTTAATACACCTCAGCAGCCAGAAACCGTGAACTTCTTGAAATCAGTTCTTTAACCGCTTGTGTCAGAAGTGAGCATGACAAAGGACTTCCAAGTTGTGGAGCATCATTCCAAGAGCGAAACCCCGCAAATAAATATAGCAATCACCAATAAGAAGGAGACAAGTTTATGACTAGCAATATATTCTGCGGCTGCATGCCGGCCTTGATGACCCCTTGTAAGTCCAACAGAACGCCTGATTTCGATGCCTTGGTGAAAAAAGGAAAGCAACTCATAAGTGCAGGAATGTCCGCCGTCGTCTATTGCGGGTCGATGGGTGACTGGCCTCTGCTCACTGATGAGCAACGCCAGCAAGGCGTTGAATGTCTTGTTAAGGCTGGTGTGCCCGTCATAGTGGGAACGGGTGCTCAAAATTCTGCACTGGCTGCTGCGCATGCTGCTCACGCACAAAAAGTAGGGGCCAAAGGCTTGATGATTATTCCGCGTGTATTGTCTCGAGGCAACAGTGTTTCGGCTCAGGATGCACACTTCTCCAGTATTCTCGAGGCTTCAAGCGGCCTCCCGTCGGTCATCTATAACAGTCCATATTATGGTTATGAGACCAAAGCTGAACTTTTCTTCAACCTTCGGCGCCGTTATCCAAACCTTGTGGGATTTAAGGAATTTGGCGGTGCCGAGGCGTTGCACTACGCCGCCGAACACATTACCGGGAACGATCCTTCGCTCACACTAATGGTCGGAGTTGATACACAGGTATTTCATGGTTTCGTGAATTGCGGAGCAACTGGAGCGATCACTGGAATTGGCAACATATTGCCGAAAGAAGTGTTACATCTTGTTGCACTTTGCGAGAGGGCTGCGGCGGGCGATGCAAAAGCGCGCAAACTCGCTCGCGAGTTGGAACAGGCACTTTGGGTACTATCGACTTTTGACGAGGGGACAGATCTTGTACTCTACTATAAATTTTTGATGGTGCTTGAAGGAAACCCCGAGTATGCAGTGAACTTCATTGCATCAGATGAATTAAGTAACAGTCAAAAGCATTACGCTGAAACCCAGTATAAGCTATTCAAAGGATGGTACAGTCATTGGTCAAAAACGCTGAGCTGAATACTGCCTTTATCGGGAGGCAGCCTCATCCGGCAAGGACAAATCAATCGTTTTTGTTGTAACTTTCACCTGGCTTCGTAGAATGCACTGTGCCTTACTGCACACTTAGCCCGCACGGCAGTTTTTAACCTATTGATTTCATTGCCTTGTCGTTCCCATCCATCATCGGACGGAAAAAATGAATTTTCGTGTAAGGCCTAGAGAATCCATGATTAACATTTGTAAGGTAAAATACTTTTGAGCGAGATTAACTACGCCTTCGTTTTCACCTCTAATCACTGAAAAATAGCAGTGCATTGCTGCACACAAATTGCCCACGACCATTACTCGGTCATTTTGATTTGCATAAGTTCAGCGAGGTTGTTTGAAATGTTATCCGCTGCTGCCAAAGTTGGATCTGCCGCGAGGTGAGCGCAGCGAGCAGTTGTCTATGGCTGGCTACTCTTCTTCAATCCGCAGCGTTTGTCCGAGGCGCTTTAGTTCATGCTTATCCAAGTAGCGCTCGCGTTTCGTTTCTTTGTATTTTTTTACACCTCGACAAGGATTACTTGCAACTGGTCGCAGGTTCCAATTCTCGGCTTGAGTGAACATCACAGACAATACACCAAGCACGCGATTTGCTTGATATCGGATGTGTCTTAGTCCGTGGTGTAGTTTCGCAATATCTGTTCGCTCGATGGAGACTAACCGCATAGTAACAATTTCTAGGTTTATGAAAATTTCAACACAGCGCTTGTACTCTGACTGTGTGCTTTACTTGCAGTGAGTTGGAACATATTCAGCTTGGTGACAAGCTTCATCATTTTTCTTGCAACTGACAGGATTTGGAGCGACCATACTCTTCACAATGTGCCGTCTGAGTGTGGATGAGCGCTCAAGTGACGGCCCTGAATTGCTAACGCGATACGTGGGAGGAACATTATGGCCGCAGGACAGGTGAGACATGCAAAGGGGCCGAGATGTATAGCTCTGGTTGGCCCCTATCAAAGCGGCAAGACAACTCTGCTGGAGGCGATCCTGTTTCGATGCGGCTCCATACCCCGTCAAGGTCGCTTCGCTGATAAGAATACAGTTGGTGATGCCGCGCCGGAGGCTCGGGCGCTGGGCATGGGTGTTGAAGTCAATGTTGCCACCACCAAATTCATGGGTGAAAGTTTTACCTTTCTGGATTGCCCTGGTTCGATAGAATTTATGCAAGATATGCATGATTGCTTGCCCAGTTGTGATGCGGCAATTGTTGTGTGCGAGGCCGATGAAAAAAAGGCCCCGGCGCTTCAGTTAATTCTCAAGCAACTTGAGGCTCTGCGCATTCCGCATTTCATTTTTATCAACAAGGTGGATAAATCCACATCCCGCCCGCATGAAGCACTGACCTGGCTGCAACCAGCAAGCGGCTTGCCGTTGGTCATGCGCGAATTGCCCATCATGAAAGATGGCGCCATTACCGGCTACATTGATCTGGCCCTTGAACGGGCCTTTATTTACCGTAAAAATGCTGAGGCTGAGATCGTAGCCATTCCGGCTGATTTGAGTGCGGCGGAAAAACAAGGCCACTTTGCACTACTCGAACGTTTGGCCGATCATGATGATGTGATCATGGAACAAATACTCACCGACCAAGAACCAGCGCAGGACCGCGTGATGCAGGACCTCGCACGGGAGGCGGGTGATGGTTTGATCACACCAGTGTTCTTCGGTGCCGCCGAATCTGGCAATGGTATAAGCCGCCTGTTGAAAGCATTGCGTCACGAAGTGCCAGACGTAACACAGGCCGCAACGCGATTGAATTTGAAGTCAACCACTGGTGCAACGGCACTCGTGCTCAAAACCTTCTTCACTGAACGCGGCGGCAAGATTTCCGTTGCCCGCATTCTCAGCGGCGAGATTGCCGATGGCTCGATTATATATGGTCGCGGTGGACAGGAAACCCGCGTGGCAGGTGTGGTTTCTCTGCTGGGGCAGGCCCAAACGAAATTGACCAAAGCTTTAACAGGCGACACAGTGGGCCTTAGCCGCCTTGAGGGTGTTGCGACGGCTGAGACCATTGGGACTGTTAAAGGCAGCACCACACAATTGTTAGCGCGGAAGAAAACCGCTGGTTTATTCGGCAAAGCCATATCCGTGCATGACCGAAAAGACGAAGTTAAGCTCACGCAATCCCTCGCCAAACTCATCGAAGAAGATCCATCATTGTCCTTGAACCATGACAGTATGACGCATGAGTTGGTTCTCTGGGGCCAAGGTGAGATTCATCTGCGCGCAGCCCTTGAGCGGCTCAAAAACAAATTTGGTCTTGATGCTGCTACAAGCTTGCGCAAGATTGGTTATCGCGAGACTATTCGAAAGCCCACGCAAATCCGCGGTCGGCATAAGAAACAATCGGGTGGGCATGGCCAATATGGCGATATCGTAGTTGAGATAAAGCCACTGCCACGTGGGCAAGGCTTTGCTTTCAGTGATACGATCGTGGGCGGTTCAGTGCCTAAGCAATATATACCGGCCGTTGAAAATGGCATCCGCGAGTGGCTGGTGCGCGGGCCTTTGGGTTTTGAAGTTGTGGATTTTGCCGTCAATTTGTCAGATGGCTCGTATCATGATGTGGATAGTTCCGAAATGGCCTTCAAAATGGCAGCACGCGCAGCCATGGCTGAAGCCACACCAAATTGTCAGCCGTTGCTTTTGGAGCCCATTGTGAATTTAGAAATTCACACACCCAGTGAACACACCGCGCGCATCAATCAAATTATAACGGGCCATCGTGGACAAGTTCTAGGTTATGACAACCGGGATGATTGGGCGGGGTGGGACACGGTGAAAGCCCATATGCCAGAGGCGGAAATCGCCTCGCTCATTGTGGAACTGCGCTCAGCCACGTCTGGGGTTGGAACATTCACCTTCTCATTCGACCATATGGCTGAACTCGCTGGTCGAGCGGCAGAGATTGTGGTGGCCGCACATAATACTAAGGCATAGCTTTTTACACATGCGTGAAATGACAAGGCAGTTCCAAGTCCTTGCTACTCAACACATTGCTATTTGACGTTTAGAACAGTCCACATGCCAGCCATGAAGTGGCCCGGAATATTGCAATACAGAACATAGTTGCCTGGCTTTAAATCAAGTGTGAGGGTGCCAGATTTTTCCGGATCAAGTTCAGACACTTCGCCCAAATCTTTGGCTGCTTCCTCGTCAACACGATTTTCATTTGCGATAAACGGCAACACCACATTTTCATCGGTAATTGGTGCCACCAGCATTTCATGAATTGTTTCTTTGGACGCATTGGTTACGTCAAAAGTAATCTTGCCTGCGGCCACACTCTTTTGATCAATATTAATACCCATCATTGCCATTTTCATGTTGGCATGCATGCCCATGCCCATCATCATAGATTTGCTCATGTCCATCGTGCCGCCCTTGTCCCAAAGCGATACTTTGACCGTTACATCTGCAAGGGCCGGAAAAGAAGCTGCCAATGCGAGCGAAACGGCAATCACAGAGTAAGTGGTCAATTTGAACTTGGTCATAATAAGTTTCCTGAAAAATTTGGTGTCGTTAAGATAACACAGAGCCCCATGTAAAAGTTCCAGCGTTGACACGGATCAAGTTGATTGAAATTTTTGCGGTCAGTTCGCCGGGCCTTGGCTCGTTCAAGTCCATCCCGCTCTGATTATCGAAGCTGGCTTTTAAGTTTATGAGGTTTTCTAACAATCATTGAAACGCAGCGGCCATGAGCCTTCGCGTATAGTTCTGTTTGGGGCGCAGCATCACGTCATCGGGCGTGCCTTGCTCCACCATTTTCCCGTCTTTCATGACAATAATGTGATCGGCCATGGCGCGTACCACGGCAAGATCATGGCTGATGAACAAATAGGATAAATTATGCTGCTGTTGCAGATTGCGCAGCAGATCGACAATTTGCTTTTGCACTTGGCGGTCTAAGGCTGATGTCGGCTCATCCAGCACGATGACTTTTGGCTTTAAAATGATCGCCCGCGCAATGGCCAAGCGTTGACGCTGGCCACCGGAAAACTCATGAGGGTAACGGCTGCGCTGTTCCGGATCGAGCTGCACTTCTTTCATGGCTTCCACGGCGCGGGCGTCTCGCATTGCTGACGACATGGCAGGCTCATGCACCAGCAGGCCTTCCGTGATAATCTGCCCCGCCGTCATGCGCGGTGAGAGCGACCCGTATGGATCTTGAAACACCAGCTGCAACTGTTTGCGAAAGGGCCGCATATCAGTTTTGCTTATGCTAGCAATATCTTTGCCATCAAAATTGATCGCACCTTGGCTGGGCAGAAGTTTCATCAGCGCTCTGGCCAGTGTGGATTTTCCAGAACCTGACTCACCCACAATGCCAATGGTTTGGCCTTGATGCAGATTGATCGACACGTCATCAACGGCCTTCAATTGAATGGCCGGGCTGCCAAACAGACCGCCGCCAATTTTGAACGTCACCTTCATATTTTGCCCCGACAGAATTGAAGGGGCTGTGCTGGGTGCAGGCTCCTTGCGGCCCGTGGGTTCGGCTTCAAGCAGCGCCTTGGTGTAAGCGTGCTTGGGTGAAGCGAACAGCGTTTTGGTAGATCCCTCTTCCACCACTTCACCATGGCGCATCACATAAGTGCGATTGGCAATGCGTTTCACAATGCCGAGATCATGGGTGATGAAAATCATGGCCATGCCCAAGCGCTTTTGCAAGTCTGCCATCAGCTCTAAAATTTCGGCTTGAATGGTCACATCTAAAGCCGTGGTCGGTTCATCAGCGATGAGTAATTCGGGGTTGTTAGCAAGGGCCATGGCAATCATCACGCGCTGGCGCTGGCCGCCAGACATTTCATGCGGGTAAGAGCGCATGCGGCGTTCAGGTTCTTTGATGCGAACCAGTTCCAACATTTCAATGGCCCTAGCGCGAGCTTGGACATTGTTCATTTTCAAGTGGTGCTTGATCGGCTCCATCAGTTGATTGCCGATTGTGTAAAGGGGATCAAGTGAAGTCATGGGCTCTTGAAAAATCATGCTTATTTTTCGGCCTCGCAACGTGTTAAGTTCGGCCTTGCCCATTTGCAAAAGATTGTGACCTTCGTAGAGCACTTCGCCTTGGGCACTTCCGTTAGACGCCAGAAGCCCCATGGCCGCCATCATCATTTGGCTTTTGCCGGAGCCCGACTCGCCCACCACGGCGATCGTCTCGCCACGCATCACGTCAATGCTAGCACCCTTCACGGCATCAACTGTGCCATTCATGGTGTTGAATTGCACTTTGATGTTATTGATTGAGAATAAAGGTTCACTCATCTCAATGGTCCTTTGGATCAAGAGCATCGCGCAAGCCATCACCGATGAAATTAAGCGCGAAGAGAGTTGAGGTGAGAAAGAAGCTGGGGAAGAAGAGCAGCCAATTGGCATAGGGAATGTTGCGCGCGCCTTGCGAGATGAGCACACCCCAGCTGGACATGGGTTCCTGCACACCAAGGCCGAGATAAGACAGGAAGCTTTCAAGAATGATCACTTGCGGCACCAGCAGTGTCATATAAATCACCACTGGCCCCAACAAATTGGGAATGATGTGGCGCAGCACAATGCCCCATTTGCCAACGCCCAAAGCTTCTGCGGCTTGCACATATTCTTGACGTTTGATTGACAGAGCTTGGCCGCGCACAATGCGCGCCATATCCAACCACATCACACAGCCCACCGCAAAAAACATGAGAATAAAATTGCGACCAAAGAACACGACCAGCATGATCACAAAAAATGTAAACGGCAGTGCATAGAGAATATCTACAATGCGCATCATCACGTCATCGGTTTTACCGCCAATGAATCCTGATGTAGCGCCATAAAGAACGCCAATAGTCACGGCCACCAATCCGGCAAGAAGACCAATCGAAAGCGACACACGGCCTGCGACCAATGTGCGGGCCAAAAGATCGCGGCCTGAAATATCGGTGCCGAAATAGAAGTAATCTTTCTTGGGCGAAGTGCTGATAATCATTTTCAAACCATCGGGCGATTTTTCTTCGACATGCGAGGCTTCAAAGGACCCCGAACGATCAAAATAGCGGATGACCCGTTCGTCAATCGGACTAGACGCAGTGAGGGTTAAAAAGATTTTTCCGTCTTTTTCTTCAAAGCCAGAAAAATCCACTTTGGCCCGCTTGGTGGCTTCTTCGAGCATAGTTTCTATCGTGTCTGCTTTTGGATAGGCTGTGAGACTTGGTGGCACGCGGTTATAATTTTCAAAAATCGTATCAAAATCATGCTGCACAAACCAAGGGCCAGCAATGCAAAGCAGTGTCATCAATAGCAGGTAGATGATGCTGAAACTGGCGGCTTTATTGGCGCGCAATCTTGCCCAAGCATCGGCCCACAGGGAACGGCCTTTGGTTTTGCCCTCAGTCATAACGTACCCGTGGATCAACGACAGCATAAAGAATATCGGCGAGCAGATTGAAGGCAATGGTGAAGACCGCCACAACAACAACGGTACCCATTACCAATGTGTAATCACGGTTCAACGCGGCATCGACAAAATAACGGCCAATGCCGGGAATGGCGAAAATTGTTTCGACAATAATTGAGCCTGTCACCAATGCTGCCGCTGCCGGACCGGCATAAGACACTATCGGCAACAAGGCACCGCGCAAGGCATGGCGAATGATGATGGAATAATCAGACAAGCCCATGGCCCTTGCGGTTCTGATGTGATGAGCGTGCAGCGATTCAATCATGGACCCACGCATCAGGCGCGCCACTGTGGCAAGCTGCGGCAACATGAGAACCACAACCGGCCCCACCATCACTTTCCAACCACCCCCGGTCCAGCCCCCAACGGGGAACCACTTAAGCGCAAGAGCAAAGAATAATTGAAACAATGGGGCCACCACAAATGTGGGGATGGTGCTGCCTGCCGTGGCCATTGCGACCACTAAGAAATCCGCAAAGTGATTTTGTTTGAGAGCGGCAATGATACCAAGCAAGCCACCCAGCAAAAGCGCACATGTGAGGGCCAAGATGCCCAAAGTTATGGAAACATAGAGGCCATTAGACAGAATTTCAGCCACGGTGAAATCTGGTAAATTATAGCTCGGCCCAAAATCGCCGTGCACAATGCCTTGCCAATAATTGATATATTGCTGCCATAGCGATTGGTCGAGATGATAGAGCTTTTCAAGATTGGCCTTGATGATGGGGTTTAGCCCACGCTCTTGATTGAACGGCCCGCCTGGGGCCACGCGCATTAGCAGAAACGACAAGGTTACGATCACGAAGAACGTTGGAATTGCCGTCAGCAAACGCTGCAAAATATAACGCAGCATGGGGCTAACTTTCGGAAATGTGGAAAAGGATAGAAGAGCCCTCATCCAGCCTTCGGCCACCTTCTCCCATTTGTAAGTACAAACGGGAGAAGGCTAAGTTGTTCGCCTTCTCCCGTCCTTCTTGGGATGGGAGAAGGTGCCCAACGGGCGGATGAGGGCTCTTCACTTCACTGTTACTGCTTGCTCATCCAGCGTGTTGGATGCGAATCCATCACGTTAATGTCCCAGCCACTAAGCTTTGAAGAAACGATATTGTGTGAGCTGTAATAGAGCAGCGGCACAACGCAGAGGTCGCGCGTGATGCCGATAGCTTCAGCGGCAGCCAAATTATCCATGCGCTTTGTTGCATCACCTTCTGCGGCGGCTTTGGCCAAGAGGGCATCATAGTCTTTGTTAGAATATTCAGCATAGTTATTGCCAGTGCCAGATTTGCAAAGTGCCAAGAAATTTTCTGGGTCCTTATAGTCAGCAACCCAAGCAGCACGCGCCACATCAAAATCACCATGTTGTTCCAAAAGCCCATAATGAGTTTTTGTGTCGGTATTGGTAAGAGTAACATCAACACCCAGCGGCTTTAACTGCGACTGGATAGCGATGGCTACATTCTTATGGTTTTCAGATGTGTTATAGTGGATGTCCATCTTCAAAGGCTTGGCTTCTGAATAACCTAACTCAGTCAAGATTTTCTTGGCTGCATCTTCACGGTCAAGTTGAGACATTCCGGCATAGGCCAATGTTGGGCCCTTATAGCCCGCAACGCCGGGTGGCACAAAGCTGTAAGCCGGAATCATGGAATTACCCCAGACTTTTTCAGCTAGATAATCACGGTCAATCGCCATGGATATTGCTTCGCGGATTTTCAGATCATCCCAAGGCTTTTTGGTTGTCTTAAACACATAATAGTAAGTGCCAAGGTAAGGGCCGATTTTGATTTGGTCACCAAATTTGGTGCGCAGATCAGCAAGTTGTTCGGTTGGCAAATCGCCATACATATCAAGCTCACCTGCTTCGAAGCGCTTTACGGCTGCACCGCGATCTTCATTTGGAATATAATTTACGGCATCAATTTTCACATCTGCCGCACCATAGAACTGAGGGTTTTTGACAAGTTTGATGTGATCATTGGGAACAAATTCAGCCAGCGTATAGGCCCCATTGGAAACCATGTTGCCGGGCTTGGTGAAATCCGTTGGGTGGGCGGCCACATTGGCCTTGCTCACAGCATAAGTCACTTGATGGGTGAGCATTTCCAAGAAATAGGGTGTTGGTGCTTTGAGAGTGACTTGGAATGTTAGGGGATCAATGGCTTTCACGCCAAGGTCTTCAAGTTTCATTTTCTTGGCGGTAATATCTTCGGCATTTACAACGGGGGCCAAGAGATAAGCATATTCGGAGGCTGTGTCAGGATTGACGGCGCGCTGCCACGAAAATACAAAATCATCAGCAGTAACGGGTGAGCCATCAGACCATTTGCCATCGGCTCGCAATTTGAAGGTGTAGGTTTTTGCATCGGCGGAAACTGTGTAGCTTTCAGCGGCACCCGGAATAACATTGGCGTCTTTGTCCTGGGCCATAAGGCCAGTAAAAAGATCACGCAGCAAATCTGCTTCATAGGTGGTGGAGGTTTTGTGGGGGTCAAGCGATTCAGGATCAGCAGCACTGCCTCGGTTCAAAACGGTTTCGGCAAAGGCTGCCGTGGACATGAGTGCGAATATGGCAACGCTTGCCCCAAGCATTTTTAATTTCGATGTAAACATTTTTGTCTCCCTTCGTTTTATTATACTAAGGAATTCAGTCTAGCACCTTGGGGGCTAGGCTTTGCAAGAGCTAAATGAATTGGCTATTTTGGGGCCCAAAATTAAGAGCGGATTGCTTGTAATTTAGAGTCGCCGATTACAAAAGTTGGGGTTAAGGTGGCCTATGAAATTGCGACAGATTGTGAGCAAGAATTAATGAACGACCTGGCGCATCGTTTTCATCAGCAACGCAGTGTTGGCAAAGTTGCCCTTTCAGTAAGTGCGATTGGCTTGCAGCGTTTGCGTGAAGAAGGCTCGGCCAAGGTGCGGTTTCCGCATATGGGCCGTGAAGCCATTCTCATCAACACAGGCGGCGGCTTGGCCGGTGGTGATGATTTTGAGTTTGATATTGAAGTGGGCCCTAACGCTCAGCTTACAGTGACCACACAAGCCGCCGAGCGGGTTTACCGCACGCTGGGGCCAACGGTAAAGGTGCACACCAAATTGCAGGTTGCTGAAGGGGGCACATTATTTTGGCTGCCGCAGGAATCGATTTTATTTGATGGCTCCAGCTTATCACGCAAGCTTGATGTGGAGCTTGCGGCCACCTCGCGATTCATTGCTGTAGAGCCTGTGCTCTTTGGGCGGCCTGAGTCTGCCGAAGTGATTTCACAAATTACCTTTCGCGATTGCTGGCGGATTAGGCAAAATGGCAAGCTAATCTTCGCCGATGATCTGCACTTGGATGGGCCTTTGCCGCTTTCCAAAGCCACGCTAAATGGCGCTGCGGCCATGGCGACTTTGCTTTGTATTGCGCCCGATGCAGAAAAGCATCTCGAGCCATTGCGCGCTGCCATTGGCATTGGTGGTGCTGCCTCTTTCTGGAATGGCAAGCTTGTTGCAAGGTTGATTGCCAAAGATGGGTTTACATTGCGCAAATCATTGATTCCCGCGCTTGCTGTTTTGGCGGGAGTGGGTAGTCTGCCGAAAGTTTGGACGTTCTGAGGATAATTTATGCAGCTCACGCCGAGAGAAAAAGATAAACTGCTGATCGCCATGGCAGCAATCGTGGCGCGCAAACGTTTGGAGCGCGGTGTGAAACTCAATCATCCCGAGGCGATTGCTCTCATCACTGAATTTGTGATGGAGGGAGCACGCGATGGCAAGAGTGTTGCTGATCTGATGCAGGATGCTGCCCATGTGGTTTCACGCGCGCAAGTGATGGATGGTATTGCTGAGATGATCCATGATGTGCAAGTTGAAGCCACGTTTCCTGATGGCACCAAGCTTGTCACAGTTCATCAACCGATACGCTAGGAGCGCTCATGATCCCCGGTGAAGTTATAACTGTGTCTGGCGATATTGAGCTTAATGTTGGATCACCGCGCGTGATCATCGAAGTGGCCAACACAGGTGACAGGCCGGTGCAAGTGGGTTCGCATTATCACTTTTTTGAAACTAATGAGGCGTTGCGCTTTGACCGCGCCAAAGCGCGTGGGCATCGCTTGGATATTGCGGCGGGAACTGCCGTGCGCTTTGAGCCGGGCCAGCGCCGTGAAGTGACACTGGTGCCTATCGGTGGCAAACGTGAGATTTATGGCTTTCAAGGCAAAGTGATGGGGAGATTGTAAAAAGTATGAAACTGTGATATTTCCCCGACTTTATTGTAAGCGGGGAATGGAGATATAAGATGGGAATTTATGATGCAAAGATTTCTAGCAAGGGGCAACTCACGGTACCTGTTGAAGTCAGGAGAAAGCTAGGGATTGAAGGTGCGCAGAAATTGCTGTTTCGCGACATGCCTGATGGCGGCGTTGAGATTGTTGCTAGGAAGCAGGGGCTGAATGGCCTGAAAGGTCTGTTTAGAAAACCACCCAGTCGGATCAATGATGATGAGGAAATTATGGCGACTGTGTGGGAACGCAACCGGCCCGACAGAAAGGGAGCACGACCTTGAAAGGAATCGATAGCAGTTTGTTGCTACGGTACATTCTCGAGGATGATCCTGCTTGGACCAAGGCTGCGACGCGATTTATCGACGAAGAGTGCACATTTGACAATCCAGCCTATGTGAATCTGGTTGTGCTTGTTGAAGTGATTTGGAGTTTGCGCCGTCAACAGGGTTACAACAAATCAACGGCAGTAACCGTCATTCGTGACATGCTGGATTCACAAAGCCTCGTGTTAGAAAAAGAATCGATTGTTGCAGAAGCGCTGCAAAAATTTGAAAGTGGTTCAACTGGGTTTTCCGATTGCCTCATCGCCTGCCTCAACGACCACGCGCAAGCAAAGCTGACATACTCACTAGACAAACACGCGATCAAGATGGGTGTATTTGCCCCAATCGACAGGTAAACCATGTCCACTGTTTCTCGCTCCACTTATGCGCAAATGTTTGGCCCCACTGTCGGTGACAAGGTTCGGCTGGCTGATACTGAACTTATTATCGAAGTGGAAAAAGATTTCACCCTCTATGGTGAGGAAGTGAAATTCGGCGGCGGCAAAGTGATCCGTGATGGCATGGGGCAATCACAAGTCACGCGCGCCAATGGTGCCATGGACACCGTAATCACCAATGCCTTAATCGTCGATCATTCCGGCATTATCAAAGCTGATGTGGGTTTGCGTGATGGTCGTATTGCGGCAATCGGCAAAGCGGGCAATCCTGATACTCAAAATGGGGTCACCATTATTATTGGTCCTGGCACTGAGATTATAGCTTGCGAAGGCAAAATTCTAACCGCTGGTGGTGTTGATAGCCACATTCATTTCATCGCACCCCAGCAGCTTGAAGAGGCCTTATACTCTGGCATGACCACGATGCTAGGTGGCGGCACCGGACCAGCCCATGGCACACTGGCCACCACTTGCACTGGGCCTTGGCACACAGAGCGGATGATTGAAGCCGCTGATGCATTCGCGATGAATCTCGGCTTCATGGGCAAGGGCAATGCATCGCGACCTGAAGGCTTAGTGGAGATGATCAAGTCAGGCGTGTGCGGATTGAAGCTGCATGAAGATTGGGGCACCACACCTGCGGCCATCGATAATTGTTTGAATGTGGCCGATGAGCATGATGTGCAAGTGGCCATTCACACTGATACGTTGAACGAGTCTGGATTTGTGGAAGCCACCATCGCTGCCATTAAGGGCCGTACCATTCACACCTTCCACACCGAGGGTGCAGGCGGTGGCCATGCGCCCGATATTATCAAAGTGGCATCCCTTCCAAATGTGTTGCCCTCTTCCACCAACCCCACACGGCCTTACACGATCAACACAGTTGCTGAACATCTCGATATGTTGATGGTGTGCCATCATTTATCTCCGCGCATTCCTGAAGACATTGCTTTTGCCGAAAGTCGCATTCGCAAGGAGACTATTGCTGCTGAAGATATCTTACATGATCTCGGAGCCTTCTCGATGATCTCATCAGACTCACAAGCCATGGGGCGCGTGGGTGAAGTGATTATTCGCTGCTGGCAAACGGCGCATAAAATGAAAGTGCAGCGCGGCGCACTTCAAGGCGACAGTGGCAATGATAATTTCCGCGTGAAAAGATATATTGCAAAATACACAATCAACCCAGCCATCACCCATGGTCTTTCACATGAAGTGGGCTCCATTGAAGTGGGCAAGCGCGCTGATTTGGTGTTGTGGAATCCCGCTTTCTTTGGCGTGAAGCCGGAAATGGTTTTGCTGGCGGGCTCAATTGCGGCAGCGCCCATGGGCGACCCCAACGCGTCAATCCCAACACCGCAGCCGGTGCATTATCGGCCCATGTTTGCGAGTTTTGGAAAATTACGAACATCATCATCAGTGGTGTTTGTGTCGCAAGCCGCAGCGGCTAATGGCTTGCAGCAGCGCTTGGGCACGGAAAAGAAAATGGTCGCCGTTAAAAATACACGCGGTGGCATTTCCAAAGCTTCAATGATTCACAACAGCGCCACGCCTAAGCTTGAGGTGAACCCTGAAACTTATGAGGTGCGGGCAGATGGTGAATTGCTTACGTGTGCTCCGGCAACCGAACTGCCAATGGCACAGCGGTATTTTCTATTTTGATCATGGCACTGCGGGCAATCAAACATATTAGATTGAGCGAGGCACCTGGAACCGCAACGGACGGAATTGAACTCTCGGCACAAGACCGACACTTGCGGCGCAAGTTGTTGGTTACGGAAAATGGATCGGAGGTTATGGTCGATCTGCCGCTCACAATTTTCATTGAAGATGGTGATCATCTTGAATTGGAAAATGGAACCTATATTGAAATCCGGGCAGCAGAAGAAGAGTTGCTTGAAATCAGAGGCGTTAGCCCAGCGCATGTTGTGACTTTGGCTTGGCATATTGGTAATCGCCATCTTGCAGCACAACTCGAATGGGACCGTATTCTTATCCTCAATGACCGCGTGATTGCGCTGATGCTAGAAAAGCTTGGTGCCACGTTACGCGTGGTGCGCGAACAATTTTCGCCTGAACATGGTGCTTACCATGGGCATTGAGCATTCCCAACTATTGTTGCTGCTCAATTGGATGTCGCCTGCGTTTCCGATTGGCACTTATGCCTATAGTCATGGGTTGGAATGGGCGATTGAATCTGATGATGTTTCGACTCCGCATGAGGTTGAAGAATGGATCACTGATCTAATCACGCGCGGCTCTGGTTGGAATGATGCTGTGTTGTTTGCATTGTCTTATGAGCAAGATGTGAACGACCTTGGTTTGGCGTTGTGCTCTTCACATGAGCGCCATCTCGAAACTACACAATTGGGTGCTGCTTTTGAGAAGGCGGCTCTTGTGTTTTTATCTTGTCATCCTCGGGCTTGTCCCGGGGAACCAACTTTCGACGCGTCGGAACTTGAAGCCATGGGTCGCCGGAACAAGTCCGGCGATGACAATATTTTATATGACACTGAAATTGCCTACCCCATCGCCGCCGCCCATGCGTGCAAAGCAATGGGCATTGACCGCGAACATGCTTTGCTCGCGTTCTTACAAGGATTTTCCAACGCCCTCATTTCAGTCGCCGTGCGCTTAGTTCCAATTGGTCAAACTGCAGGCCTTGAAATTATGCGCAATCTTATGCCGGTGATTTCAGCAACAGCAATGCGCGCTTCAAACGCAACTCTGAGCGATCTCGGTTCCATCACATTGCTCTCAGATGTGGCGGCGATGAAGCATGAGACACAAAGCTCAAGGATTTTTCGCACATGAAAAATGGTCCCCTTCGCATTGGCATTGGTGGCCCTGTCGGCTCTGGCAAAACCACGCTCACCGAAAAACTCTGCAAAGCCATGCGCGACACATACTCGGTGGCAGTGATCACCAATGATATTTACACCAAAGAAGACGCCCTGATTTTAAACCGCCTACAGGCCTTGCCCGAGGACCGCATTATGGGTGTGGAAACCGGTGGCTGCCCGCACACGGCCATTCGTGAAGATGCATCCATAAATTTGGCGGCCATTGCCGAGATGACCAAACGCCACTCTGATCTGGACATTATTTTTATTGAATCTGGCGGCGATAATCTGGCCGCCACGTTCTCGCCAGATCTGGCTGATCTTTCAATCTATGTGATCTCAGTTTGCCAAGGTGAAAAAATTCCGCGCAAAGGCGGTCCTGCGATTACGCGCTCAGATTTGCTGGTGATCAATAAAACCGATCTTGCCCCGCATGTGATGGCCGATTTGGACATTATGGAAAGCGACACTAAAAAAGCCCGCAGCGGGCGGCCTTATGTGTTCACCGATTTGCTGCGGTTAAAGGGCTTGGAAGATGTACAGAACTTCATCGTGAAAAATGGTGGATTAACGCCTTAACTTATACCTACCCTTCTCCCCTCGCGGGAGAAGGTGGATTGCGCCACTTGGCGCGAGACGGCTGAGGGGGTGGTTGCAGCGAGTTCCATTGCCAGCAGTCCCCTCATCCGTCGCTCCGCGCCACCTTCTGCCGCGAGGGGAGAAGGTTGATTAAATGATTTGCTATGTTAGTCTTACCCCAAAGGGAGATAAAGTTGGGTAAACTCACAACACATGTATTGGACACAGGCTTGGGCAAGCCCGCCGCTGGTCTTAAAATTGAAGTGTGGGGTGATGAGCTTCTCAAAACCATCACGACCAATTCTGATGGCCGTGCGGATGCTCCTCTGCTCGAAGGTGCAGCGCTGATTTCTGGGCGTTATGAACTACGTTTTTTCGCTGGTGATTATTTGCGTAGCCTTGGCCTCAGTCTGGCGGAGCCGCTATTCCTCGATGTAATCCCCATTCGCTTTGGTATTGCCGATGCTTCGCAACATTTTCATGTGCCGCTGCTGCTCTCACCTTTTGGTTACTCCACTTATAGGGGCAGCTGATGGCGCTCAGTTTTCTCAGGCGTGGCGAAATTGTGCGTGTCGAAAATTTCGCGCCTGATGAAATGTTGCTCAGTTATCTGCGCCTCACCGAAAAATCAAAAGGCACCAAGGAAGGCTGCAATGAAGGCGATTGCGGCGCTTGCACTGTGGTGCTGGGTGATTTGCATGAGGGCCGCGTGCGCTATCAAGCGGTGAATGCTTGCATTCTTATGTTGGGCCAAATTCACGGCAAGGAATTGATCACGGTTGATGATCTGGCGCGGGATGGAAAACTCCATGCTGTGCAACAAGCCATGGTGGATGCGCATGCATCGCAATGTGGGTTCTGCACGCCCGGCTTTGTGATGTCGCTGTTCGCGCTGGCGCATGAGAATCGCAAAGTGGACCGTGCCGCAGTTGTTGATCAGATTGCTGGAAACCTGTGCCGCTGCACGGGCTATCGGCCTATTATTGAGGCGGGCTTGAAGGCTTGTAATTCAGTGGATGATTATTGGTCGCAGCACCGTGCTCAAATCGCTTCGAAGTTAAGCAGCATAGCAGACGAAGATTTATTTGTGGGTGATGGAAACTCATTCTTCGCGGCCCCTGCCAGCGCTGAAAACCTTGCTGCACTCTGTGCCAAATATCCAACGGCAACCATTGTCTCGGGTGCAACTGATGTGGGCTTGTGGATCAACAAGCAGATGCGGCCGCAAAAGCAAATTATTTATACTGGACGCGCAAAAGATTTTGCAACGATTGAAGATCACGCCGATTTCATTACGATTGGGGCGGGTGCTACGCATGCTGCTATGCATGATGTGCTGGCAAAATTGCATCCTGATCTTGGTCAACTGTTGCGGCGCTTTGGGGCGCGGCAAGTGCGGGCGTCAGGTACTATCGGTGGCAACATTGCCAATGGTTCACCCATCGGCGACATGCCGCCCGCCCTCATTGCACTTGGGGCCACCTTGCATTTGCGCCATGGCCAAACAGCGCGCTCCATGAAGCTTGAAGACTTCTTCATCGACTATGGCAAGCAAGATCGCAAGGCCGGAGAATTGGTGTGGCGCATTGATGTGCCGAAGCCAAAAGTAAACCAGATTTTCAAATGCACTAAAATTTCCAAACGCTTTGATGACGATATTTCCGCCGTGATGGGCGCATTTTTATTCACGTTTGCAGGAGATAAAATTACCGCCGCCCGCATTGCTTATGGTGGAATGGCGGCCACACCTAAACGAGCCCTGAAAACAGAAGCTGCACTTATCGGCAAAACTTTGCAGGAAGCCGAAGCTGTAACACTTTATGATTACTCGCCGCTCAGCGATATGCGCGCCAGTGCAGAGTATCGCAGCACAGTGGCCAATGCACTTTTGCAAAAGGCTCTCACACTATGAACTCGCACCGCCAACCCTTCGAGGCTCGCAAAGGCTCGCATCTCAGAGTGAGGAAAATCAATGACGGCCCTCACCCTGAGGTGCCCACAAAGTGGGCCTCGAAGGGCTGTCGACCACATGCACGAGGTCAACTATGAGGACCGTCGGCAAAGCCATCGCCCATGACAGCGCCGAACTTCATGTAACGGGTACTGCCACTTACATTGACGACATGCGCGAGCCTGATGGCACGGTGCATGTGGTGCCGGGGTTTGCGAAAGACGGTGCGGTTGGGAAGATTGCAGCACTTGATTTATCAGCGGTTCGCGCAGCAGCAGGCGTGCTTGCAGTTTTCACCGCTGCCGACATTACGGGCCATAATGATTGCAGCCCAATTATGGGCGATGACCCGATTTTGGCAAAGGGCGAAATTCACTTTCATGGCCAAGTGATTTTTGCTGTTGTGGCCACCACCCGTGAGGCCGCTTTGCGGGCGCGCCTGTTGGCTAAAATCGAAATTGAAAAAACTACTCCCATTGTGAATGTTCTAGATTCCAAAACAGATCTGCTGCCGCCCTATGCCTTCAAAAAAGGTGATGTAAAAAAAACCGCACCCTATAAAATTTCCGGCGAAATTTCAATCGGTGGCCAAGAGCATTTTTATCTCGAAGGGCAAGTCGCTTTTGCCATTCCTCAAGAACACGGTGGCATGTTGGTGCATTCCTCCACGCAACACCCGCAGGAAATTCAACATAAAGTGGCTTCAATGCTGGGCGTGACTGATGCGAAAGTAACGTGTGAATGTCGGCGCATGGGGGGCGGTTTTGGCGGCAAGGAAAGTCAGGCAACGCAATGGGCGTGTTTGGCTGCATTGGCTGCACAAAAACTAAACCACCCGGCAAAGTGCCGTTTAGACCGTGATGATGATTTTATCATGACAGGCAAGCGCCATGATTTTCATGTGGATTATGAGGCTGGCTTTGACAAGACGGCGCGCATTACAAGTGTGGACGTGAATTTTCGTGGGCGCCTTGGCTATTCGGCTGACCTGAGTGGTGCCATTTGCGATCGCGCAATGTTCCACGCCGATAATGCCTATTATTATCCAGCCTTCAACATTGCCACCCGGCGCTTAAAGACCAACACGGTTTCAAACACGGCGTTTCGTGGATTTGGTGGCCCGCAGGGCATGGTGTTTGCGGAAGCGATGATGCAAGCAATCGCCATTCAAACAGGCTTAGATGCTTTGGATGTGCGTAAACGGAATTTCTACGGGCCACGCCGTGATGTGACTCCTTATGGACAAAAACTGCGCGATAACATTTTGCCGGAACTGGTGGGCCAACTTGAAAAAACTTCTGCTTATCGCAAGCGCCGCAAAGAGATTGATGCCTATAATAAATCCAGCCGCGTTCTGAAAAAAGGCTTGGCGCTAACGCCGGTTAAATTCGGCATTTCATTTACGGCCACGCATCTTAATCAGGCGGGCGCATTGGTGCATGTGTATTCTGATGGCTCAGTGCATTTGAACCATGGCGGAACCGAAATGGGCCAAGGCCTTTATATAAAAGTGGCACAAGTGGTGGCCGAGGTGTTTGGCATTGCTTTAGAGCGAGTTGCAATTACCGCTACCAATACGGGCAAGGTTCCAAACACATCGGCCACTGCCGCTTCGTCTGGCTCTGATCTTAATGGCATGGCCGCACGCAATGCGGCGCTGGCTATTAAGGAGCGCATGACAGAATTTGTGGCGACGTTTTGGAAGGTAGAAAAATCGTCTGTTACTTTTGAAAATGACAAAGTGAAATCCGGGCGTAAATCCATTTCATTCAACGCACTTGCACACCTTGCGAAAGTTGCCCGCGTTTCACTTTCATGTGCCGGACATTATGCAACGCCGGAGATTCATTGGGACAGACCATCGGGATATGGCATGCCATTTTTCTATTTTGCCTATGGTGCAGCTTGCTCCGAAGTTTTGATCGACACCATGACCGGTGAAATGAAAGTCATCCGTGTGGATGTGCTGCATGATGTTGGCCATTCGCTTAATCCCGCCATTGATATTGGCCAGATTGAAGGTGGCTTTGTGCAGGGCATGGGTTGGTTGACCACTGAAGAATTGGTTTACGGTGAAGATGGAACCTTGCGCACTCATGCGCCTTCCACCTATAAAATTCCGTGTGCTTCTGATGTGCCGGAAGATTTTCGCGTGGCGCTGTTCAAAAGTGCCGGCAATGTTTCTGATACAATTTATCGTTCAAAAGCGGTAGGTGAACCGCCTTTGATGCTGCCCATATCAGTATGGTGCGCCGTGATGGATGCAATTGCTAGTGTGAAGCCAGGTGTGGTGCCGAAGCTCAACACGCCAGCAACGCCTGAGGCGATTTTGAAAGCGGTGAGGAGCTTATGAACCCTCACCTCAAAATCCTCGCCGCACTTCACACCCACGGCACTTGCACGATGGTTACAATTATCGCCGCCGAAGGCTCTACTCCCCGCGAAGAGGGCGCTTGGATGGTGGTCACACCTCTGGGCTTTCATGGCTCGATTGGTGGTGGCACCTTGGAATGGCATGCGATGGCGGAAGCACAAGGCCTGCTTGGCAAGCCTGCTACGCATAAAACCATCCGCAAACATTTGGGCCCTGATCTTGGCCAGTGTTGTGGTGGGCGGGTTGATTTGAAGATCGAAAGTTTTGATGCAAATTCCCTCGCACTTGTGAAACAGCGGGCGGAAAATTTTGTTGATGACTTGCGCCATATTCACCTGTGGGGTGCTGGTCATGTGGGCCGCGCTTTGGTTTTGGCGCTGGCGCCATTGCCGTTTGAGATTAGCTGGTGGGATTCGAGGCCCAATGCATTTCCGACAGTGGTTCCGCAAAATGTAACGTGCCGGGTGGGTGTGCCAACTGACATGGAACCGGATGCCTTTGTGTTGGTGATGAGCCATTCGCATGCACTGGATTTTGAAATTGTTGATGTGGCTTTGCGCAATCCAGCTTTTCCATTTGTGGGGTTGATTGGCAGCCAAACCAAGGCCACGCGGTTTCGCAAACGACTTATGGAGGCTGGTGTTGATCCAGCGCGACTCACCTGCCCGATTGGCGTTTCTATGCTGAAATCGAAACATCCAGCCGCCATTGTCGCTGGTGTGGCCGTGCAAATGTTGGAGCAAGATGAGCTGTTGAGAACGCAAGAATTGGATTCTGAGATTTCACTACAAACAACTAGGGTGGAGCAATGACCCTTCTTCAAGCCAAACACATCGTTAAAATTTTCGGCACTTTGCGCGCCAATGATGATATATCGATTTCTGTGAATGCTGGCGAAATTCACGCTTTGCTAGGCGAAAATGGTGCTGGTAAATCCACATTGGTCAAAATGCTATATGGCGCATTGCAACCCACGTCTGGCGAGTTTTTGTGGAATGGTGCGCCCCTTAATATTGCCAGCCCCGCTGAAGCGCGCAAGCTTGGCATTGGCATGGTGTTTCAACATTTCAGTTTGTTTGAAGCGTTGACGGCAGCTGAAAACATTGCGTTGGCGCTACCGGGTGAATTTGATTTGGGCACGCTTTCACAGCGCGTGCGGCAGGTTTCTCAGGACTATGGTTTGCCATTGGAGCCTTCAGCCAGTGTGGCCGATCTTTCAGTGGGTGAACGCCAGCGTGTGGAAATAGTGCGCTGTTTGTTGCAAAATCCAAAACTATTGATTTTGGATGAACCCACCAGCGTACTTACACCGCAAGAAGCGGACCAGCTATTTATCACCTTGCGCAGGCTTGCGTCGGAAGGTGTGGCAATCCTCTATATTTCGCACCGTTTGGAAGAAGTGCGCAAATTGTGTTCGGCTGCAACTGTGCTTCGTCACGGCAAAGTGGTGGCCACCTGTGATCCGCGCAAGGAAACCCCAGCCAGCATGGCGCGCATGATGGTGGGCAGTGATATTGCTTCCATTCATGCCGAGAAAAATAAAACTGCGGGTCCGGTGAGATTGTCCATACACGGATTAAATCTATCGGGCGATGGTGCATTTGCCGTGTCCCTTAAAAATATCAATCTCGATGTGCAAGGTGGTGAGTTGGTGGCTATTGCAGGGGTTGCGGGAAATGGCCAATCAGAATTCTTTGATGCTGTTTCAGGCGAACATATTTCCAAGCAAGACTCTATTGTGATTGATGGTGTAGCTTGTGGATCTGAGGATGTAACCAAACGGCGTAAACGTGGTGCCGCCTTTGTGCCAGAAGAACGTTTGGGCCATGGGGCAGTGCCAAGCTTCAAACTTTCGGAAAATGTTGTGCTCACACGGCATGAAGAGGCTCCAGTGATTGATCGGCCACGCGCATTTGTAATTGCCGAAAAAGTGATCAAAGTTTTTGATGTGCGCAAAGGAAAACCTGACCCTGAAGCACGATCTCTCTCTGGTGGCAATTTGCAAAAATTTGTGGTCGGGCGAGAGCTGGACCGTGACCCTAAAGTGTTGGTGGTTAATCAGCCAACCTGGGGCGTTGATGCAGGCGCTGCGGCCACCATCCGGCAAGCGCTGATTGATCTCGCCCGTTCGGGAGCCGCGGTTTTGGTGATCAGCCAAGATTTGGATGAGATTTTTGAAATCGCTGATCGCATTGCGGTGATCTCGCGTGGGCAGCTTTCAGAAGCGGTGCCAGCACAGGAATTATCTTTGGAAAAAATTGGTCTGCTGATGGCTGGTTCAGGTGAGGTTTCGCATGCGGCTCATACTTGAAAAACGCGCTGAGCGCTCATGGAAAATGGCATTGCTATCGCCGGTGATTGCAATTGCGCTCACGCTGGTTTTTGGAGCCATTGTGTTTGCGCTGCGTGGTGTTGAGCCATTGCATGGGCTTTATGTATTTTTTGTTGAGCCACTCACTGATGATTGGGCGCGTGAAAAACTGATTGTGAAGGCCACGCCTTTGGTGTTGATCGGCTCGGGCTTGGCGCTGTGTTACACAGCGAATATCTGGAACATTGGCGCTGAAGGACAATTTGTTATAGGGGCCTTGGCGGCAGGTGCCGTGCCGGTGCTTTTCTCAGGTTGGCAAACCCCTGAAGTCATGTTTGTGATGCTCACGTTGGGGGCCATTGGCGGAGCCTTGTGGGCCTTCATTCCGGCGGCTTTGCGGGTGCGTTACCGTGCGAACGAAATTCTCACATCGCTGATGCTGGTCTATGTGGCACGGTTATTGTTTGACTGGCTGGTGCGCGGTGCCATGCGTGATCCCCTTGGTTTAAACTTTCCCAAAACTGTGAAGTTCATGGGCTGGCAAAGATTGCCGACTTGGGGTGATATTCATTTGGGCGCGCTCATTGCGCTGATTGCGGCACTCGGCTTGGCCTTTATGATGTCACGCATGCTCAAAGGCTTTGAACTTCGCACTTTAGGTGCTGCTCCGCGTGCTGGCCGCTTTGCGGGTTTTTCTGCCGATAAAGCGGTTTACTTTTGCTTTGCCGTTTCTGGCGCACTTGCTGGCCTTGCGGGGGCTTGCGATGTGATGGGCGTGGGCAAGCAATTGCAAACGCCATATGAACCCAATTACGGATTTGTGGCTATTATCGTTGCCTTCCTGGGGCGGCTTAATCCGGTTGGCGTAATTTTTGCAGCCTTGCTGTTGGCGCTCACATTTATTGGTGGCGAAGCGGCGCAAGTTTCGCTCGGCATACCTGATAAAATTGCCAAAGTGTTTCAGGGCATATTGCTGTTCTTCATTTTGGCTTGCGATACCTTGATCCTGTACCGCATTCGTTTTGAGGGGTCTCGAGCATGATTGATCTTATCACACTCCAGCTACCAACCCTTCGAGGCCCACTTCGTGGGCGCCTCAGGGTGAGGGATATATTTATGGACCCTCATCCTGAGGTGCGAGCGCAAGCGAGCCTCGAAGGATTGGTCGAGCTGGAATCAGGATCTAAATGATGGAACAGTTTCTGGCCATCGCCGCCACCATCGTAACTGCCTCAACACCATTGCTTATTGCGGCTCTCGGTGAGTTGGTGGTGGAACGATCTGGCGTTCTTAATCTTGGCGTCGAAGGCATGATGGTGATGGGGGCTGTTGCTGGCTTTGGCGTGGCATATGCCACCGGCAATCCTTATCTGGGTGTTTTAGCCAGCATTATCGCGGGCATGCTTATGTCACTATTGTTCGGATTGCTCACGCTCACTTTGCTCAGCAATCAAGTGGCCACTGGCCTTGCCATCACCTTGCTGGGTCTTGGTCTCTCCGCCCTCCTTGGTGAAAGCTTGGTTGGCCAACCTATAGGGCGCATCCCCAATTTTCATGGTGTTGATATTCTCATCATTGCATCTTTTGCTCTGGCGGGCCTCACCAGTTGGGTTTTGTTTAAAACTCGCGCCGGGTTGGTGATTAGAGCCGTGGGCGATAATCACCATTCTGCTCATGCCATGGGGTTTAAGGTTATTGCAGTGCGCTATGCTTGCGTTGCCTTTGGCGGGGCCTGTGCCGGGCTGGCGGGAGGTTACCTCTCGCTCGCCTATACACCGCAATGGGTGGAGAATATGACGGCGGGACGCGGCTGGATTGCTTTGGCCTTGGTGGTGTTTGCCACATGGTTGCCCGGCCGGGTTATTATAGGAGCCTATTTATTCGGCACTATCTCCATTTTGGCCTATACGGTGCAAACTTTTGCCTGGGGCATTCCATCGCAGTGGTTATCTTCATTGCCTTATCTTGTCACAGTGGCTGCACTTGTGGTTATCTCTGGAAATCGGCAGCTTATGCGGGCTAACACGCCAACCTGCTTAGGTCAGTCATTCGTGCCTGACCGCTAAAGAACATCCCGCAAAAGTTGAAGACTTTTGCGATAAGGATTTTCTCGAGAAAAATGCAATGGGTTAAACGGGACTATCAAACGGAGAACGAAATAATGAAAAAATTAATGTTATCGGCGGCAGTTGTTGCCGTGGCTTTGGGTGCGGCTTCTGCCTCAGCCAATGCTGCAGAAAAGTTTAAGGCGTGCTGGGTTTACCTCGGCGCCATCGGAGATTTCGGCTGGACCTATCAGCACAATGAAGGTGTAAAGCAAGTTCAAGCCGAACTGGGTGACAAGGTTGAAACCGTCTACGTAGAAAACGTTCCAGAAGCAGACAGTGCCACAGCCATTGAACGCTTGGCCCGTGATGGTTGCAAAATCATTTTCACAACATCGTTTGGCTATATGGAGCCAACTTTAGAAGTTGCAGCCAAATATCCTGATGTGAAGTTTGAACACGCCACCGGTTATAAAACCGCTGACAACGTGACTACATATAACGCCAAGTTCCATCAAGGCCGTTATGTGCAAGGGCAAATCGCTGCCAAAATGTCGAAGACTGGTATTGCAGGCTATATCGTGTCCTTCCCAATTCCTGAAGTTGTGGCAGGCATCAACGCGTTCATGCTCGGCGCACAATCTGTGAACCCAGATTTCAAAGTGAAAATCGTTTGGGCCAACACATGGTTTGATCCCGGCAAAGAAGGCGATGCTGCCAAGGTTCTTTTCAGCCAAGGTGCCGATATTATTGCTCAGCACACTGACTCGGCAGCGCCAATCACCGTTGCTGAAGAGCAAGGCAAGCTGGGCTTTGGCCAAGCCTCTGACCAAATTAAGTTTGGTCCAAAAGCGCAAATGACAGCGACCATGGACAATTGGGGTCCCTACTATGTGCGCCGCGTGAAGGCCGCTATGGATGGCACATGGAAATCGCAACAATCATGGGATGGCATGGCTGAAGGCACTGTGAAAATGGCGCCAATCACCAATGTGCCTGATGATGTGAAAGCCATGGCTGAAAAAACCATTGCCGACATTACATCAGGAGCACTTGATCCGTTTGGAGGTAAAGTGACCAAGCAAGATGGCACTGTTGTTGATAAGGTTGATGATGGCATGATCCTTGGCATGAATTGGTACGTCAAAGGTATCGACGACAAGTTGCCACAGTAAAGAAGTAAGAGCCCTCATCCGGCCGTTGGCCACCTTGTCCCACGCTAAGGCGCGCGGGAGAAGGCGAGAATTCTGGCCTTCTCCCGTTTGTTCTTACAAATGGGAGAAGGTGCCCGAAGGGCGGATGAGAGCCACTTTACCGCGAGTACCCATGGACCCCTTCCTTCTCGAATGGCTGAATATCCTCGTGCGCTGGGGTCATCTTGTGGCTGGCATCGCGTGGATTGGCACATCGTTTTATTTTGTGGCGCTTGATCTCTCACTCAAAAACGGAGAAGCGTGGGAGGTGCATGGCGGCGGATTTTATCACGTCAAAAAATTTCTTACTGCTCCGCCGGAACTGCCACCTGATCTGATCTGGTTTAAATGGGAAGCCTATATCGCATGGATCACCGGCTTCTTGCTGTTGATCATTCAATATTATGTGCAAGCCGATTTGTTCTTGGTCGATCCCACCATCCTGCCGCTCAGCAATTTGCAAGCCATTGGCATTTCAATTGCGTCGCTGCTTGCTGGCTGGTTTATCTATGATGGGCTGTGCCGATCACCGATTGGCAAGCAGACGGGGTGGTTGGCACTCGGCGTGTTCGCACTTATTCTCGCCGCTTCTTATGGCTTCTCCCATGTGTTTTCAGGCCGTGGTGCTTTCATCCATGTGGGTGCACTGATTGGAACCATGATGGCCGCCAATGTGTTTGCAATGATCATTCCCAATCAACGTAGAATCACAGCAGCCCTTTTGAAAGGCGAAAAGCCTGATCCTAAATACGGCGTGATCGGCAAGCAGCGTTCATTGCATAACACATACCTCACATTGCCAGTGCTGTTCATGATGACCAGCAATCACTACGCCATCATCACCGGCCATCCACAGGCTTGGGCGATTGTCGGTTTAGTGGTGTTAGGTGGCGGCTTAGCACGGCACTTTTTGCTGCGCACAGAAGTGCATGATGATATGGCCGAAATTGCATGGACCATTCCTGTCATCGCAATCTGCTTGGTGGGCGCTGTGATGCTCACGCAGCCTTCGGCTTCCTCTATTCCAGCCGGCCTTAAAGTGAGCGATGCCGAAGTTATGGCTTTGGTGCAAACCCATTGCCAATCTTGTCATTCTGCCAACCCTACTGATGCCAAAATAAAACAAGCGCCCAAAGGCATTATGTTTGCCAGCACCGATGAATTGAAACGTTATGCCAAACAAATTGACGCGCAGGCAGTTCGCAACAAAGCCATGCCGCTGGGCAATAAAACCGGCATGACAGATGAAGAGCGCCAGAAACTTGGCGCGTGGCTGGCAGCGCAATGATCTCGCTTGCCCAAGTGAATGCCATGACGGTGGAAGAATTTGTGGCAACGTTTGGCGAAATTGCTGAGCATTCAGCTTGGGTTGCCACCAACGCAACACGGCCCTTTGCTTCATGTTCTGCCATGATAGATGCTTTCAAGACCGTGGTTATGCAAGCCGATGAAGCAGCACAACTTGCCCTCCTACGCGCTCATCCTGATTTAGCGACGCGGGTAAAACTCACGACCGATTCCACCAATGAACAAAAAGGCGCAGGCCTCGATAGTTTAAGCGCTGCTGAGTTTACAAAATTCACAACGCTAAATAATCAGTACAAAGAGCAAAATGGCTTTCCGTTTATTTTCGCAGTTAAAGGAGCTACCAAATACCAAATTCTGGCGAGCTTTGAACAACGCATTCACAATCCACGCGGGGACGAGTTTCAAGTAGCACTCCAACAAGTGTGCAAAATCATCGGCTTTCGACTTGAAGCAAAGGTGAGCGCATGACAATTGCACTCGCCCTTCGAGGCTCACTTCGTTCGCACCTCAAGGCGAGGGGTTTCCACCACCCTCACTCTGAGGTGCGAGCACTCGCGAGCCTCGAAGGGGCGCTGGGCCTTGTGCGCGGAGGTCATCCACAATGACCAAACTCCTCATCGGCCAGATTGTTGCCTTTGGTGAAACCGCTGAAGACCTCACCCACGAAACGCGGGGCGCGATTGCCATTGGCGATGACGGCCGGATTTTATTTCGCGGGCCTTTGTCACTTTTACCGCGCGCTTTCGATCTCACTCCACGTGAAGATTATGGCTCGTCACTTCTCATGGCGGGCTTCATTGATGCCCACATTCATTTTCCACAAAATCGAATGCTGGCTGCCGCAGCTGTCGATCTTTTAGATTGGTTGGCGCGCTATACATTTCCAGAAGAGGCACTTTATGCCAATCCTGTTTATGCCGCTGTCGCAGCCGAAACATTCCTAAACACGCTTTACACGCACGGCACCACCTCAGCATTGGCGTTCTGCTCATCGCACAAAGCCTGTGCTGAAGCTCTGTTCAATGCCGCCGCCAAACGCAACATGGCTTTGATCACCGGCAAAACTTTGATGGACCGCAACGCCATTCCTGCCGTTCACGACACGGTGGAACAAGGCGCTTTGGATACGCTGGCTTTGCATGAAGCCTTCCACGGCAAGGGCCGTTTGCGCCATGCCGTGACACCGCGCTTTGCCGTTACATCGACGGACGCACAACTCGCATCGGCGGGTGAACTTTTGCGTCTGTGCAAGGGCGCGTTGATGCAAACGCATATTTCAGAAAGTGCAGGCGAGATCGCATTGGTCAAGCAGCTCTTTCCAAATGAGCAAGATTACACCGCAGTCTATGAACGCTTCGGCCTCGTCACTAATCGCAGCCTGTTTGCGCATGGCATTCATTTATCGCAACGCGAACTCAACGCTTTGAATGAAGCAGGCAGTACAATAATGCATTGCCCCACGTCCAACACGTTTTTAGGTTCAGGCCTCATGCCATTTGCGGGCCGCTCCCATCTCGCATTGGCTACCGACATTGCAGGCGGCACCAGCTATTCCATGCTGCAAACCATGGGCGAAGCTTACAAAGTTCAAATGCTAACAGGGCGCAAACTGAAAGCAGCCGAGCTCTTCTTCATGTCCACGCTTGGCAATGCGCGCGCCCTTCGCATCGACCAAGAAACTGGAAGTCTCACCTTGGGCAAATATGCCGATATCATCGTTCTGAATCCCAAAGCCACGTCCGTGTTGGCCGCACGCCATGTGCTTTCAAATTCAATCGAAGATATGCTCTTTGCGCTAGCCCTGCTGGGGGATGATCGCAGCATCGAGGCCACCTATGTGGCCGGAGAGAAAGTACATTAACAATATCAAACAGCAGGTCACCAAGGCGACTTGCGTTTAATCTCATAATAGGATTAAATTGTCAATATATATTTTTAATCACACGACTAGTTTCAACGCGTAAAGCCGCAATTGTGGGGCTGAGCAGCGCTATTCGGTCGAAAGTATCTGGCTGATCTTGCAGTGATTTTCGCAGCGCTTTGCCAAAGGCCATGCGCAATTCGGTGCCAAAATTAAATTTTGCCACGCGGCTTTCATGGGCCAGCCTCGCCCGCTCAGCCACCGGAATGCCGCTGCCACCATGCAAAACCAATGGCAGGTTAGTTACAACTTCAATGGCTCTAAGTGCAGTCCAATCAATGCCGTTGGTCTTCTCAGTATTCAAATGCACATTGCCAATTGAGATGGCCAGAGCATCAGCCCCACTCTCGCGGTCAAAACGGCTTGCCTCTTCTGGTGATGTCTTTGCGGAGGCAGCGCCTGTCACATAGCCCACCTGCCCCACTTCGCCTTCAACCGAAACATTGGCACGGTGGGCAATTTCCACAACTGATCTGGTGAGTTCAATGTTTTGATCTATCGGTAATTTTGAACCATCAATCATCACCGATGTGAAACCACTCTCAATACCCTCAACACATTCGCGCAATATTGTAGCATGATCGATGTGACAAACAATTGGAACCCGCGCTTGCTCGGCCAAGTGGCGAAACATTTTCCCCAAGATTGACACTGGAGTATATGTTCTGGCCCCCGGCCCGGCTTGCAGAATGATCGGAATACCAGTTTCATCAGCAGCCTCAACAAAAGCGCGCGCATCTTCCCAGCCCAAAACAACAAGGCCCGCAAGTGCGCGATCTTCTTTCAATACATCTCTTAAATTGGCCACCGTCATTTAAATTTCGCAATCATATCCTTGATGCCGGGAATGGTTTCCACTTGGTAAGCATGGGTCGGTTGAAAATATTGCACCAATGGTCTCTGCGAGAGGCCACCGAGAATTGTGAAGTAATACATTTCATAACCGGGGGCAGCCACACACGGGTGATAACCTTGATCAAGAGTAATTGTGGAACCATCGACCAAATGAAAGGCCTCGCCCACTTTGCCGTCTTCACGTTGCACCAGCTGTATTCCAAATCCATGATTGGGGCGGAAGCGAAAATTGTAGGTTTCATCATGGCGGGTTTCTAAAGGCAATCGATCAGTATCATGCTTGTGCGGAGGAAAACCAGACCACCCCCCTGCACCCACTGTAAAGAGTTCTGAAACGAGCAAGCGCCCAACACGATCCTTATATTTCGTGCCGATGATGTGTTTTATTTTACGATGGGTTTTGGTTTCGTCGGACCCATATTGAATTTTATCAATATCGGCCACACGCACCGCGAAGGGCAAAAGCGTTCGCGCAAATTTAGCACCAGCCACAAAAATCTCGGCACTTTCCGAAGTACATGTCATCTGCACTTTAGATGCGGTGGGTGCATAAACACCTTCGGGCTCACCATCCCACACATCAACACCACGATTGCCGATGGCATCATAATTCTCGCCTTCAATGGAAATATCAATGGTGCCCGTCGCTGGAACGATTCCGGTTTCATAGCCCGGCACCTGATATTCAAAACTTTGGCCAAGCTGCAATTTCACAATGTTAAAATAATTGAGCGGCACATGCGGGTCATCGACATCGACGATTGGTTTGTTGTGATTATCAAAGGGTGAAATGTGCATGGGTCACCATAAAATTTGAAAGTTCATCTTGGGTGGGCATGGCGGGCGCACAGCCAATGCGGGTGACCACGATGGCGGCTGCCGCGGAACCTCTGTGTACGGATGATTTTACATCCATACCTTGCGCAAGACTGATAACAAAAGCCGCCATGAATGAATCACCAGCCCCGGTGGGCTTCAAGGCCTGCACTTTAAAAATTCCAGTTTGGAAAGATTCGCCATTCGCAAACGTAACAGAACCTTTCTCGCCCATTTTATAAATCACAACTTCCGCCTTGAGTGATTTGGCCAAATCCAAACCACCCCCCATCACTGAAAACTCGTCATCATTGCCAATCACGATAGTGCTGAGCTTGGCCGCGCGCAAACATGTTTCGCGGGCATCATCTGGATTTGCCCATGAATAGGGCCGGTAGTCCACATCGAAAATAATTTGCAATCCGGCGTTGCTTGCCAGTTCAATAGCTTTGAAAGCGGCACCGCGCGAAGGTTCAACAGCAAGTGCTGTTCCCGTTATAATCAGCGAATTATAATCCGTGTATGGAATGTTTTTCACATGATTGGTTGTCAACTGAAAATCGGCAGCGCCATTGCGATAAATCACCGACTGGCAATTTTCACGTCTGGTCTCCACAACCGCCAAAGAATTGCGCGCCTCGCCAGCGACCGAAGTAACATGCTGCGTGCCTACGCCATATTTCTTCAGTTCATTCGTGGTGTAGCGGCCCACAGCATCATTGGAAACCACGCTGACTAAATCAGCATGGCCGCCAAGCCGCGCGATGCCTGCGGCAATGTTGGCAGCTGAACCACCTAAGGCCGCCGAGAACATCAAAGCATCCTCGGTGCGGGTTCCGGGGGGATCGGCATAAAGGTCGAGGCCTGCCCTGCCAAGCACAAGAAATTTATGTTTGCCACTGTTCATAGCAAGCGAACTTAGTTACGCTTGTGCTTAAGTGCAATTAGATTGAACGTTGGTCTATGACAAAGATTGGAATTGGCGTTGTGGGTGGCGGCTATATGGGCAAAGCCCATGCCGTGGCGATGAATGCGGTGGGCGCTGTTTTTAACACAGCCTTGCGCCCGAGCTTGGAGGTAATTTGCACTACCACTGAAAGTGGTGCCGCTGAGAAGGCCCAGCAATTTGGCTTTGCACGATCAACTGCGAATTGGCGCGTGTTGGTGGATGACCCGAAAGTGGAAGCCATTGTGATAGCTAGCCCACAGAACACGCACCGCGAAATTGCTTTGGCGGCATTTGCGCAGAAGAAACATGTGTTCTGCGAAAAGCCCCTTGGCATGGATTTGGCTGAAAGCCGCATCATGCTGGCAGCAGCTGAGCAAAGCGGTTGTGTTCACATGACCGGCTTTAACTATATCCGCACGCCCGCCTCGCAACTGGCACGCGAGATTATTCATTCTGGCGAAATTGGCCGCATCACATCTTTTCGCGGCGAACATACTGAAGATTTTTTGGCTGATCCAAATGAGCCTTTTAACTGGCGTTGCGAATCTCGCGCGTCTGGCAATATGGGTGATCTCTCACCCCACATCATCAATGCGGCCTTTGCTTTGATGGGACCAATTGAATCTCTGATTGCCGACATTGAAACCGTTCACAAAATGCGGCCATCACCTGAGGGCGACAAGCTGGTCACAAATGATGATCAAGCGCAAATTACGTGCCGCTTTGAATCGGGCATTATGGGCTCCCTGTTCATCAGCCGCGTGGCCACAGGCCGCAAGATGGGGTACATCTATGAAGTGTTCGGCACCAAGGGTGCAATTCGTTTTGATGGCGAAGATCAAAATGCCTTGTGGCTTTACAAGGGAGATGCCAAGCCGGATCGCCAAGGTTTTACTAAAATTCTCACCGGACCATTGCACCCTGATTACAAGGCTTTCAGTTTGGGGCCAGGCCATGGCACAGGCTATCAAGATCAAATTACTATCGAAGCCAAAGATTTTCTGAATGCTATTTTTGATAGAAAATCGCGGTGGCCAACATTTGCAGATGGATTGTTGGTCAATCAAGTGATTGAAGCTGCCTTCACGTCGCATGAATTGCGGCGCTGGGTGGATGTGAAGTCGATTTGAGAGACAGGAATTGAAGATGACAAAATTAAACTGGGGCATGATTGGTGGCGGCGAAGGTAGCCAGATCGGGCCTGCCCACCGCATTAGCGCCGCTATGGATGGGCTTTATACGATGGTCGCGGGCGCACTTGATGCAAACGCTGACAAGGGCCGTGACTATGCCCAACGCCTCGGCATTGCCAAGGATCGCGCCTACGGCGATTGGAGAGAAATGCTGGCTGGAGAACGTGACCGCAAAGACAAAGTTGATCTTGTCACCGTCGCCACGCCAAATTCAACGCATTATGAAATTACCAAGGCCTTCTTAGAGGCTGGCATCAATGTGCTGTGCGAAAAACCAATGACGGTGACGGTGGCGCAAGCTGAAGATATTGTGGCCACGGCAAGACGCACGGGTGCTATCTGCGCTGTGAATTACGGTTACACCGGATATGCGTTGGTGCGGCATATGCGGGCCATGGTAGCACGCGGCGACCTTGGCAAGATTCGGTTGATCAAAGCTGAATTTGCCCATGGCTTTCATGCTGATGAAGCTGATGCTGATAACCCGCGTGTGCGCTGGCGTTATGACCCCGCTCTCGCTGGTGTCTCTGCGCAATTTGCTGATTGCGGCATTCACGCACTTCAAATGGCCAGTTTTATTTCTGGTCAAGAAGCAAAAGAATTATCGGCAGATTTTGCATCATGCCTCAGCAACCGCACGCTTGAAGATGATGCGATGGTGAATTTTAAAATGGACGGTGGAGCGCGGCTGCGGCTTTGGACAAGTTCCGTTGCTATTGGATCCATGCACGGATTGAACATTCGGGTGTTTGGTGAAAAGGGCGGCTTGCGCTGGGCGCAGCAATGGCCGGACCAATTATTTTATACTCCGCTCAACCAACCCACCATCACGTTAGAGCGGGGTGGGCCGGGACTTTCGCCAGAGGCTGATCGTGCTTCGCGCATTGCGATTGGCCACGCCGAAGGTATGCCGTTGGCTTTTGCCAATATCTATGTTGATCTTGCCGAGGCAATCGCCGCAAAACGTGAGGGCCGCCAAATTAATCCGTTGGCGGATCATTATCCAAAAGCGGTTGATGGACTTCGCTCTATTGCTGCAATCCAAGCCGCTGTTGATTCCAATACCGCAGGTGGTGCGTGGCTGGATGCGCGGCCACCTTCATTGAGGTAGCCCATGCTCACCATGCCCAAACCGGATTTATCAATCTTAGCGAGGCAAGGCGAAATTGCTGCAGCCTTGCGCGAGATTGTTCCTGGTGAGGGCGTGATCGATGCGCAGACGCAGATGCGAGTTTATGAAACGGATGGCCTTACCGCCTATAAGCAAATGCCCATGCTGGTGGTGTTGCCGGAAACCACGACCCAAGTTTCTCAAATTCTAAAATATGCAAATGCGAACGGCATCAAAATTGTGCCGCGCGGTGCTGGCACATCCTTATCGGGTGGCGCCCTGCCGCTAGAAGACGGCATTCTGCTTGGACTTGCAAAATTTAATCGTATTCTCGAAATTGATTTCGAAAATCGCTGTGCGGTTGTTCAACCGGGTGTCACTAATTTAGGTATCACCAAAGCCGTTGAACACAAGGGTTTCTACTATGCACCTGATCCCTCCTCGCAAATTGCCTGCACCATCGGTGGCAATGTGGCGGAGAATTCTGGTGGTGTGCATTGCTTAAAATATGGTCTCACGGCGAATAATGTTCTGGGCATTGAGATGGTTTTGATAACAGGCGAAGTTATTCGCTTGGGTGGAAAACATTTAGACAGTGAAGGCTATGATCTACTTGGGTTAATGACGGGTTCTGAAGGCCTGCTCGGCGTGGTCACCGAAGTCACAGTTCGCATTTTGCAAAAGCCAGAAACTGCGCGGGCTGTGTTAGTGGGCTTTCCAACCAGCGAAGATGCGGGACAATGCGTGGCTGATATTATTTCCGCTGGTATTATTCCAGGTGGCATGGAGATGATGGACCGACCCGCCATTCAAGCCGTGGAAGAATTTGTTCATGCGGATTATCCGCTGAATGTTGAGGCTCTGCTGATTGTTGAACTCGATGGCCCGCAAGTGGAGGTCGATCATTTGATCGAACGGGTTTCCGCGATTGCCAAAAAGAATAAATCAAAAACCCTGCGCGTTTCAAATTCTGAGGAAGAGCGCATTTTATTTTGGGCAGGCCGCAAAGCTGCATTCCCCGCGGTGGGGCGCATATCACCTGATTATATGTGTATGGATGGAACTATTCCGCGGAAGAAATTGCCGGAAGTTCTGGCGGGCATGGCTAAGCTATCCAAAAAATATGATCTGCGGGTTGCTAATGTCTTTCACGCTGGTGATGGCAATTTGCATCCCTTGATTTTGTTTGATGCAAATGAAGAAGGTGAATTGGATCGTGCCGAAAAATTTGGTGCGGATATTTTGAGACTCTGCGTGAAAGTGGGCGGCGTGCTCACGGGCGAACATGGCGTGGGTGTTGAAAAGCGTGATTTGATGCTGGAGATGTTTTCGCAGATTGATCTTGATCAACAGCTGCGCTTGAAGTGTGCATTCGACGCAAACGGACTTTTAAACCCGGGGAAGGTTTTTCCAACGCTGCATTCTTGTGCTGAAATGGGACGCGTGCATGTAAGTGGTGGCAAAATGGCTCATCCAGACATTCCGCGCTTCTAATGATTTACAAACCCACAACAGAAACTGAATTGGCCAAGCTGGTTGTTGAGGCAACTTCGCCATTTGAAATTATTGGTACCGGCACCAAGCGCACGCTGGGTAGGCCAGTGGAAAACCTAAATGTGCTCGACCTTTCTAAATTTTCAAATGTGAAATCGTATGAGCCAGAAGAGTTGATTTTGGATGTGGGTGCGGGTGCAAAGCTTGCTGATGTTGAAAAACTTATCGCTGCAAAAAATCAATATCTCGCGTTTGAGCCACCGAATTATTCACAGCTATTGGGTTCAAAGCACAGTGGCACGGTTGGAGGCTTGTTGGCGTGCAACTTATCTGGTTCGCGCCGGATTAAGGCGGGCGCAGCGCGTGATCATATTTTGGGTTTAAGTGCAGTTTCAGGTCGAGGTGAGGTTTTTAAAGCGGGTGCTCGTGTTGTTAAAAATGTGACGGGCTATGATGTACCAAAACTGATGGCGGGATCTTATGGAACGCTGGCCGCCTTTACATCGGTGATTTTCAAAGTTCTGCCAAGGCCGGAAACGGAAGAGACACTTGTGTTGCATGGGTTTGATGATGCAGAGGCTGTTTTAATTATGAGCGCCGCACTGCAATCGTCCTGCGAAGTTTCGGGGGCTGCGTATATTCCTAATGTTGGAACCTTTTTGCGGCTGGAGGGCATTGCGCCTTCGGTTGCGTATCGCCGTGACAAGTTGGTGCAGCTATTGGGTGGTAAAACTGCCGTGATGAATGCAAGAGATTCTACCGTTCAATGGCGCAGCATTCGTGATGTTCTGCCCTTGTCTGATAATGACGAGCGCATGGTTTGGCGTATTTCGGTGACGCCATCGCTTGCTCCAAACATAATTGCAAAACTCAAAGCACAAATTGATCTGCGCTATCTATTCGATTGGGCAGGGGGATTGATTTGGCTGGATACGCCGCAGGATGCCGCGCAGATTATTCGTAGTTCAATTGGTGATGGCCATGCCACACTGATGCGCGCGCCTGATGCAATTCGAAACGGTGTTCAGGTTTTCCAACCGCAGACTGAAGCGCTGGCCGCATTATCAGCACGGGTGAAAAATTCTTTTGACCCAAGCGGGCTGTTTAACCCCGGCCGTATGTATGAGGGTGTGTGATGCAAACCCATTTCACACCTGAACAATTGCAGGACCCGCATATTGCGGATTCCAATAAGGTGCTGCGCAATTGCGTGCATTGCGGATTTTGCACAGCTACCTGCCCCACCTATGTTTTGCTGGGCGATGAGCTTGACAGCCCGCGCGGGCGAATTTATTTGATTAAGAACATGCTAGAAAAAGCTGAGGCCGCCACAGCTGAAACCGTGAAACATGTGGACCGTTGCCTTTCATGCTTGTCCTGTATGACCACCTGCCCTTCGGGTGTGAACTATATGCATCTGGTTGATCATGCGCGAGTGCATATTGAGAATACTTACAAGCGCCCGTTGTTTGAACGCCTGTTGCGCAATATGTTGGGTTTCGTGATGCCACGGCCTGCATTATTTCGATTGGCGTTGATTGGGGCCAAGCTTGCGCGGCCTTTGGGCGTGATGATGGGATCGAAAAGAATTTCGGCCTTGCTGAATTTGATTCCAAAGGAACTGCAATCACCCATGCGATTTGGCGCTGCTGGCACTTATGACGCAGTGGGGCAAAAGCGCGGGCGCGTGGCTTTGCTGATGGGCTGTGTGCAGAGTGTTTTAGACCCCGGCATCAATGCGGCCACCATCCGACTGCTCACAAGATTAGGATTTGAAGTTGTGGTCACTCCGGAATCCTGTTGTGGTTCGCTCACGCATCATATGGGCAAAGAGGCCGATGCCTTGGCGCGGGCCAAGCGCTCAATTGATCAGTGGACGGATGAAAATGTGGATGCCGTCATCATCACTGCATCAGGCTGTGGCACGACAATCAAAGATTATGGACATATGCTGCGGCTTGATGGTGACTATGCCGAGAAGGCCAAAGCGATGAGCGCAAAGGCCAAAGATGTGACAGAGTTTTTGATGGAATTAAATCTCCCTCAGCAAGATTTGAAGCTTCGCATTGCTTATCATGCCGCTTGCTCCATTCAGCATGGCCAACAGATTAAATCACAACCAATAGCTCTTTTGCGCGATGCTGGCTTTGATGTGGTTGAAGTGCCGGAAGGGCATTTGTGCTGTGGCTCGGCTGGCATCTATAACATCATGCAGCCAGACATCGCATCTCAACTGCGTGACCGCAAGGTGGCCAATATCTTGTCCACCCATCCGCAAGCCATTGCCACTGGCAACATTGGCTGCATCACTCAGATTGGAAGTGCCACACAAATTCCAATTTTGCATACAGTGGAATTGCTTGATTGGGCTTATGGCGGACCCAAACCCGAGAAGCTTGGCTAGCCCTTGTTCTTGTAATAGACATCCAAGAACACAGCGAACATCAACACGGCTCCCTTAATCACAAACTGCCAATCAATGCCAATGCCCATTATGCTCATGCCATTGTTCATCACGCCTATGATGAAAGCACCAATCACGGCACCAATAATTTTACCAACACCACCCGTAACTGCGGCACCGCCGATGAAACAGGCGGCAATCACTTCAAGTTCAAAGCCTGCACCAGCCTTTGGCGTTGCCACATTCAAACGCGCAGCAAAAATCAAGCCACCAAGGGCAGCAAGTGCACCCATGATAGTGAAAATCCAGAAGGTGAGGCGTTCAGTGTTGACACCCGAAAGCTTGGCTGCTTTTTCATTGCCACCCATGGCATAAATGCGGCGACCAAATGTGGTGCGCGTGGTGATGAATACGAAGAGTGTGATCAACGCGAACATCACAATGAGCACATTGGGCAGGCCTTTATATTGTGCCATGACGAAGCTGAAGCCAATTAAAGCAACTGCAATTAAGATGTTGCGGCCATAAAAAATCGATTGCGGTTCTTCAGCCAAACCATGCGCCAATTGGCTGTGGCGCTCTTTGAAATTGAAATAGATGAGCAGTGCTGTGATCAAAGTGCCGATCAACAGAGCTAGTAAATTGAAAGGCGTCCCAAACAATTGCATATTGAACGCATCGCTGAGGAAACCCGTGCTGAGCAACTGGAATGTTTTTGGCAATGGGCCCACGGAAGCACCTCCCAAAACTGAAAGTGCTAGACCTTTAAAAATTAACATGCCAGCAAGTGTCACAATGAAGGCGGGAATTTTATAATAGGCAACGAAGTAGCCCTGCACCGCACCAATGGCCGCACCCAAAGCCAAACAAATTATCGACGCTGTTACAAAATCAAATTTTGGAATCGTAAACAAGTCGGGGTTGGGTGAAGTGCCTGTCATCAACACAGCCGCAACCGCCCCAATGAATCCGGAAACCGACCCAACTGACAAATCAATGTGGCCCGCCACAATCACCAGCAACATGCCTAAAGCCATCACCACAATGTAACTGTTCTGCAGCAGCAGATTGGTCATGTTCACGGGTTTGAATAATGTGCCATTGGTGTTGAACTGAAAAAACACCATGATGGCGAGAAGTGAAAGCAACAGCGCATAGTCACGAATATTAGCCTTAACAAAGCGCAAGAAATCTGGTTTCACTTGTGGTGTGGAAACATCTGTCATTTTATTTGTCCCATGATTGCATAATGGCGCGCATGATTTTTTCTTGGCTCGCCTGTTTGGCAGGCATTTCGCCCACAAATTTTCCTTCGTTCATCACATAGATGCGATCAGAAATGCCCAGTAGCTCTTGCATTTCGGATGAGATTACAATCACCGCTTTGCCGGCCTCTGCCAGTTGATTGATTATGCCATAAATTTCATATTTTGCGCCCACATCAATGCCGCGAGTAGGCTCGTCCAAAATTAAAACCTCGGGTGCAGTGAAGAGCCATTTTGATAAAACGACTTTTTGCTGGTTGCCGCCGGAAAGGTTTACTGTTGTTTGAAACACTGATGAGCAGCGAATGCCGAGATCACGGCGATATTTATTGGCAATGGCAAGCTCCACCAAATCATCCACAACTGAAACTTTTGCAACTCCATCAAGATTGGCCAAAGTGATGTTGTGTTTGATATGGTCGATCAGCACTAAGCCATAGGTCTTGCGGTCTTCAGTGGCGTAAGCCAAGCCAGCATTCATGGCTTTTGGAATGGTGCTCACATCAACAGCTTTGCCATTGATCAAAACTTCGCCAGTCACTTTTTTCCCATAAGCGCGGCCGAATATAGACATGGCAAGTTCTGTGCGGCCAGATCCCATAAGGCCAGCAATACCCACCACTTCGCCTTTGCGCACATGCAAATCAACATTCTTGATCATCTGGCGATCAGCATGAAGCGGGTGATAACAGCTCCAGTTTTTCACTTCAAAAACCGGCTCGCCGATTGTGGCATTGCGCGGCGGGAAGCGATCCGTCAATTCGCGGCCCACCATGGCCTTGATGATGCGGTCTTCACTGATTTTTTCAGCATGGCAATCAAGCGTATCTACGGTCATGCCATCGCGAATAACTGTGATGCGATCAGCCACTTTAGAAATTTCATTGAGCTTGTGCGAAATCATAATCGATGCAATTCCCTGCTCGCGGAACTCCATCAATAATGCCAATAAGGCATTCGAGTCAGTTTCATTCAAACTCGAAGTTGGTTCATCGAGAATGAGCAGTTTTACTTTTTTGTTGAGCGCCTTAGCAATTTCCACAAGCTGCTGTTTGCCGGTGCCCAGATTGGTGATCAGCGTGTTGGGGTGCTCATTCAATCCCACTTTTTTCAAAAGGTCTTTGGTGCGGGTGAAGGCTTCAAACCAATTGATTACGCCATGTTTTGCGGTCTCGTGGCCGAGAAAAATATTTTCGGCGATAGACAAAAGCGGCACTAGCGCCAGTTCTTGATGGATGATGATGATGCCTGAGTTTTCACTGTCTGCAATGGTGCTGAATTTGCGCTCGACGCCTTCAAAATAAATATCACCTGAATAAGTGCCATGCGGATAAACGCCGGATAGCACTTTCATCAAAGTTGATTTGCCTGCCCCATTTTCACCAACAACAGCGTGAATTTCGGCTGGCCGCACATCAAGAGTTACATCCGAAAGCGCTTTCACGCCTGGAAACGTCTTGGTAATGCCGCGCATTTCAAGAATGGGCTGCATCTAACTCCCCTGTCATATTTAGGTATTAAAAACACGGGCCCTGCAATTTTGCAAGGCCCGTGGCTTAAATCGATCTTAGTTGTCGATCTTGTCTTGTGTGTAATAACCTGAATCCACCAAAGCTGCTTTAATATCAGCCTTGCCAACTGTGTGTGGCACGAGCAGATAAGAAGGAACAACTTTCACACCATTGTTATAAGTTTTGGTGTCGTTGATTTCTGGCTCTTTGCCGCCGAGAACAGTGTCCACCATTTTCGCAGTCACTTTCGCCAATTCGCGTGTGTCCTTGAATACTGTTGAATATTGTTCGCCGGAAATCATGCCCTTAACGGAAGGCAGCTCAGCATCTTGACCTGTTACGATTGGCATTTCAGCACCTGGAGCATAACCAACGCCCTTGAGTGACGAAATGATGCCGCGTGATAAGCCATCATAAGGTGAAAGCACACCATGAACTTTCTTGTCTGTGTAGTTTGCAGACAGCAAGTTATCCATGCGGGCTTGGGCCACAGCACCGTCCCAACGCAAAGTTCCTACTTTATCGGTACCTGTTTGGCCTGACACGATAAGAATAGACCCATCTGCAATCATTGGATCTAAAATTGACATAGCGCCATTGTAGAAATATGCGGCGTTAGTGTCGTCTGGTGAACCTGCAAACAATTCAACATTCCAAGGCTTAACACTTGGGAAACGCTCTTTTAAACCAGCAACCAATGAGTTGGCCTGAAGAACGCCAACGCCAAAATTGTCGAATGTTGTGTAGTAATCAACATTTTCAGTTTTGGTAATCAGGCGATCATAAGAAAACACTTTAATGCCCGCATCATGGGCTTTCTGCAAGATGTCAGAAAGAGTGCTGCCATCAATTGAACCGATAACTAGAGCTTTTGCACCCTTAGTGACCATATTTTCGATTTGTGCAAGTTGGTTGGGAACGTCATCTTCGCCATATTGCAAGTCAGTGTCGTAACCCATTGCTGTGAATTCTTTCACCATTGACTCACCGTCAGAAATCCAGCGAATAGATGACTTGGTCGGCATAGCGATACCGATCAAGCCCTTATCTCCAGCAAAGCTTGTGCCGATGGCAGCAACAGCAGCGGCAACGCCGGCCACTGAAGCGATGAAATGTCTGCGATTTAACATTTTAGTTCTCCCAAAAAAACAACCAATCTTTGAGACTTATTCTCAAAATTGTGCTGTTATGGACTGGAACCATAAATTGACTAACGCCACTGAGCAAGCATTATTGTATGACAAATAAAAAAGTTTTTAGCGGATCAGCGTCGAAAAAGCCAACAGCAAAGCCAACCCGCAATTTACATGATTTGTTGGCCCGCAGCATTGGGGAACGAATTCTCGCTGGTGAATATGCTCCTGGCAGTTTGCTGCCCAATGAGGCCGCTTGGGGTAAAATCTATGATGTAAGCCGCACAGCCGTGCGCGAGTCGATCAAAACGCTCACCGGAAAGGGCTTACTTTTATCGCGGCCCAAAATTGGGTCAAGAGTGCAACCCCGTGACCGCTGGAACTTGCTGGACCGCGACGTTCTCTCTTGGCATCGCTCAGCCATTGATCGGCGCAGTTTTGCGACATCAACACAGGAAGCAAGGCGCATCATTGAACCAGGCATTGCCGCCCTTGCCGCCAAAAAACGCAGCATTGAACAGCTTGATCGTTTGGTTGCCGCATTGGAAGCCATGCGCGAAGCAAAGTCTGTTCAAATTAATGTTGTAGCAGACGTGGAGTTTCACAGCGCTTTGCTGAAAGCCGCCAATAACGATCTGCTCATGCCATTTGGCATTATTATTGAACAGGCATTGGCCAATCTTTTTGACTACACTTCGCAGCGCAACCCCAAACCCAGCTTGGCCATAAAATTACATGAAAGAATTGTTCACGCTGTGGTGGCGCAAGATGCCGAAGCGGCACGACTGGCCATGTTGAAGTTGATTGATGACACTGATGCTGTGATTGCCGCAACTGCGCCGCCGAAGAAAGACTAGAGCTTTCTTAAAAACACGCTGCGCACTTTATGGTCGGTTCCTTTACGCAAGACCAGATCGGCGCGGGGCCGTGTTGGCAAAATATTTTCGCGTAAATTTGCTAAATTGATGGTGTTCCAAATTCGCGTTGCAGTTTCCAATGCCTGGGCATCAGTTAAAGCAGCATAGCGGTGGAAATAAGATTTCGGATCTTTAAAGGCGCCGCTGCGCAACGTGAAGAAGCGTTCGATATACCATTGGCGCAAATCATCAACATCGGCATCAATGAAAATCGAGAAGTCAAAAAAATCCGACACATTAGGAATACCACGACCATCACGCGGCGGCCTTCCGGTTTGTAAAACATTTATACCTTCAACGATGAGAATATCTGGCTGATCAATCACCTGGGTTTTGTCGTGCAGCACATCATAGGTGAGGTGAGAATAAAGCGGCGCCTCCACATCGCGTTGACCAGATTTAATATCGGACATGAAGCGCAAGATATTTGGTAGGTCATAACTTTCAGGAAAGCCTTTGCGGCCCATCAAACCATCACGTTCAAGAACGGCATTAGGCAACAGAAAACCATCGGTGGTGACAAGATCAACCTTCGGCGTGGAAGGCCAACGCGACAACAAGCGGCGCAGAATTCGCGCCGTGGTGCTTTTGCCACCGGCCACACTGCCCGCCACGCCAATCACATAGGGCACTTTAAGTTCGGTGCGATGCAAAAACATATTCGATGCGTTGAAAAGTTTTTGGCTGGCTTGCACATAAAGATTGAGCAGACGCGAGAGCGGCAGATAAATCATTTCGACTTCGGTGAGATCAATGCGGTCATTCAGGCTGCGCACTTCAACCAGATCAGCTTCAGTCAGCGTCATCGGCGTATCGGCGCGAAGTGCAGCCCATTCATCGCGACCAAAGCGGCGGAATGGCGAGACTTCTCTGGCCAAATCTTCTTCAATATCAACCATTGCGGTTGGCTTTCTCCACAAGGCCAGATGTGCCTTCGCGCTTTTCTAAAACCGCCAGCACATCGTCCAATGGCACATCGGCGGACTGCAGTAACACCAGCAAATGATAGAGCACGTCTGCTGCTTCATTGGCAGTATTGGACTTATTATTCAACACAGCAGCAATGGCCAGTTCAAAAGCTTCTTCACCAAATTTCTTGGCGCATTTTTCGAGGCCTTGCGAGAGAAGTTTTGCGGTGTAAGAACTTTCAGGTGCCGAAAATTTTCGCGCGGCAATTGTTACGTTCAATTTTTCGAGCGTTTTCATGTTGTCATCCTCATGGCAATGCCACTCGCGGCCATGTGTGCTTTGGCTTCTGCTATCTTAAAGGTTCCGAAGTGGAAAATCGAGGCAGCAAGAACCGCCGTTGCATGACCATCACGAATGCCTTCAACCAGATGATCGAGCGTGCCGACACCACCTGAAGCGATCACTGGAATTTTTACCGCATCAGCAATAGCGCGCGTCAAAGCAATGTTGAAGCCTTTGCCGGTGCCATCACGGTCCATCGAGGTGAGTAGAATTTCGCCAGCACCAAGACTTGCCACTTCGCGGGCAAAATCCACAGCGTCAATTCCAGTTTCTTTGCGACCACCATGCGTGAAGATTTCAAATTTTCCAGCACCGGTTTCTTTGGCATCAATGGCCACCACAATACATTGTGAACCAAATTTTTCTGCCGCGACTTTTACAAATTGTCGATCTGCGACGGCGGCGGAATTGATCGACACTTTATCAGCTCCCGATAAAAGCAAATTGCGAATGTCTTCGATTTTTTTAACACCGCCGCCCACTGTGAGTGGCATGAAGCAAGCCTCAGCAGTTCGTTTCACTACATCAAACATAGTGCTGCGATTTTCATGGGTGGCGGCGATATCAAGAAAGCAAAGCTCATCTGCACCCGCTGCATCATAGGCTTTGGCGCATTCCACAGGATCGCCAGCGTCAACCAGATTTACAAAGTTAACGCCTTTAACAACACGGCCATCTTTCACATCAAGGCAGGGAATGAGGCGGGCTTTTAACATTATCGTCCTCCTGAGACGCGGAGCGTTGTTGCGGTGATGTAGCTTGCGGCATCGCTAAGTGCGAACATAATCGTCTGCGCAACTTCTTCAGCACTTCCCGCGCGTTTCATTGGAATCATTGGTGTCATCCGCTTCACGCGAGCCGGTTCGCCTGTCGAGCGAGCATGAAGTTCGGTTTCGGTTAATCCGGGGGCAACGGCTACAACGCGAATATTCTCCTCAGCAAGTTCGCGCCCAAGACCAATCGTAAAAGAATCAACCGCACCTTTGCTTGCTGCATACCAAGTGTATTCGCCGGGGCTGCCTATTGTGGAAGCGCCAGAAGACACATTGACGATAACGCCACCTTGGCCGCCATGGCGTGGTGACATGCGCTTGACTGCTTCGCGTGATGCGAGGATCGTGCCATTCACATTGAGTGCTATGGTATCTAGAATTGTCTGAGGGTCTGCCTCATCAAGTCTGGAGCTTAGTCCGGTCATGCCTGCATTGTTGACCAATGCGGTGATCCGCCCAAACGCCGTTTCAGTTTCGTCAAAGATGCGCTGAATGTCTTCAAGCTTAGATACGTCTCCTTGCACCGATATGATATCTGCACCCGAAATTTTGAGTTCGTGGACAAGTGCATTGGCGGCAACCGCATCAGATAAATAATTGATCGCGACGCTGTATCCAGCTTTTACTGCAAGCCTTGCGGTTGCCGCGCCAATGCCGCGCCCACCACCCGTAACGAGGAGGATTTTTTTCATGCGGCTTTTGCAATCAAGCGCAAAGCTTCTGCGGCATCAATGCGGCCATCATAAAGGGCGCGGCCCGTGATAGCACCCTCGAGTTTTTTCGCATCAGGTTGCAGCATGCGCTGAACATCTTTGATCGAAGCCAAGCCGCCAGACGCAATCACAGGAATGGAAACAGCATCGGCGAGTGCCAAGGTAGCATCCCAGTTGATGCCGGTGAGAATTCCGTCACGGTCAATGTCCGTATAAATAATTGCTGAAACGCCAGCCCCTTCAAATTGTTTGGCAAGCTCTATCACTTCAAGTGTTGAAGCTTCGGCCCAGCCTTCCACAGCAACTTTGCCACCCTTGGCATCAATGCCCACGGCGACTTTGCCGGGGAATAGTTTGCAAGCTTCTTTGACCAATGCGGGATTACGCACGGCGACTGTGCCGAGGATGACGCGGGCCAGGCCTTTCGATAACCAAGATTCGATATGCGCTAACGTGCGAATGCCACCGCCCAGTTGAATAGGATTCTTGGTCGTTCTTAAAATCGCTTCAACGGCAGCACCATTCATTGATTGGCCTTCAAACGCGCCATTCAAATCCACCACATGCAGCCATTTGAAACCGTGGCTCTCAAATGTAAGCGCCTGAGCCGCAGGGTCTTCATTGTAAACTGTGGCCTGTGCCATGTCGCCCAATTTCAGGCGAACGCAATGACCGTCTTTCAAATCAATGGCGGGGAATAAAATCACGGACGCCACCTGAGAAAGTTGGCGATCAACGCCAAGCCCAAAGTTTGACTCTTCTCAGGATGAAATTGTGTGCCAACGATATTATCATAACCCACCATGGCCGTAATCTCGCCAGCGTAATCAGCGGTAGCGATCAAGTCTTCCGGAAGCGTTGGGAGCATGTGATAAGAATGCACAAAATATGCATGCAGGCCGTCATTGCCTGTAAGAATGCCATCCAACAATGCATGTTGACCATGCGGTTGAAGTGTGTTCCAGCCCATGTGCGGAATTTTTAAAGTGGGGTCACTTGGGGTAATTGGTTTCACATCGCCAGCAATCCAGCCCAACCCTTTGGTCACTTCATGCTCAAGCCCACGCGTGGCCATGAGTTGCATTCCTACGCAAATGCCAAGGATGGGTTTTCCCTTGGTGATCACTTGCTCCTGCAAAGCTTCGCGCAAGCCTGCAACGGCAAGCAAGCCATTCATGCAATCTTTAAATGCGCCCACGCCGGGCAGCACGATGCGCTCGGCCTTTTCTAAATCTTCTGGCTTGTTAGAAACAACAACTTCGCCTTTGATTTTAAAATCCTTAGCGGCACGTTCAAAGGCTTTCGCAACTGAGTGCAAATTGCCAGAACCATAATCAATGATAACCGTCTTCATCATGCCGAAAGAGTGCCCTTGGTGGAGGGAATGCGGTTTGCCTGACGCGGATCAATTTCAAGGGCGTCGCGCAAGGAACGCGCCAGAGCTTTAAAGCTGGATTCCGCGATGTGATGCGAATTCAAACCATAAGCATTTTCCAAATGCAGTGTGATGCCTGCATTCATGGCGAAGGCTTGGAACCATTCGCGCACCAACTCAGTGTCGAAGGTTCCAATTTTGTGTGTAGGATACTCACATTTGAAAATCAAAAATGGACGGCCTGACACATCAATCGCCACGCGCGTCAATGTTTCGTCCATGGGCAAATCGCATGAGGCATAACGACGGATACCTTTACGGTCGCCCAAGGCTTGTGAAATGGCTTGGCCGAGTGCGATACCGCAATCTTCCACGGTGTGGTGATCGTCAATGTGCAAATCACCCTTGGCTTCGAGCGTGATGTCAATCAGTGAATGTCTCGCCAGCTGTTCCATCATATGATCGAAGAAGCCCACGCCGGTTTTAATGGCGTAAGCGCCTGTGCCGTCTAAGTTAACGGTGGCGGTCACTGATGTTTCAGTGGTTTGGCGGGTGATGGTGGCTTTGCGCATGAGATTAACCTTTCGCGGGCGCTCTTAGCAGATGCAACATAAATTGGGAAGTTGGCCTTTAACTTTAGGTTAGCAACGCTTAGATGGAGGCCTCAAAAGGAATTTTAACATGAGCGATCCAACAAATTGGCATGGCACTACTATTCTGGGGGTGCGGAAAGGCGGCAAGATTGTTATTGCGGGCGATGGCCAGGTTAGCATGGGCAACACTGTAATGAAGGGCAATGCGCGCAAAGTGCGGCCCTTGGGAACCACAGGGGTTATCGCTGGATTTGCTGGGGCAACCGCAGATGCCATGACTTTGTTTGAGCGCTTGGAAGGCAAGCTCGAACAATTCCCCAATCAGCTCACGCGGGCTTGCGTTGAGATGGCGAAGGACTGGCGCACCGACAGATATTTGCGGCGCTTGGAAGCCATGATGATTGTGGCTGATAAGAATATATCGCTAGTTTTGACAGGCACAGGCGATGTGTTGGAGCCTGAGCATGGTGTTGTTGCCATCGGCTCTGGCGGAAATTATGCACTGGCAGCGGCGCGGGCGCTTATGGACACTGATATGGATGCCGAAGCCATTGCCAGAAAAGCCATGGGCATTGCGGCGGATATTTGTGTTTATACCAATGGCAATTTGACGATTGAGACTTTGACAGCATGACAAATTTTACACCACGCGAAATTGTTTCGGAACTTGATCGTTATATTATCGGCCAGCACGATGCCAAACGCGCTGTGGCGATTGCTCTGCGTAACCGTTGGCGCAGGCAGCAGCTTAAGGGCCAGATGCGTGAAGATGTGGTGCCGAAGAACATTCTGATGATCGGGCCAACTGGTGTGGGCAAAACTGAAATTGCCCGCAGGCTTGCTAAACTTGCCAATGCGCCGTTTTTAAAAGTGGAAGCCACCAAGTTTACTGAAGTGGGCTATGTGGGCCGCGATGTAGATCAGATCGTGCGTGACTTGCTTGAAGCTGGCATTGGCATGGTGAAGGCGGCGCGGCGCAAGGATGTGGAAGCGGCGGCCCATGCTGCGGCTGAGGACCGCGTGGTGAGTGTTCTGGTGGGCGAGAATGCATCTGAAGCTACGCGTGATTCATTCCGTAAAAAATTACGCGACGGCGCGCTTAACGAAAAAGAAATTGAAATTCAGGTGGCCGACACGGGCGGTGCGCCGAGCTTTGATATTCCGGGCATGCCCGGAGGCTCCGCTTCAATCATCAATATCTCGGACATGATGGGCAAGGCTTTTGGCAATCGCACCAAGCCGCGCAAAGTTTCAGTGGCGCAGGCGCATGAGATTTTGATGGTGGAGGAAAGTGAAAAACTTCTCGACCAAGACAAGATTTTGCAAGAGGCCATCGAGGTTGTTGAAAATAATGGCATCGTGTTTCTGGATGAGATCGATAAGATTGCGTCAAGTGGTGGGCGCGGCGGTGCGGATGTTTCACGCGAAGGCGTGCAGCGCGATTTGCTGCCGCTGATCGAAGGCACCACAGTTTCCACCAAACATGGCCCGGTGAAGACCGATCATATTCTGTTCATCGCATCAGGTGCATTTCATGTGGCCAAGCCTTCTGATTTATTGCCAGAACTGCAAGGCCGCTTGCCTATTCGTGTGGAATTGAAAGCGCTGGGGCAAGACGAGTTCCGCCGCATATTGACCGAGCCTGAGACGAGCTTGATCAAGCAATATAAAGCACTTCTCGAAACTGAAGGAGTGGCGCTGGAATTTTCCGATGAAGGTGTAGCCGCCATCGCGCGCATTGCGGCGGAGATTAACGGCTCCATCGAAAACATTGGCGCGCGGCGATTGCAAACGGTGATGGAGCGCATTTTAGATGAGGTGAGTTTCACCGCAACAGATCGCTCGGGCGAGACTGTGAAAATTGATGAGGCTTATGTTGTAGAGCATGTGGGCGCGCTGGCGAAGAACGTCGATTTGAGTAAGTTTATTTTGTGAGGGAAGGCCCTCATCCGGCCTTCGGCCACCTTCCCCCTGAGGGGGAAGGGTGAGGTTTGACACCAGCCTAAATCCTATCCTTCCCCCTGAGGGGGAAGGGTAGATCAAAGTTCATCCGGCCGTGGCATCGAAATAATATTATAACCGGAATCGACGTAGTGAATTTCGCCGGTCACACCGCCGGACAATGGCGACAATAAATACAGGCCTGCTCCGCCCACTTCTTCCAGCGTAATCGTGCGACGCAATGGTGCGTGGCTGTTTTGGTAGTTGAACATGGCTCTGGCATCGCCGATGCCGGCTCCTGCCAAAGTTCTCATCGGTCCGGCGGAGATGGCGTTGACGCGCACGCCTTGCGGGCCGAAGTCACTCGCCAAATATCGCACCGATGATTCCAGTGCGGCTTTGGCCACACCCATCACGTTATAGTTGGGCATTACTCTGGTGGAACCACCATAAGTCAGCGTGATGATTGAACCACCATCGGGCATTATCGCTGCAGCGCGTTTGGTGATTTCCACAAACGAGAAGGCCGAGATGATCATGGTCTTCACAAAATTTTCGCGGCTCGTGTCAGCGAATTTGCCTTTGAGTTCGTTCTTGTCGGAAAACGCAATGGCGTGAACCAAGAAATCAATGGTGCCCCATTTTTCTTTGAGCGTGGCGAACACATTATCGACTGATGCAATATCTTCGACATCACAAGGGATCAGCAAGTTGGAGCCAACGCTTTCAGCTAAAGGCTGCACGCGTTTGCCAAAG
>JANLPA010000092.1:0-23897 GCA_031366855.1 Hyphomicrobiales bacterium | reverse complement strand
GCCAGTTGCCAATCAATCAATTGACATTGCAGAGGGAGCGATCGCCTATCACAGCTATGGCCCTCGGGCATCTCTAGCTTACAATCTGACCCCAAAGAATTTTGTCTCAGCCAGCACACTTTACGAATGGCGCGACACAGCAAATTCCACACAAGCCGATGGCACAGCATCGCTGTCAACGCTCTCGCTTTCACACGCCTTTGACTCAAGTTTCAATGCTACTGTTTTTGGCGGCTTCGACAGAATAAAGTCTCAACTCGACACGACATCATACAAAACGATTTCGGGTGGCTTGCGCCTCTACAAAGAATTGCCTATGGGCATTACCGCGAACCTAAGTGGGCAAGGGCGCTTTTCAAATTTTGATGGGATGACAATGCTCACCTTAACCACGCGCGTCGATCAACGCTATATTGGTTCCATCGAGCTCACCAAACGCGATCTCAATTGGTTCGGCTTTGCTCCATCGCTATCTTATACCTACACGAAGAACAAAAGTAACATCGCCATTTATGATTACGACTCCCACGCCGTTGACTTTCGCCTCACCAAAAATTTCTAAGCCTTGCAGCATGTGGGCGCACTGGCTAAAGCAAATTTATGAAATTTAAATCTGGCCAAGACTTCGCAAATCTTTCCTCTAAAGCTGTCACAGTTTTGGGCATGTCTGGCGTTGGCAAAACCACATTGGCGGCCCTGCTGCAAGAGCAACAGTGGTTTCAATACTCGGTCGATTACCGCATTGGCACGCGCTATATGGACGAGCATATTGTGGATAATTTCAAGCGCGAAGCCATGGGCAATCCGTTTCTGGCTGAACTTTTGCGCTCGGACTCAATTTACATTCGCTCGAACATTACGTTCCACAACCTAGCACCTCTCTCCACTTATTTGGGCAAACCAGGCAACCCAGCCAAGGGTGGAATTTCATTTGCTGAGTATAAGCACCGTCAAGCCCAGCACCGCGATGCAGAAATTAAAGCCCTGCTCGATGTGCCTGAATTCATTGGCCGCGCCGCTGATATTTATCGTTATAAAAACTTCATCTGCGATTCCGGCGGCAGCCTGTGCGAAATTGTTGATGTTGAAAATCCGAATGATGCTGTGCTTAAATCTTTAAGCGAAAACACGCTGCTGCTTTATATTGAAGACACGCCCGAGCACGCGCAAATGTTGGTGGAGCGTTTTCGCAAAAACCCAAAGCCCATGTATTATCAGCCACAGTTTCTCATTGAAAAATGGGCTGAATATAAAGCGCTTCACAAAATTCAGAATGATGATGATGTTGATCCTGATGGTTTTGCCGTGTGGGGCTTTGAGCAATTGCTCCACCACCGCATTCCGCTCTATAAAAAAATCGCCGATCAACATGGCTACACCATACGAATGCGGGACATTCCAACGATTAAAACCGAGGCCGATTTTGTTGGCCTCTTATCCCGCATCATAGATCAAGTTTGATATATCATGCCCATTAGAATTCCAGATGAACTTCCGGCCCGCCGCATTCTTGAACAAGAAGGCGTATCGGTGATGACCGAAGCCACAGCCAACCGCCAAGACATCAGACCCTTGCGCATTGGCCTTTTAAATTTGATGCCCAACAAAATAAAAACTGAAACACAGTTTGCAAGGCTTGTGGGTGCAAGCCCATTGCAGGTTGAACTGTCGCTCATCAAAATCACCAATCACACGCCGAAAAACACCTCGCAAGATCATATGCTGGCGTTCTATGAAAGCTGGGAAGATGTGCAGGATCAGCGCTTTGATGGCCTGATCGTAACCGGTGCCCCCATCGAGCAAATGCCTTTTGAAGATGTGACTTATTGGGATGAACTTTCACGCATCTACGCGTGGACGCAAACCCATGTGCATTCAACGCTCAATGTGTGCTGGGCGGCCCAAGCCGCACTTTATCATTTCCACAAAGTTCCAAAGCATGCCTTGGAGCAAAAAGCCTTTGGCATCTACGCCCATAAGAATTTGAAACCAGCATCGCCCTTGCTGCGCGGCTTTTCTGATAATTTTGAAATGCCCGTTTCGCGCTGGACTGAAAACCTTGCCCACGATTTGCCATTGAATCGTGGATTGGAAACTTTAATTGCTTCTGAAATAGTTGGCCTGTGTCTGGTCACTGATCCTGCACACCGCATGATCAACATGTTCAACCATATTGAATATGACACGGATTCATTGGGTGATGAATATTTTAGAGATGTTGAAGCAGGCAAAACCATCAACCCGCCCGCCAATTATTTTCCTGAAAATGATCCCACGCAAAAGCCAGAGAATCGCTGGCGCGCGCACGCGCATTTGCTCTTTGGCAATTGGATCAATGAGCTTTATCAAACCACGCCCTATGATCTGAACAATATTGGAAAAGCCTAGCCTCTTGTTTTCGTGGCCCTAAACCCCCAATTATGGGAACTTGAAACAAGGGTATTCCACGCGTTGAACCTCACCACCTTTATAGATGGCAGCCGCATTGCAGCAGGTGGCATTAAAGACTTTGCCACTGGATTGGTGCAGCCCACAATCAGGCTTGGAGTTACCGGTCTATCGCGGTCCGGCAAAACTGTTTTTATCACATCGCTGGTCCATGCCCTGTTGAAACAAGCGCGGCTGCCAATGTTTGAAGCCATGGCGCAAGGGCGCATCACACAAACTTATTTGGAGCCACAGCCCGACGATGATCTGCCGCGCTTTGCCTATGAAGATCATCTCGCGGCATTAACATCGGAAAATCGCCACTGGCCAGAAAGCACACGGCGCATCAGCCAGCTTCGTCTCACGCTGGATTATCAACCAAGTGGATTTTTCGCACGCAATTTTGGCAGCGGAAAACTTCATATTGATATCATCGACTACCCCGGCGAATGGGTTCTCGATTTGCCGTTGATGAATCTCACCTATCAACAATGGTCAGCAAAAACCATTGCTGATAGCAGGAAAGCACCGCGCCTAGCCTTGGCCAAAGTTTGGCACGCACATTTGCAAACTCTGAGTGCTGATGAGCCAGCGCAAGAAAATGATGCCGTAGCTGCGGCTAAAATTTTCACCTCTTATCTCGCAAGCTGCCGCGCTGAAGAAGTCTCGCTATCATCATTGCCGCCGGGCCGATTTTTGATGCCGGGAGATTTGGAAGGCTCACCCCTTCTCACTTTTGCACCGCTTGATATAAGCGCTGATAGGCAATTAGTGTCGGGCACTTTGGGACATTTGATGGCAAGGCGTTATGATTCCTATGTTGCCAAAGTGGTGAAGCCATTTTTCTTCGGTCATTTTGCCAGATTAGACCGCCAGATTGTTTTGGTTGATGTGCTCACCGCATTAAATGCAGGTGCTGGCGCTGTGAATGATCTGAGAACCGCACTCACCGATGTGATGGCCAGTTTCAGGTTGGGTGCAAACTCAATCGTCTCCGAACTTTTTGGCCACCGCATTGAAAAAATTCTCTTTGCGGCCACCAAAGCAGATTTGCTACATCACACTTCGCATGATCGTCTTGAAGCTATTCTCAAAGTGTTGATTGATGATGCTGCAAAGCGTGCCGAATTTGCCGGTGCAGAATTTGACATCACCGCGCTTTCCGCCATCCGCGCCACTAGAGAAGCTTCGGTTAAACAAAAGGGAGAAGAGCTCGCTTGCATTGCGGGCATTCCACAACAAAATGAAAAGCTAGGCGACACTATTTTTGATGGCACCATGGAAGCCGCAATTTTCCCAGGGGACTTGCCAACAAATCCACACGCCGCATTGAAGGGTGAACTAGAAGGTCAACTCAAATTTCTGCGCTTCCGTCCACCTATAATGCAAGATTTAACGTTTCCACATATCCGGTTAGATCGCGCTCTTGAATTCTTGATTGGTGATAAATTTCCATGACCAAAAATAATAGGGCACCACAAGCTTTCGTTCTTAATCAAGAATCAGAGCACAAAAAATCACCACGCAAACCGAGTGTAACTTTTGCAACTGAAGAACCTGAACAAGAGTTGGTCTTGGCTCCACAATCCTATATCCAACCTGCAAAGCGCGGTTGGCGCTGGGGCAATGTATTGATTGGCAGTCTTTTCTCCCTCGCAACATTATGGGCTGGCCTCACCGCCACGCAAATGATTGAAGGTTTTTTTGCGCGCTCCCCACTTTTAGGCTGGGTTGCTTTGGGGGTTGCTGGCCTTTCAGCCCTTGCCGCACTGATTATTGTTCTAAAAGAAATCTGGGGCCTTGCACGGCTGCGCCAAATTGAAAAACTGCAACTCACCGCAGCTCATGCTTTGAATCAAGATGATGAAGCATCAGCGTTGCAAACAGTTCAAGGCATCACCCAGCTCTATCAAGGCAAGCCCGCATCTGCTTGGAATCTCAAATCCTACGCCGCTCATGCAGGTGATATTCTCGACCCAAGAGACCGCGTGCGCTTGGCTGAACGCTATCTCGTCGAACCACTCGATAAAGTGGCCCACCGCATCATAACCAAGCGCGCCAAACGCGTAACACTTTTAACAACTGTGACGCCAGCAGCCGCACTTGATATTATGTTTGTCGCTGCGCAAAATATTGCCATGCTGCGCGAGATTGCAACGCTCTATGGTGGCAGGCCTTCCACCTTTGCCACATTGAAGCTCGCCCGCATGGTGGTTTCGCATTTGGCCATTGCTGGCGGCCTCGCTCTTTCTGATAATTTCATCCACCTGTTTGTTGGCAAAGGTCTGCTCGGCAGGCTTTCTGCACGCTTCGGCGAAGGCGCTGTGAACGGCATTCTCACCTCACGAATTGGTCTTGCGGCCTGTGATGTGTGCCGGCCAATTCCCAAAGAAGTGAGCAAACGCGAAACTTTGGGCAGCTTGCTCAAGGAACTGGCAAGCTTTGGCGCAAAGTCTGGCGGCAATTAACCTTTCATTAACGCTCTCCCCAAGTTCCTTCAGTTTGGCAATGGAATAGAAGGCAATTGCGGTCCATTCTCCACCAAGGCGGGGGAAGGACAAGGTGAGTGTGAGCAACACGATTCAATCTAGCAGCATCGCTATGAGCAACTCGACTGTTGCATACTCTGGCACGTCTTCATTCAAAATCGAAACCTTAACATCGCTGCTAAGTTTGCAGGCCATCGAAACCGATTGGCGCAAACTCGAAATTGATAATTCCGGCAAGACCACAGTTTTCCAAAGCTATGATTGGGCAATGGCATGGTGCCAGACCTATTTGGGTGCTGAAACAAAAACTGAACTTCACGTTCTCACCGGAAAAATTGCAAGCCAAGTGGCGTTCATTCTGCCGTTGGTGAAAACCCGCAAACATGGCCTCACCATTCTTGATTGGCTCACCGATCCAATTGGTCAATATGGCGATATTTTATGCGGGCCAAACCAAGATTCGCAAAGCTGGTTAGAAGCCGCATTTCAACATTTGGCAAAAACCAAGGGCATTGATCTGGTGCGGCTGCGCCACGTACGTGCCAATGGCAATGCACATAAATTTGCTAAGACGAATTTGCAGGACGCAAAATATAATGAGCGCGCCCCTTATCTTGATCTCACGGCGTATAAAACCGAAGCAGACTATGACGAGCGCTACACCTCAATCCAGCGTAAACGCCGCAAAAAAATTCGTAAAAGTCTTGAGGATTTGGGCCCGGTGAATTTCATAACTGTGAACACAGGGCAAGACATTGCCAAGCTGATTGAAGATTCAATCTCCGAGAAAAACGCCTGGCTATCGGATCGTGGCCGCTTCAACCGCATCATGGGCTGTACTAGACATATTGATTTTTTAAAGAATTTGTCGCGCTCAAAATCAGGTTCAATAAATTTCCTCGCCACAGAACTCTCAGCCGGCGGCAAACCGGTGTCTTGGGAAATTGGCTTCCGCTATCAAGGCACACATTTTGCTTACATCACTTCACATATGAATGCGCTCACCAATTTGTCGCCCGGCCGCTTGCATATGGACTTGTCACAGCGTCTTGCCTTGGCTGATAGCCAAAAAACTTTTGATCTCATGGTGCCTTATGATGTGCATAAGGATTCATGGAGTTCCGGCACCATTCCGACCAATGATTATTTCATGCCCGTGACGGCACTGGGCAAAATCTATGGATTTGCCTATCTGCTCAATGTAAGGCCATTGATCCGCAAAATCTATTATAGCTTACCTCCGCAAGTATTGCGTTTGTTGCAAGCACTCACGCGCCGCTAAATCCGAAATCGGGTGGCAAACAACACGTCAAGCCTCTATAGCTCGTTGCATGAACCAATCCTCGCATCAAGTTATGGGTCCAACCGAATGGGCCATGCTCGTCGTTCTCAGTGCCATTTGGGGTGGGTCATTTTATTTCTTTGCTGTGATCATCAAAGAACTTCCGGTTTTTACAATCGTGTTTTTTCGAGTGTTTCTAGCCAGCGCAGCGTTGTGGGCCTTCTTGCTGCTCACCCGTCAGACTGTTTCGATAACAAGCACCATGTGGAAAAATTTCTTTTTAATGGGGTTCTTTAATAACGTTATTCCCTTCAGCCTTATTGTTTGGGGTGAAACAAAAGTGGCTCCAGGCCTTGCCGCGGTGTTAAATGCAACGACACCCTTTTTCTCGGTCATCGTCGCCCATCTTTCCACACAAAATGAAAAGCTTACATGGAACAGAATGGCAGGAGCATTAGTAGGCTTATCGGGTGTAGCAGCGCTGGTGGGTTTTGATGCCATGAAAAATCTCGGCAGCGATTTGGTGTATCAACTTGCTATTGTCGGTGCCTCAATCAGCTATGGCATTTGCACAATATTTGGCCGCCGTTTGGCTGGTATCCCACCACTTGTTTCATCTGCCTCGCAAACTGCCGCTTCCAGCCTCATGCTTTTGCCGCTGATGTTTTTCATCGACCAACCGCAATATTTGAACATGCCCAGCACCAATGTGCTTGTTTCGCTTCTCGCTCTCGCTTTGCTCTGCACGGCAACGGCTTATGTTATTTTCTTCAACATCGTAAAACGCGCTGGCATGACCAACGTAACGCTTGTCACATTTCTAGTGCCCGTAAGCGCCATGATGCTGGGGGCTTTGTTTTTGAATGAGCAAATCTCCACGCGCCATTTCCTAGGCATGGCAGTCATCGGCATTGGCTTAGCCTTGATTGATGGTCGAATCCCGCGCAAGCTTGCGCAAACACTGCGAGGATAAAGTGTCCCCAACCGAATTCACACCATATGCTGGCTTGATAGGCGGCATTCTCATCGGCCTCTCCGCAATTATCCTGATGGGCTCATCCAGCCGCATTTTAGGGGCAAGCGGAATTTTCGCCGAATTGCTCACCGTTAATTTCGACAGAAATTTCGCATGGCGGCTCATCTTCATCGTCAGCATGTTAATAGGCACGGCTTGGGCTGCCTTGTTCACTGGTGTTGCTCAACAAATGGCCTTTGCAACAGGGCCTTTGATGACAGCGATCGGCGGCGTCATTGTTGGTGTTGGGGTTTATCTTGGCAATGGCTGCACATCTGGCCATGGCATTTGCGGCAACGCTCGGTTTTCTAAACGCTCGTTCATAGCAACCTGTATGTTCATGGCTGTTGCCATTCTCACCGTTTATATCATTCGCCATGTGGTTGGAGCCTAATATGGAAAAAATCTCCGCAAGCATTGCAGGTCTTCTCTTTGGCGCTGGCCTTGCCATTTCCGGCATGGTCAACCCGATGAAGGTTTTAAACTTCCTCGATCTCTTCGGCACCCATGATTTCACATTGGCCTTTGTGATGGGCGGCGGATTGATCACCGCGATGATCGGCTATCAACTCTTGTTCAAACGCGGCAAACCATTTTTTGCAGACCGCTATGATTTGCCGGGCACAATTTTGATAGATTCCAGGCTTATTGGTGGTGCCGCCCTCTTCGGCCTTGGCTGGGGTATCAGTGGCGTGTGCCCGGGCCCAGCCATTGCTGGCTTGGTGTTTGGCAATAGCTTGAGTTTCATTTTCGTGATTGCCATGGCCGCAGGAATTTTAGCAGCACGCTTTGCAACTAACGCCCGTAACGCTTCATAACCCCCATCAGCTGATCATGCGGCAAGGCAATGCTTTTATTGCCATTGCGGCCAATCACAGTCTCATTGCAAATCATTGAATCCAAAACTGCTTCTTCCGTTGCTTCAACAACTGCGCAGAATAGACCATCAAGTGCATTGTTGGCTAAGTAATCAGCAGTGCGCCTTGCACTCGTAAATGAGTTTTCATTGGCAGTTGAGAAAGCGAGGAAAATATCGCCAGAACTGTTGGTGCCAATCGTTCCAGTGCGCGCCAAACCTAGTGGCACTCGCCTTGCCAAGCGTTTGAGTTGATGCGGCATCAAGGGCGCATCGGTTGCGATGATCGCAATAATCGAACCTTGGTCTTTGCCGCGCAATTGCTCATGCAGAATATGCTGCCCAACGGGAGCGCCCATCACGGTCAAATCTTGTCGGCGACCAAAATTTGATTGCACAAAGATACCGAGCGTAAATGTCTCACCATCAATCTCAACAAGCCGCGAAGCTGAACCATTGCCCGCTTTAAAATCATAGGTAATCATGCCAGTACCGCCGCCAACGCTGCCAAGCTCAAGTGCGCCCCCTTGGACATTGTCCAGAGCTTGCATAGCGTGAGCCGCCGTCACATGAAATCCGTTAATATCGTTCAAATCGCCATCATAGGTTTCTGCCGCAACAGGAAGGCCCCAATCTTGGCCTGTGCCAATTTTATGTTTGACCAACCATTGCAAAGTCGCATCACGCGTCACGCCACATGAAGCGGTGTTGATAATGGTGATTGGCGTTTGCAATTCACCCGCTTCTTCAATCCACGAAAGCCCAGTCATTTCGCCATTGCCATTGAATGAGAATGAGCCCGCAGCGCATGGAACATGCGCCTTGGTGCGGCCGCGTGGCAAAAGAGCTGTAACGCCGGTGCGAATATTATTGCCCTCAATCAAAGTAACGGTGCCAACTTCAACACCGGCCACATCTGTGATGGCATTGAAAGGCCCCGGTGTGCCGGGCCAAGCCAGCCCCAACCCACGCCCACGAATTTTGCCCGACAGTGTTGTATGCCATGCAGGTGACATCTGATTTCAACCCCTTCTAATTTCATCAATCCAAGCTAGATTGGCGTAAGGCAACATGAAGAGCAACTGAACCACAATGGCAGCAGACACAATTTCGCATTATAAGGATGCACTCATCGTTCTGGGCTCTGCTGGCCTTGTGGTGCCACTGTTGCGCCGTTTTGGTGTAAACACCATTCTTGGCTTTCTTATTGTGGGTTTTTTGCTCAGTCCCGGCATATTAGGGCAACTGGCCAATAAAGCTCCTACGCTAAATAATTTGCTACTCAGCCACCCAGAGGATCTCGCCGCTTGGGCCGAATTTGGTCTGGTGTTTCTCATGTTCCTGATTGGCTTGGAACTTTCACTGCAACGTCTGCTCACCATGAAGCGGTTGGTATTCGGATTGGGCGGTTTACAAGTTCTCATCTCAACCATCATCCTCACCACTCTCATGCGCTGGCTGGGTTTTGCCGATAAGGAAGCTCTGATTTTAGGAATGGCGCTTTCATTATCGTCAACAGCAATCGTTATTCAAATTTTCTCGGATGAAAAGCGCATGGGCTCTCAGGCGGGCCGTTTGTCATTTGCTGTTCTGCTTCTGCAAGATTTGGCAGTTATTCCAATTATGCTTTTGGTCAAAACCGCAAGTGCAAACAACAGCACCTTCTTAATTGCAGATCTTCTTTTAGCGCTTGGTCAAGCAGCCCTTGCCGGTGCCATGATTATTGCTTTTGGCCACTATGCTTTGCGCCCTTTCATGCGCCTTGTGGCGGGAACCAAAAGTGCTGATCTCTTTATGGCTGCGGTTTTGTTAATTGCCGTGGGCTCTGGCGCATTAGCTACAGCTGCTGGACTATCTATGTCGCTTGGGGCTTTTATCGCCGGCCTGATGCTGGCCGAAACCGAATATCGCCGTGCTGTTGAAGCCACCATTGAGCCTTTTAAAGGACTTTTGCTCGGAGCATTCTTTTTGCTTGTTGGCTTGGGTATGCATGCTGAAGCTTTGGTACAATCGCCCTTCTATATTTTAAGTTTTGCACTGGTTTTGATCTTTATAAAATCCTCGCTCATCTATGGTCTTGCCCGCATTTTCAGTGTGAATAAAATTTCTGCATTTGAAGCAGCAATGTTGTTAGGCCCCTGTGGTGAATTTGCATTTGTCGTGATTGCTGCGGCAAAAACCTACGGCCTTTTTCAAAGCCCAGACGCGCAAAACATACTACTTGTGGTCACTCTCACCATGATGGCCATTCCGCTCCTTGCAAAATTTGCGAGGCAACTCATCCAAACAAAACCAACAGAGATCGATGAAATTGATCTGCCCTCCAACCTCACCAAACACGTCATCATTGCTGGTTATGGGCGTGTGGGAACTTTAATTGGCGCCATGTTGGATGAACACAAAATTCCATTTATTGCAGTGGATGGCGATGTGAACATAATCGCCAAAGCTCACAAATCAGGAGCACCTGCCTATTATGGCGATGCCAGCAATCTAGAATTCTTGCGCAAATGTGGCCTCGAAAATGCGCGCGCCCTGGCAATCACCATGGATAATCCCGCTCGCGCTGAGGAGATTGTAAAACACGCCAGAGCCGAACGTGCCGATCTTAAAATCATCGCGCGTGCGCGTGATGAACGTCACGCCATGAAACTCTATATAGCAGGTGCCACAGAGGCAGTGCCCGAAACAATCGAGGCCAGTTTGCAATTGGGCGAAGCTTTGCTGGTAGAATCAGGCGTGCCCATGGGCCTCGCCATTGCATCGGTTCACGAACGCCGCGATGGGTTTAGAAAATTGCTGGGCCACACAAATAGACGTGAACTTGTGGCCAAGGCCAATAAATCTTTGCGCGACAGATTAAAATAATTAAACTACACCCAGTTTCTTTTGCAAATTGGTACTCGATGTTGTGTATTGGAACAACAAGCGCTCACCCGGATTGATATAGCGGAAAGCCTGCTGCGCCATCAAAGCCGCTTCATGGAAGCCAGAAAGAATGAGTTTCAATTTGCCGGGGTAAGTGTTGATATCGCCCACGGCAAAAATGCCAGGCACATTGGTTTCAAATTTTTCGGTATCTACCGAAATCAAATTCTCAGTAAGGTTAAGGCCCCAATCGGCGACTGGGCCAAGCTTCATCGTGAGGCCGAAAAACGGCAACATGGTGTTGCACATAACTTCACTCATGGCACCATCAGAGCCTTTAACATGTGCCGAAGCCAGCACGCCATCAGCTCCAGTAAGGCCCGTCACTTGACCAATCTTCAACTGCATTTTGCCAGCAGCAACAAGTTCTCGCATTTTATTCACTGAATCAGGTGCGGCACGGAATTCATCACGACGATGCAACAGGGTCATACTGTTCACAATAGGTTGCAGATTGTTGACCCAATCAAGCGCCGAGTCACCGCCTCCAATAATCAGAACATTCTTGCCCCGAAACGCTTCCATCTTTTTCACCGAGTAGAAAACTGATGAGCCTTCATAAGCGTCAATGCCGGGGATAGGCGGTTTCTTCGGCATGAACGAGCCACCGCCCGCCGCAATCACCACAACTTTGCAATTGAAAACCAAATCACCATCAGTCTTCAATTCAAAATCCGTATCACCGCGCTTCACCAGCGAAGTGACCATCTGGTTGAAATGAAATTCAGGCTTGAACGGCTTGGCCTGCTCCATCAAACGCGATGTGAGATCAGCACCAGTGACCAGCGGCAAAGCCGGAATATCGTAAATTGGCTTTTCTGGATAAAGTTCAGCGCATTGCCCACCCGGACGATCTAAGATATCGAGCACATGGCAGCGAATATCTAAAAGTCCCAATTCAAAAACTGTGAACAGCCCGCAAGGTCCGGCACCAATAATAACAACATCCGTAGTAGTCACATCTGACATAAATTCAAACTCGCTTAGAATTGCTTTTCCGGAACCGTAACACGAAGGCCATCCAACGCGTCGCTCACTTTAATTTGACAAGAAAGGCGGCTGTTGTCACGCACATCAAAGGCAAAATCCAACATGTCCTCTTCCATCGGGTTGCGCGCGCCCACCTTCTCGCGCCACTCAGGTTCCACATAAATATGGCAGGTGGCGCAAGCGCAGGCCCCACCGCAATCTGCATCAATGCCGGGCACCTGATGCTTTACAGCGGTTTCCATAACGGTCATGCCGGCAACACCATTTGCGGTGATCTCGGTGCCATTGTGTTGAATGAACGTAATTTTGGCCATAGTGGGAAATGCCTTCTCTTTGATTGCGAAAGGTACATAAGAGAACGACTGCTTAAACGCAACAGATCAGCTGTGTTGGAAAAAACTGTCAATTGCGGCTTTGAAGCGCGTTTCAGCCAGCTGCAAAAATTGCTCAAAAGCTGGGCGCGAAATAGATTTATCTTGCCAAAGCCCAGCAATTTCGGCGATTTCATCGGCTCCAACAGCAAGCGCTGCCCCCCGCAAGGTATGGGCAAGAAATGCAGAATCTGCCTTGGCGCTGCTTGTTTGAATAGCAGTTATTTGGTTTAAAAATAGGGCGATGACTTCCAATTGCAAAGCCTGCTCATCCATTGTGCTCATGGTAAAGTGTTGGCCGTTCAATGCAGACAGCTGGCCTATCTCAAACTGAGGCGCAATTTGCTGCATTTGAACCTTACCGATAACCATAAACCCACTCACCTCACTGCCACCCACCGTGCCACAGACTTCATACATTTCATTGAACAAGCATGGTTAAACTTCAATTTATTGAATCGATTCAATTTGATCCACAATTTTAACCAAATTTTCAATTAACCATCCACAAGGGGCATTTTGGGTTCAAAAGTCTTCATTTTTATAGTAAACAAAAATTTGGAACGTCTTGAAACCAGCTGTGATCGCCTGAAATGTTAACCAATTCAGGTTGTTTGTTTCAGGACCGAGGCGATGATCGGGTTTCGATCAGTAAGGGGTGTAAGTAAATCATGGCAAATAAAACAACGGACAATCGCCGCAGATCGAGATTGCCAGCCCTAGAAACGCCTGAGTTGAATCGCAGCCCAGAGTTGGACGCAACACCATTGCGCAATCGCCCGGCCAATGAAAATGACCCATCCACAGCGATGATGTTAGCCCGCCTGCGCCGCCAACCCTCAAATGGCATTTATGCCATCGCCTTTGGCCTTTCACTATTGTGGATTTTCGGTTGGTTCTTCAGCCATTCTGAATTGCTCAATGCTGACGGTTTGGCCAAGCAGGCCCCTGCCGATATTGTGCAGGCTTTAACGTTGCTCATCGTTCCTATCGTCTCAATGTTTGTGATTGCTTACTTTCAATGGCGTGCCCAACAGCTACGCCAAGTGTCCGAAGTGCTGATGCATTCGGCCATGCGCTTAATCAAGCCACAAGACATTGCAGCCGATGGTCTCACCTCAATTGCTCAAGCTGTGCGCCAAGAAGTTGATTTGTTGGTGGGCGGCGTTGAACATGCGTTTCAACGCGCCACCTCGCTTGAAGAAATTGTGCATAAAGAAATTGCCGCCATTGAACGCGCTTTCGGCAACAATGAAGACCGCATTCGCAGCTTGGTCAGCGGCCTTGAAACCCAACGTGTGGCTTTGCAACAAACCAGTGCACTTGTGACCAGTGATGCCACCCCAATGCTATCGCGCTTGGAAGCCAACACCCAAAATTTAGGCCAGACCATCAATCTTGCTTTGTCCACCTTCTCTCGACTTGAAGATGGTTTGAAGGGTTCAACCAATGAACTCGCCCGCACCATTGAAGATGTGGCAACGCGTGCCGCTATCACCGGCCAAGAAATCGGCGGGCATTCGGCACAGTTTGAACGCATGTCCACTATGTTGGTCACCGACTTCCGTGGCTTCTCATCGCAACTTCAAGAGTATGTGCAAACTTTGAATTTCACGGCCAATAACCTTGGCACCGAAACTCGCAAATTCGGTGGTGAAGTGAAAACTATGGAAAGCAGCTTGCTTGGCCTCTTGCGCCAAAGCACCGAGCAGTTAACCTCAGCAAACACTGAAGTGGGCCAAACGATTGAGCGCTTCAGCGCCACCTCAGTCACCAACATTAAACAAACCGCCAATGAACTTGCTCAAACATTGGGCGGCATCAGCGAAAACCTCACCTATCATTTAAAGAACACAACTGAAGAAGTGTCGGGTGCTATTGAGCGATCGGGCCTAGATACCGCAAATCGCATTGAGCAAAGCCGTGGGCTAGTCACATCTGGCATGCAAAATGTGGCTGCCGAATTTATTCAAAGAATTCAAGGCACCCATCACGATCTCAACTCTTATGTTGATCAAGCGGCAATTCAAATTGTTGGCGGTGTAGATGCCGCAGCCCTTCGCTTGAATGATCAGGTTAGCTCTTCTGGCAGCAGCCTTATTTCTGGCCTTGATCAAGCTGGCAAACGCTTGCTTGAACAATTGGGCACATCCGGTTCAGGCTTTGCCGGCCGCATTGAGCAATTCACTGGCAATCTCGCTGGTCAGCTCGATCAACACGCGGTCACCATCACCAGCCGCGTGCAAGATTCAGCCGAGCGCTATGCAGGCATGATGGAAACCGCAACTGGCCGTATGGAAACTGTTGCAAAAGCTGTTGACGCAAACCTGAGCAACGCAACCACACTTGTTGCAAGCCAGCTTGACCAACATGCTGACACAGTTTCGCGCCGCGTGCTTGATGCAGCAGAAGCTTATGCTGGGATTGTTGAAACTGCGACTGGCCGCATAGAAAATACTTCCAACACGGTCAGCACCAATATTGTTGACACTGCAACTTTGATTACCGGCCAACTTGACCAACATGCTGACACAGTTTCGCGCCGCGTGCTTGTTGCAGCAGAAACTTACGCAGGATTGGTCGAAACTGCGACTGGTCGAATTGAAACGACCTCTGCCACTGCCAGCGCCAATCTCAACAATGCTGCTATCTTGGTTTCAAATCAGCTTGATAAACATGCTGACACAGTATCGGCGCGCGTGCATGATGCTGCGGAAACTTATGCAGGCATTGTTGAAGCCGTGACTGGCCGTATTGAAGCTTCGTCCGCCACAGTCGGCACAACGCTCAGCACGGCAGCAACACTGGTTTCCAATCAACTGGGCCAACATTCTGATATTGTGTCAAGCCGTGTGCATTTAGCAGCTGAAACCTATGCCGGAATTGTGGAAGCAGCCACAGGCCGCATTGAAAACGCTTCAACATCTGTCAGCACCAATCTTGCCAATCTGACAACCCAAGTTACCAGCCAAATGCAAATGTCTGGCTCTGGCATCAATGATCTTCTGGTTTCAACCAGCGGCACAATTGCTGCCCATCTTAAAGAAACCTCCGAAATCGTCAGCCGCCAAATGCAGGATTCTGGTTTGGCCTTGGCGCAAAATATCGAAAGCTCGGGCGGCCTTGTCACTGATCGCTTGCTCTCCGTATCTGGTGACTTCGTCCACCGCGTTGATACCGCACGCGATGGCATGATGCAGGCCCTAGCTAATACAGCAGGCGATTTGAACACCAAATTGCAAGATACATCAGTGCAATTGTTTAGTCGTTTAGAACTCTCTTCGGCCCATATCAGCCAACAGCTTGAAGCAACCACAGTTCAGGTAACTGACCGGATTATTTCAACCACCAGCAACGTGACTGACCGCGTGGCCCAAGTGGCTGCCAAACTCACTGACAAGCTTGATGTGTCCACCACGCAATTGGGCAGCTTGCTTTCCACAACTGAAAGCCGTCTCGGCAATCAACTGGAACAAGCTTCAACCGAGCTTACAGCTTTGTTTGAAGTGAACACCCGCATGATGACTGAACAGTTAGATGAGACTTCCACTAAGGTCACCAACACTTTTGCCACAACGGCTGTGCGGGCCGCCCAAGCTCTTGACAGTTCAAGTGCTGAAGTGACTTCTAAAATCAACACAGCCAGTGAGAATATGTATTCCAAATTGGAAGGCACCACCCGCACGTTGGGCCAGCGCTTCGATGTGGCAACTGAACAATTGGAAAAAGTCACAACCGATATTGCCACAAGATTGGATGGAACTGGCCAACGCTTTGCTGAAGTGCTCAGCGAAGCCAGCGGTCAAATCTTCAGTGATCTGGGCAAAGCCCGCGAGGCCTTCTCTGAAGGTCTGGGTGAAACCACTATGCAAATCAGCGGCCGCTTTGAACAAGAAACAGGTCTGTTGGTTGACCGCATTGATCGCGCCGCCAATGAGTTTGACTCAGCAGCAGCTTCATCAAGCGGTAAGCTCGAAGAGGCTAACCGCAAATTTGCCAAGCACATTGAAACTGCCAACACCTATCTGGCGGATCAGTTGGCCTCCGCCGCTGGTGACATTGATACAAGGCTCGAAAGTGTGTCGATGCAATTGACTGGTAAACTGGAAATGACTGGCAGCCGCATCTCTGAACGCTTGGATGATGTGTCGTCACTGGTTGAAAAATCTATCGACAAGTTCAACTCCGAAATGGAGCACATGCTGCAAAGCCGCAAGGATTCACTTGATGAATTGGTCAGTGATGCCAATCGCAGATCAAGCGAAGTTGATACAGCGATGTCGGGCTATATGAACTTGATCGAAGAATCATTGAACACGGCGGAAGCGCGTGCCCAAAACATCAACCGCATTGTGTCAGATCAAACGTCTGCCGCACTTGCGCGTCTTGAAGATGAGTTGCGCAAGCTTGAAACCAACTCCAACGGTCAAGTGGCTCAAGCCGCCCGCGTGCTGCGTGAGCAACATGAGCGTGCGCTGAGCAGCATGAATGAAATGCTGTCGTCCACGGCAAGCGACTTCCAACAGACTGCCCAAGATATGCGTATAACCGCGCAGCAAGTGGTGAAGGACATTGATGCAGCGCGTGGAGAATTGAAACGCGCGGTGATCGATTTGCCGGAAGAAACGAGGAACAATGCCGATAATATGCGCCGCGTTGTGTCTGATCAGATCAGTGCATTGAATGCCCTTGCAGAAGTGGTGCGCCGTCAATCAGGGGGCATGGATTATTCTGGCCCAGGTTTCATCAACACACGAGGGCCATCCTCGGGAAAATCTGAGGGCACCTCGTTCCAAGCTCCCGTTATCGGAACGACCAGTGCCCAGAAAATCGCTGCGGAGCGTAACGCCAATGCCAGCATTCTGGCTTCGATCGACGAAGCCATTGCAGCACGGCGAAACACCAATCCAGCTCCGGCACAAAGCGCTCAAAAGCTGGGTGCCTTGGCCAAGGAGGTTGAAAGCTACACGCTAAAACTTCATGCCTCAGCGCGCGATTTGGTGGAAGCCTTAGATGGCAGCCTGCCCCGCGATATGGAAAAGCGTTACGCTAACACTGATAAATCAGTGTTCACACAACGCCTCTATGAAAACCGCAGCCGCAAAACGGTGAAGATGATTGAAGGCCGTTATGCCGAAGAGCGTTTGCTGCGCACCCGTGTGCAAGCTTACAACCGCCTCTTTGAAAAGCTGCTTGATACATTGTCTGAAACTTCAGGCGGCGAAGCCATCATGGAACAAGTGCTCGCCTCTGAACAAGGTCGTATTTATGTAATGCTCGCCGAAGCCTCCGGTAAATTGCCAACCCAGAACTGATGCGGAATTTAGAGATCACCAGTGAGAGCTGGCCCATAAACGGAACCTTCACCATCGCCCGTGGCAGCAAGTCTGCAGCCGATGTGGTGGTGGTGAAAATCACCGAGAATGGTGTGACGGGTTGGGGCGAAGCTGTTCCATATCCGCGTTATGATGAAACTGTGCCGCAAGCACTTGAGGCTTTGGAGGCAGCAAGAGGTACAATTGAGTCTGGACTGCTGCCCGAACTCCCTAAAGCCGCCGCCAACGCCCTCGATTGTGCGGTCTGGGATTTGCGCGCAAAACAATCAGGCACACCAGTCTGGCAATTGGCGGGCCTCACGGAACCAACACCCGTTATCACCGCTTATACGCTCAGTCTCGACACACCAGAAGTAATGGTCGCTGCCGCAAAAGCTGCATCATCGCGCCCCCTGCTCAAACTGAAACTTGGCCGTGAGGGCGATGTAGCCCGGCTCAAAGCAATCAGAGCAGCAGTGCCCAATGCAAGATTGATTGTTGATGCTAATGAAGGCTGGACGCCGGCTAATATCGCCGAAATGTTAGAGGCTTGCAAAACTTATGGGGTGGAACTGGTGGAACAACCCCTGCCCGCCGCAAACGATGAAGCCTTGCGGGACCTGCCTCGCGACTTGATCATCTGTGCCGATGAATCAGCACATGGCCGCAAAACCCTGCATGAGCTTAAAGGCAAATATGATGCCATCAATATCAAACTAGATAAAACCGGCGGCTTGACTGAAGCCCTAGCGCTAGCACATGAAGCCAAGGCGCAAAATTTCAAAATCATGGTAGGCTGTATGTTGGCCACATCACTGGCCATGGCCCCGGCATTTCTTCTGGCGCAGTTAGCTGATTATGTTGATCTTGATGGCCCACTGCTCTTGACCAAAGACCGTGATCCTGGTTTCCGCTTTGAGGGTTCTCTTATGCATCCGCCATCGCGGGAACTTTGGGGCTGAGATTGGCATAGCCAATAGCAAGGCCTAATCCAAACAGACACAGCATCGCCATTGCTAAAAAGGCCTTGCCCCCAAAAGCGGCATAAAGCGGGCCTGAAATCCAAGTGGCAGATGACAATAACACGCCACCAGCCAATGCGGTATAAAGCCCTTGCGCCGTATTGCGCAAAGAAGTGGGCACATTCAGTCTAATAAAATGCATCAGCGCCAGATGTGCTGAAGCAAATGAAACTGCATGCAACGCTTGCAACAATCCCATTTCAACTACGCCGCTGGCAAAAGCCATTCCCGTCCACCGCACAACACCACCGCCAAGACCAATGCACAACAACAAGGGTGGACCCAATCTGTCAATTACTCTGTTAGAAAATGCAAAGAGCCCCACTTCAGCGCTAACAGCACAAGCCCACAAAAGTCCGATTGTAAACGTGCTAAACCCAAGGCTGGTCCAATGCACCGTGCTCAAACTATAAAGCGTGCCATGGCTGGCATTGGCCAAACATGCCGCCAGTAAAAATAGTGTAAAGCGCGACATGAACAAGAACTTGAGCGCCTCACCAAATTCAAGCCGTGTTGCATGATGGTGCTCAGCATGATCCGCCGGGTCCTTGGGCAAAAGAAATGTTCCAAGCACCGCAAAACTCTGTGCAGCGGCAATCAACCAAGCTGTATCTAAAGCCGATAATCGCGTGAGCAAAGCCCCTGAAACCATGCTGCCCACCAGAAAACTAAGCGATGCCCATAGCCTGATACGGCCATAATCCAGCCCATAATGCGCACTGGCATCAACACTAAAGCCTTCCGTGAGTGGAAAAACCGGTGCAAACAGAAACCCGGCAAGCAAAGCAACAATTACAATCTGGCTGAAGTCTTGCGTAAAGGGCAAAATCAAATAGGCTAATAACGCCGAAACTGCACAGGCTCTGATCACCCGCAAGCGATCGCCAGACCTATCAGCCGCATAAGCAAACAGCGGCGCACCTAAAACCCGTACTGCCATCATGCCAGCAACAACACTGGCAATTTGCCCAACACTCAAGCCGCGTGCATGCAGCCACAGCGGCAAGAACGGCAATTGCACGCCTGAACCCATCATCATCAAGGCATAACAAGTCGAAAATCTGATTCCAAAGCGGCGCGCGGTCATATTCGTCACGGCCTAAACCGAATATTCACCACTTTCTACGATTATATACGCATGAGCACTTGCAAATGACGCAGGTGAGGTGTGTGGAGTGGTGTAAATGACCGGGCAATTGCTGGTATTTTCTGAATCTATTGAAGATGTGTTAAAAGTTGTGCAGGAAACCCCGCGCGGCCGCTGGTTTATCGAAGCCTATGCGCAGCGTGTGAAAGGCGAAGGCACCAGCACCATCTTATCAGCCATTGCCAAACTGGAAAACCACATCAGCAGCATTTCCAACAGCGGTACCAGTGATGAAGTATTGCAAAAAGCCCGCAGCGCCATTGCGCAGGCGCGCCAAGAAATTGCCAATCTCGAACCAAAAACCTCGTCACTCTCAAATGAAGCGCAATTATTTGCCAATCTCGCTGAAATGTCGCGCAAAGCCTTTGCCGGAGGCCAAGGCAGCAAGGGTGTTGAACGGGCCTTAAAACTGGTGGCCGATCTTGACCGTGACCTTAACCTAACGCCAGTTAATGCTGAACCTGTTGCTGCAGCTAAGCCGCCACAGCAATATTTCAAGGCCGATGAAGCCATATTTGAACCAGCACCAGCGCCCAAATTAGTGGCAGAGCCAAAGCCAGTTGCCAAAGTGACTGAACCCCCTGAAACCCCGAACCGTGGCGCAAAACTGGTGATCCGCCGCATGGGTGCCACAGAAAATGTAACGCCAATTGCAGCTGAAACGCCCCAAACAGAAGTGGTGGCTACAGAAACGATTGAAGCTCCTGCAGAAATTATTGAAGAACCAATTGCCATCGTTTCTGCACCAGAGCCAATCGCCAAAGCCTCGACCGAAAACTCCCGCATCATCATCATCCGCCGCAAGGCTGATGAAGCCATGTCCGTTCCATTGGTAGATCACGACACCGAAGTGAACGCTGCCTAAAATTGGCCCAACATTTAGGGAATAGCATGGGCCTTGTTAAAAATGATCAAGGCCCAGCAATTTCTTTGCAATAGCGCAGAAATTAAAACTCCATTTACCAACTTGGCCGAGTCTGACGTTTTAAATATTTGTGAAGAGTAACAAGCCCCCGTGCCGCAACGTTTTATATCCCGCCGTAATTTTATCAAAGCCGCAAGCTTGCTGCCCTTTGGATTGAGCACGTTGGCGCTGGCGCAAAATAGCGACACCACGGGTTCAATCACCTCAGTTGCACCCAATCTGAAGCTGGCCACCAAAACGGAAATTGTTGAAGGCCGTGGCGAGGCACCGATGCTAACCCTCGGCTCGCTCAATGCACTAGAAAATGCAATCGCACTTTATGAGGAAATTGCCGCGGGCGGCGGCTGGCCCACTTTGCCCAAAGGCAAATATGACAAGAAGACTCCAGCAGCCAATATCATTCTGCTGCGCCAACGGCTCGTGCGCGAATCCTATATAGATTTCGATTCACTTTCATCACCCGATGCTGGCAAGTTGGATCAGGATTTGATTCAAGCAGTGAAAGCATTCCAGTTCAACCATGGTATTTTGCCCAACGGAAAACTGGACGAACGCACCAGAACCGAAATGAACATATCGGTTGAGGCTCGCCTTTCAACGTTAAAAGAGAATTATCCGCGCATCAGTGAGTACCTAAAAGATCTTGGCCCGCGTTACGTGGCCGTGAACATTCCAGCAGCCCAGCTCGAAACCATCGAACTTGGCCAAATCTATTCGCGCCACAATGTGGTGGTGGGCAAACCTGAGCGGCCAACTCCAGCACTGAAAAGCCGCGTGAGTGATGTGATATTTAACCCAGTTTGGAATGCACCTGCTTCCATTGTGGCAAAGGACATTCTACCGAAATATCTGGCCAACCCGAATTACCTCAATGAAATGCGCATCCATGTTTATGATGGCGCAGGAGGCCCTGAAATTGAACCTTCCAGCGTGGATTGGTTGAACACGCCGGCTGATCGTTTTCAGTTCCAGCAGGAACCGGGTGAGCACAATGCGCTTGCAACTGTGAAGGTGAACTTCCCGAACAAGTTCATGGTCTATATGCACGACACACCGCACCGTGAATTGTTCGCCAGCAACAATCGTTTTGAAAGTTCCGGCTGCGTGCGCGTAGATCAAGTGCGTACATTAATATCTTGGATTATGAATGGCCAAGATGGTTACGAAGATGCCCAATTTGAAATAATCACCGCAAACCAGCAGACCTATGAAACCAAGGTGCAGGGTGAAACTGATGTGCGCTTTATGTATCTCACGGCTTGGGCCACCGAAGATGGCCGCGTGAATTTCCGGCCTGATATTTACAAGCTGGACGGCAAGGATTTTGTTTTAGGCCAGCCAGAACCTGCTATAGAGCTCTGATGAAACTCAATGGCTTCCATCACTTAACTGCTGTCACAGCAGACGCTCCGCGCAACCACGCTTTTTATACGCAGGCTTTGGGCCTGCGCATGGTCAAAAAAACCGTCAATCAGGATGATACCTCCGCTTATCATCTTTTTTATGCCGATGGTCTAGGCTCTGCCGGAACTGACATTACATTTTTTGATTGGCCAACTGGCCCCGAGCGGCGCGGCACCAATTCAGCTGTGCGCACTGGGCTTCGCATCAAGGGCGAGAAAGCTTTTGCATGGTGGAGCGACCACTTCAAAAAGCACAGCATCTCTGCTGAAAAAATCACCGAAGAAAATGGCCGCATGGTGATTCACTTTGAAGATTTTGAAGGCCAACGCCTGAGCCTTGTGGATGATGAAAGCGATGCTACTCCGAATACGTGGGCCAAAAGCCCAGTGCCAGCAGAATTTCAAATTCGTGGGCTTGGCCCCATCACCTTGAGCGTTCCTGATTTAAAGCCAACCGATGTCGTGCTCACGCAAATTATGGGCATGGAGCCTGCGGCGCGCTTTGGCGACACGCATGTGTATCACATGAACGGCGTTGGCCCCGTGGCGGAACTGCATGTGCGCGTGGAGCCTAATTTGCCACCTGCTCAGCAGGGTGCAGGTTCGGTGCATCATGTGGCTTTCAACATTGAGATGGACCAATATGCTGCGTGGACCGACCGCCTGAAATCCATGCGCGTGCCCAATTCTGGTCCGGTTGATCGCTTCTGGTTCAAGAGCCTCTATTTCCGCGAGCCTAATGGTATTTTGTTTGAACTCGCCACCAATGGCCCCGGCTTCCAAGCTGATGAGCCGATGGAAACGCTGGGCGAAACATTATCGCTACCGCCGTTCTTAGAATCAAAGCGCGCTGCCATCGAAGCGAAGTTGAAAAAGCTCTAAGGCAAATTATCGCGCATAAAAATGTCGATGCGAATGCGCTCCTGATCTTCAATCAGCGGCATGTTATCGGCCTTGGCCATCAACACGCGCACGGCACTTCGCACTTCATGGCCGGCATCCTGATTGATGATCACATCAATGGTATCGCGGATCAGCGCGCGGCGCGAGCCATCCGTCACTTCATGAGCGATGAACACAATATTTTTGGAACGAGGAGAAGCATCCAACGCCGCCACTATGCCTGCCGTGCCGCCGCCCACATTATAAATGCCGATGAGATCAGAATGTTCTTTCAAAAGTTGCCGCGCCAATTCTTCACTGCGCTCAGTGTCATCACGCGACTCCCGCACCGGCAAAATCACCAGCTCGGCAAACTCATGCGCCATCACTTGTTCAAAACCAAATTGTCGCTCGATGTGATCGCGCAGCGCCAGTGAACCCGCAAACAACCCAACCTTGCCTTTGCGCCCACGCAAAAACCGCCCCATCAAACTGGCCGCCGTGCGGCCCGCTGATGAATTATCTATGCCTGCATAATGCGTGCGCTTGGAACCTGGCACATCAGAAACCAGTGTCACCACGGTCACACCCTTGGCGACCAGCGCATTGATCGACTCGCGAACCGCCGGATGATCCAGCGCCACAACGGCCACACCATCAATGCCCTCTTCCAATTCATCAAGAACTTTAGCAAGCAGCGGCCCGTCAAACACATCAACGCGTTTCACCATAATGGCAACGCGCTCACCCGCCATGCGGTGTGCGGCGGCTTCCACTTCCGCGCCGACACGGTTCATAAATTCGCCCGCTGTGTTCGGCAGCACAAACCAAAAGCGATATTCGCG
>JANLPA010000011.1:0-4819 GCA_031366855.1 Hyphomicrobiales bacterium | reverse complement strand
GCCGTTACTGAAGAAGAAATCAAAGCGGCTTACGATAAAGAATCGGCCAAGGTTAAGCAAACCGAGCGCGTGCGCGCGCGCCACATTCTGGTGGCTTCCGAAAAAGAAGCCAATGACATCGAAGCCAAACTAAAGGCCGGTGCCAAATTTGAAGATCTAGCCAAGCAGTATAGTTTGGATGGCTCTAAGGATTATGGTGGCGATCTTGGTTATTTCACGGCCCCCGAAATGGTCAAAGCATTCTCCGATGCTGCTTTCCAACTTAAAGTGGGTGAAATTTCACCACCTGTAAAAACCGATTACGGCTGGCACGTGATCCGCATGGATGACCGTAAAATGGGTGCTGCACAGCCTTACGATCAGGTGAAGGGTGCCATTCGCAATGTTCTGGTGCGCGATAAGGTGCAAGCATTATTGGCCAGCTTGCAAGGCACAGCCAAAGTTGAAATTCTCGATGAGGATTTGAAGAAGGCGCAAGAAGACGCAAAAGCCCAACACCAGTTGCTTCTTGATAAACAAAAGAATGATGGTGCGGCTGCGGTTTCTGGCGATCAACCTGCCGAAGGCACAGTGATTGATGAAGGTGGCAAGGGCGATTTAGCTTTGCCGGATGCTCAACAATAATAATTTCTAGGGGGCATTAATGGCCAATCTGGTTTCTCCACTTGCCCCAACACAATTTCCAGTTTTGCCGGAAATTGCGGGTGTTAAACTAAGCTCCGCTGCAACCGGGATTCGCTATAAAAATCGCCCTGATGTTTTGCTGGCACTTCTAGACAAAGGCACCACGGTTGCAGGCTGCGTTACAACTTCTAAATCCCCATCAGCGCCAGTTGATTGGTGCGTGGCCAATTTAAAAGCAGGCAAGGCCCGCGCCCTTGTGGTCAATGCTGGCAATGCCAATGCTTTCACGGGCAAGGCGGGTGTGGCCACTGTTAAAGCCGTGGCCACTGCTTCAGCCAAGGTTTTTGGCTGTAAAGCCAGTGAAGTGTTCCAAGCTTCAACGGGAGTCATTGGTGAACCGCTCAACCCTGCCCCCATTGTAAATGCCCTTGCTGACCTGAATAAAAACGCCTCGGCCACCGAATGGGATGCAGCAGCCCGCGCCATTATGACCACCGACACTTTTCCAAAAGCTGCAACAGCAAGAGTGAAATTCGGTAATCAGACAGTCACAATTAATGGCATTGCCAAAGGTTCAGGCATGGTGGCCCCTGACATGGCAACCATGCTGGTCTTTATTTTCACCGATGCAAATATCCCAGCGCGTATTTTGCAAAAACTGCTGAGCCAGTCTGTGCCTTCTAGCTTCAACTGCATCACAGTTGATAGCGACACTTCAACATCAGACACGGTTTTGCTTTTCGCCACGGGAAAATCTGCTGCACTCAAAGATTTGAAATCTGCTGATGATGCAAGATTAAAACCATTCGCCAAAGCCCTCGATGCATTGTGCCTCGATCTTGCACATCAAGTGGTGAAAGATGGCGAGGGTGCGGAAAAATTCGTCGAAATTAAAATCACTGGCGCTGAATCCGCTAAAGCCGCCAAGAAAATCGGCATGAGTATTGCCAATTCACCACTGGTTAAAACTGCCATTGCGGGCGAAGACGCCAATTGGGGCCGCATAGTTATGGCGATCGGCAAATCTGGCGAAAAAGCCATCCGTGATAAATTGCGTATTAAAATTGGTGACATATTGGTGGCGGCCAAAGGCATGAAAGATGCCAATTACAAAGAAGCCGATATCATGCCCCACATGAAGGGCCGCGACATTAAAATAGAAGCTGATATGGGTGTTGGCAAAGGCACAGCAACTGTGTGGACCTGTGACCTCACCCACCGCTACATTGATATCAACGGCTCCTATCGCAGCTAATGAAAAGCGTATTGGTTGTAGCGGTTGCTTTGATCGATCCCGATGGCCGCATCCTCTTATCCAAACGTCCCGAAGGAAAATCGTTATCTGGCCTGTGGGAGTTTCCCGGCGGCAAAGTGGAAGCTGGAGAGCGCCCAGAACAAGCCTTGATCCGAGAACTCAAAGAAGAGCTTGGCATCAATGTCGAGCAATCTTGCTTGGCGCCCTTAATCTTTGCCAGCCATGCCTATGAAGACTTTCATTTGCTCATGCCGCTCTATGTCTGCAGGCGATGGAAAGGCATTGCTCAAGGCTTAGAAGGCCAAGAGATTAAATGGGTGTTTGCCAAATCCTTGCGCGATTACCCGATGCCACCAGCAGACTTACCCCTCATCCCGCACTTGCAAGACCTGCTTTAAGCCGCACCCGCATAAGCGATGCTCGCCATCATGCCGGAATTCATGTGGTAAAGATGATGGCAATGGAAAGCCCAATTGCCGGGATTATCTGCTTGGAACTGTATGATCACCTGTTGGCCAACCGGCACCAAAACAGTGTCACGCACCGCGCCATCAATGCGCTTCTCACCAATGCCAACCACTTTGAAATAATGCCCGTGCAAATGCATGGGGTGCGCCATGCCGGTCATATTGCGCAAAACAACTTCAACACGCTCGCCTTGCCGCACATTGAACAAAACATCATGCATCATTGAGCGATAGTTGAGGCCCCATTCATAATTTTTAGTGCCGCCCGTTAGTTCAACAAGCTCACTATGCGTGACTGACTCATCACTCACTTTAGCCAAAGATTTAAGCTGAGCCTCCATGGCAAGATCCACCAAATCGCCTGCCACACCTTGATCACTAAATTTAGTAACTTGCCCATCACCTGATTGTAAAATAATGCCAGACCGCAATGTGCTGCCTTCCGACTGAAATATAATTGACCATGCCCCAGAACCTTGCGGAACTTGTAACCGAATGTCGGCGCGTTGGGCTATGGCCAGCGGAAACCGCGACGCCTTGAATGGCAAAACTGTATTGCCATCCACAGCAATCAGTTCACCCTTTAGCTCGCCCAAATCAATCCATAAATTTGTGGCGGCGCAGCCGTTGATAATGCGCAAACGAACGGCACCGTTTTTCTCAACGCGCAAAATTTCAGGATCATCTAAAGTGCGGTCATTGGCCAGCATCGCGTCATAAGCTACATCAGCAGCCATCATGCGCATCATGCTGGCATCCATTTTCATAGTGCCCATATTGTGCATGGCATGAGCACCGCCACCACTTTTTAGCTCGGCAAGAATTTCTGCAGGGTCACGGAATGTAAAATCATGCAACATCACCACATGTTCTTGCTCATCAAAAACTGGCTTATCGGTTTCGCGCACAATCAAAGGAGCCGCCAACAAGTTCTGCTCTTGCAAACCCAAATGCGAATGCATCCAATGGGTGCCAGCTTTTTTATTTTCAAAATCATAAATACGGGCTTCGCCAGCTTGAAGTGCCTCTGCCGATAAATGTGGAACACCATCAAGTGCGGTTGGCGGCGTTAACCCATGCCAATGAATTGCTGTTTCCTCGGCCAAATCATTTTTAAGTTCAAACGCAAAGCGCTCACCAAAAACCATTTCAAGGCCGGGCTTTCCCGTTGGCCCCACAATGCCAAACACTTTTGCGGCCTTGCCTTTAACGTCGAGAATGCGCGAACCTATGGTGAGACGAGGATAGCTTGTTGCAAAGCTCGGAGTGGCAAGTGCCAGGGCACCAGCCGCCAAAAAACCGCGTCGGGAAAGTTTTGTCATATAAGCCAATCCTGTTTTAACGTATCTACGGGATGAACAGCATTTTGGACTAATTAAAGGCTACGCCCAATGCCTAAAAATTTCTCGCGCCTTTGCGTGCGAATGACATCGGGAGATAATCCACTGTAAGCCTGCAATGTTCTGGCTATCGCCTCACTCACCAATTGCATCGCTTGGCTTGGCATCCGGTGTGCACCACCCATAGGTTCGGGCACAATCTCATCAATCACGCCATATTTCTTCAAATCTTGCGCGGTGATTTTAAGCGCCACAGCTGCATCCTTGGCCCGCGCCGGATCACGCCATAAAATTGAAGCCGCCCCTTCTGGCGAAATCACGCTGTAAATTGCATGTTCCAACATCAACACTGTATTTGCAGTGGCAATGGCAATGGCGCCACCGGAGCCGCCCTCACCAATGATCACGGAAACCAGTGGAACACCAAGGCTCAAACAACAATCAGTTGAGCGCGCAATAGCCTCCGCCTGACCGCGTTCTTCAGCATCCACACCAGGATATGCGCCCGACGTATCCACAAACGTAATCACCGGCAACCCAAAACGATCTGCCATTTCCATCAAGCGCACAGCTTTGCGGTAACCTTCTGGTTTGGCCATCCCGAAATTATGTTTAAGCCTGCTTGCCGTATCAGAGCCTTTTTCTTGGCCAATCACCACAACCGCTTCGCCTTGAAACCGTCCAAGCCCACCAACTACAGCTTCATCTTCCGCAAACTTGCGGTCCCCTGCCAGCGGCACATAATCCGTAATTAGATGTGAAATATAATTCAACGCGTGGGGACGGTCGGGGTGACGTGCCACTTGCGCCTTTTGCCATGGCGTTAAAGCGAGATAGAGATCATTCAGAATTTTATTGGCTTTTTTCTCTAATGATTTCACATCATCTGCAATAGAAACCTTGGCATCGCCTTGCGCCAAATTGCGCAATTCGGCAATCTTGCCCTCAAGATCGGCAACTGGGGCTTCAAAATCAAGAAATGCGTGCATAATCCCTCGGAACTCTTTTTATAGCGGCGTTTCTGGCAATGCGGACGCTCAAAGTCAACTTGAACCTTTTTTAGAAAGTGGATGAAATTTTTCCACAACCTCTTTTAAACGTTCCGCCTGAACATGCGTGTAGATTTGCGTCGT
>JANLPA010000167.1:0-5321 GCA_031366855.1 Hyphomicrobiales bacterium | reverse complement strand
GAAGCACATAAACGGCAGTTGTGAACTTCACGGTGTAAACTGCGCGATAAGTATCTCCATCATAATCCTCAATCACTTCCAAAACCCCACGCCCGCCAAAACCTTTAAGAGCCTTGACATGCGGTGCCTCCTCGCCAATCTGTGCTTGGAAAAGCGCCGCGCCGATGGATGACTTAACGTCATCCGGCATCGCAGAAATGTCTTTCTTTGATGAACCAACAAAGCGACAAGGTTTGACGGTTTTCATCAGTTCCACGTTATAGTGATATTGCTATTTGTCAATTGTATGAAGTAAGGCCCCTCATCCTTCCCAATCCGCACGTTACGCGAATTGGGCCTCTTCCTTCTCCCGTGAACGGGCGAAGGGTTAGTGTCGCCAGCCTCTCATATTTACTGATCACCGCCGCCATACACCATATACACATTCGCCCGCTCATAAACTGATGGGGTGGGGCGGGGGGTGTGATGGAAGCCTAGTTTTTCGTAAAGTGTGACGGCGGCTTTTAGCACACTGTTGGATTCTAAATAAAGCTCGCCGCCGTTCAAGTTGCCGAATTCGGCAATGGCGGCCTGCACCAGCAGGCGGCCGATGCCTTTGCCTTGATGCGTTGGAGTTACGGCTGTTTTGGTGAGTTCATAGCGGCCATGGCCTTCATGCAGCAATGCGCATGTGCCAACAATCTCATCGCCAATCTGTGCCATTAACACGACACCGCCTTGCTCGATGAGCTTGTCTGGATGAGACAGAACTTCTTCGTCGATAGGCTCCACCGTGAAATAGGTTTTCAACCATTCAAGATTGAGGCGTTTGAAATCAGCGGCGTAGTGCGGCGCATAGGGAATGATTTGGATTTCAAAGTGAACCATATGCATTCACTTGCGCACCACTGCCTTGCAAGAGCTTCGTGCACCATCGCAAGCGACGATACATTTGCTATAGGCTGGGCCCACTGGATATTTAGCACATTCACCAAGACACCATGTGGTTTTTCGTTCGCAACAAGATTTTGTCGAACAGCCAAATAGCACGTCTTTAATGCTTCTGGCTTCGCTCACAGTGCTGAAAGTCAAAACGATTGTGGCTAATACTACAGATAATTGCAGAATGGTTTTCATCTCACACCTCCACAGTTTTAAGTTTGCCCAAATAATCCGATTTACCCAGCGGCACGCCATTGTGGCGCAGCAGCGCATAAGCGATGACTGTGTGGAAATGTAGGTCAGGGATGATCACGCTGGCGGCGTAATCTATGGCACTCATGCCTTGTTTGCTGTTCATAAAAGTTGGCACAGTTTTGTCGGCCTGCTTGGCCACAGTTTCTGGCGAAATGGCTTCCAGATAATCAGCGGCTATTGCAAGGCTTTGGCGCAGCTCTGGCCAAGTGGCCTCATCATAACCCACGCGCGGTGGTGTGGCGCTGGAAAAGTGGCGGGCATAATCCACCGCGAGATAGCAAACATATTGCACTTGTTGCAGAAAGTTGAACATGTTGGGAAACAGCCGCGCTTGCAAATAGCGATCAAGTGGAATGTCGCTTGCCGTTGCATGGCGTTCGGCCTTGTCCATAATGTCGGCCATGTTGCGCAGGGCCATTGCCATGGGGACAATTGTGAGCTGGTGAACGGGATTAGTCTTGACCACAGTTTCCTCCTCTCGCCATTTGACAGCAATTGCCGCGGCGTTGTTATGAGTTGTCATCCTAAACTGGCGGCATCACGTCGCCTGCTGCTATTTGTGCAAAAGATCTACCACTACTGGGCCTGAAACAGGATCAGTTAGACCAAGGCCACCGCCCAAATCTTCCAGCATCGGTCTCATGCTGTCGAGCAAGGCGATCATCTTCGGGCGGGAGGCGACAATGGTGTCAAAACTGTCCCACTTCACCACCACGCAATAGCTGCGGTCACCGGTTTTGATCAATGCGCCATCGCGCATGCCATCAAAGGCCGATGCTGTTTTGTGGATGTCGATAAAAGCCTGTTCTTGGCCAGGCTTCACTTTGAAACGCACAACATTATAGGCGGACATTTAACCCTCCCTCATTGTTGATGCTGCGGAACTTAATGGCGCATGCGCGTCGATTGTCGCAGCAAAGTTCTCCGGCATTAATACCGCCGTGATTTTGCCTAGCACAAAAAGACTGAAAATTCAAATATAGGTCTTTAGGTGAACCAAAGCACTCTGGCTGCGTAGAGATGAGCACGATCACGTAAATTTGGAGAATTCTGATGAAGATGTTTTTGTTAGCAACCGTTTTAATGACTGCGCCTGCTTTTGCTGGGAACACATATTCGCCCCAAAGCTGCGTCGCTTGGTTTAATAAGATTGATCGCAACCATGATGGCGGCATCAGCGCCAATGAAGGGTCAGAGCAATATCTGGCGCGAATTACACTCGCGGATAAAGAATCCAGCAGCTCTTATATTATGACGCGCTCCTTCTTTATTGCCGAATGCTCCATCGGCTCACTCGGCAAGCCACACGCTTAAACGCTAGAAATTCAAATTTACATCGCCTACAACTGATGAAAACAAAAGTTGGGATGGGATGTTCAAGAAAATTTTGATCGCCAATCGCGGCGAGATTGCCTGCCGGATTATCAAGACAGCCCACGCCATGGGGATTAAAACCGTGGCGGTTTACTCCGATGTCGATGCGCGTTCGCTGCATGTGGAAATGGCTGATGAGAAAGTTAACATTGGCCCCGCACCTGCTGCTCAATCATATTTAGTGATCGAAAAAATTATTGCGGCCTGCAAGCAAACGGGTGCGGAAGCCGTGCATCCCGGTTATGGATTTCTGTCTGAACGCTCTGCATTTGCCCAAGCTTGTGCCGATGCTGATATTGTGTTCATCGGTCCCAATCCACATGCCATTGATGCGATGGGCGATAAAATTGCTTCTAAGAAAGCGGCAAGCGCCGCAGGTGTTTCTATAGTGCCTGGATATATGGGCATCATTAAGGATGCTGATGAGGCAGTTAAGATTGCTGGTAGCATTGGCTATCCGGTAATGATCAAAGCTTCAGCTGGCGGCGGCGGCAAGGGCATGCGCATTGCTCACGCACAATCGGAAGTGCGCGAAGGATTTGAGCGAGCCGCATCGGAAGCCAAAAACTCGTTTGGTGATGACCGGGTGTTCATCGAAAAATTTATCACCAATCCGCGCCACATTGAAATTCAGGTGCTGGGCGATAAGCATGGCAACGTGATTTATTTAGGTGAGCGTGAATGCTCCATCCAGCGCCGCAATCAAAAAGTGGTGGAGGAAGCTCCATCGCCACTGCTCGATGAACCCACGCGTAAAGCCATGGGTGAACAGGCCGTGGCACTGGCCAAAGCGGTGAATTATGATAGTGCTGGCACGGTGGAGTTTGTGGCTGGGCAGGATCGTTCATTCTTCTTTCTTGAAATGAATACGCGGCTTCAAGTGGAGCATCCGGTTACGGAATTGGTGACGGGCGTTGACCTCGTCGAACAGATGATCCGCGTAGCTTTCGGCGAAAAGCTGAAGTTTGCGCAGTCGGATGTGAAGCTGAATGGTTGGGCCATTGAAGCCCGCATCTACGCCGAAGACCCAACCCGCAATTTTCTGCCATCGATTGGTCGGCTTGTAAAATATCATCCGCCCACGGAGCAAATTTTCGGCGGTGTGACAGTGCGCAATGATACGGGTATTGGGGCAGGGGGCGAGATTTCAATTTATTATGATCCGATGATCGCCAAACTTTGCACCTATGCTTCCACGAGGGCCGAGGCGATTGTCGCCATGGCAAATGCGCTGGACGCATTTCAAATTGAAGGCATTCGCCATAACATTCCATTTCTCTCTGCGATTATGGGCAACACGCGTTGGCAATCTGGCGAACTTTCAACAGGCTTCATCGCGGAGGAATTCTCTGGTGGATTTGTTGGTGCGCCGATCACTGCGGAACTGACAGCCAAATTTGTGGCTGTGGCCAGTTTACTTGATCACCTTGAAAACCGCCGCAAGCGCAAAATCTCTGGTCAAATGAATGGCCGCCAAGTGAATTTCGCAACGGCGCGTGAAGTGAAGTTGGGCGATACTTGGCATGAGATTGAAGTGACCGCCGATTTGGATGCTGAGGCCGATGCAAGCGGGTGGGCACAAAACCAAGCCACAATTTCCTTTAAAGGGGCGATTTTCCAGATCGGAAAACTGGCTAATGGGTATTGCCTCAGCCATCGCGGCATAACTCTAAATGCTTTTGTTTACTCCGTGCGCGAAGCAGAATTGGTGCGGCTGATGCCGATTAAGAAATTGGCCGATACGTCCAAGAAATTATTGTGCCCAATGCCGGGCTTGGTGATTTCAATTGCCGTGGCAGAGGGCCAAGACGTGAAAGCTGGAGACACATTGGCAATCATTGAGGCCATGAAGATGGAAAATGTTTTGCGGGCGACCCGCGATTGCACCGTTAAGAGGATCAACGCTAAGCAAGGTGATTCCCTTGGCGTTGATGCGGTGATGATGGAGTTTGCTTAAATCTCGAATGTTTTTGCAAATTGCTTTTGCAGTTCCGCATCAAGCTCTGCCATCGTCGTGCTCAATCCAAGATCAGCAAAACTGGTCACACCATGTTCGGTTACTCCGCAGGGTACAATGCCGGAAAAATGTGAAATATCAGGATTGAGATTGATGCTCAAGCCGTGAAATGTAATTCCGCGCCGCACGCGAATGCCAAGGGCAGCAATTTTATCTTCTCGGGTGCCACGCCTAACCCACACACCAACACGGTCCTCGCGCCGCTCACCCGTGATGCCAAATTCATTCAGTGTGCGGATGATCACATCTTCCAATCCCGCCACAAACGCCCGCACATCATTGCCACGTTTTTTCAAGTCCATCATCACATAGCAAACGCGCTGGCCCGGACCATGATAAGTATATTGCCCACCCCGCCCCGTTTGATAAACCGGAAAGCGTGTGGCATCGACAAGATCGGCAGGTTTAGCGCTGGTGCCAGCAGTGTAAATAGGCGGATGCTGGACGAGCCAAATGAGTTCCGTTGCGCCACCTGCAATGGCTGCCACTTCAGATTCCATGTGCTCGAGTGCGGCAAGGTAGAGCGTCACACCTTGCGCGGCTTCCCATCGGAATGGCACGGAGTGAATCAGGGATGTTTGTATGTCTGAACGAGCTTTCATTTTTTTACAATTTTAATCGGCGACGTAACAAATTTGCAATGCAAGTCAACCAAAAGTTGTCGTCTAATTTTGGCTTTTAACCCTCAAAAGGGGTATTCTGTTGCTGAATTGCAACACTTTAACATATAATTAACAATTCAGGGAAAACCAAC
>JANLPA010000131.1:0-3145 GCA_031366855.1 Hyphomicrobiales bacterium | reverse complement strand
GCACGGCGCGGTCGCGTGGTGAAATCAGGGAAAAGGGCTGCTCTTAGGTGGAGCCTGCCAGTTTAGGTTCAACAGACCTTACAAATTCGGGCAATAGCCCCTTGCTTTGAATAAACCCTTTGAGCAGTTGAACTTGACCTTCAAGCCGTTGCAGCTCGTCCGCAGCTTCAATCTGAATTGCAGGCGGAGGCGGTATTTCGCGCGACTCCCATCCGTAATCCTTGGGGCCGCGAAGCCTAAGAATGAGACTTGGAGGCTCAATGGAACTTTTGTAACGCCTGCTCATAATGAGAACAAGGTAGGAACAAAATTATCTAGGAGTCAATCGGCAAGCGCTTAGTAAGTGGCGACTGGCCTTGCCATGGCACATCCTGTCAGTCGCAACTGGAAGGGTTATGGCCCTCCGATGTGGTGATGATTACAATTACACCCGCGAAGAAAAACCTGAGATAATTCCTGAATGGAAAAGTGAAGTTTAATTTCATCACTCACCCACTCTCGGAGGTGGTGTCGGAACCTCTAGACTATGCAAGTATGTCCGCTCCTAATTTGAAAGCTGAATTTGTTGGTAAGCGTTGCCACTTCTGAGAAGGGTCGATGCTGTCGAAAAAGTCGATTATTTGGACGTTGCTCTTCCAAGCGGTGCTTGGATGGGAGCTTGATTTGGGCTTTTAGTGCTTCAGCCATTGATCAGAGTGTTTGTCTTTTCTGATCTTTGGTACTTTACTCACTTATGCTGTTGAATGGGCCATTCGTTTGAACGGTGGGCCGACCATTCTAAGCGCCATTGTCTTTAAGTTCTGAACTATGGCCGCGAGATGGAACTCATCACGCGCACCTGACAGACCGCGAAGCCGCATACGTTCAAATTTGTGATGGGTCTTGAGGTGCGCAAAGCGCATCTCAACTTTCTTTCTTTCATCACGGGACTTGGCAAAAGCCGGCGTGCCCATCAGCGTGCGGGCATATTCGCGGGCCTCTTCGTGAACTGCGCGTGGCACCTTGCGGGACGGCACGCCGGGGCAGCACTTAGGCTTAAGTGGGCAGACATCGCAGTCCTGTTTGAGAGCCCGATAAAGAATGGTGCGATCATCGTGAACCCGACCTGTGGTGTGAAGTGTCTTGCCATTTGGGCAGGTATATTCGTTCTTCTCTGGGTTGAAGGTAAAGTCATTGCGCGAGAAGGTGCTGTCGTCTCGGTTGGCTTTGTCCCACACTGGAATATGCGGTGTGATGCCTGTGCCCACCAGCCACCCTAAGAACTTACCTGTTCCATAAGCCGTATCAGCAATTAGCCGATCAGGCTTCAGATCAAGCCGTTCTTCAGTCCGTTCGATCATCACCTTGGTGGCGGCCACTTCGTCATAAGTCCGCGCTGGTGTGGCCTCGACATCGACGATCACTGCATTCTCGATGTCGATCAGGTAGTTCAAGCCGTAGCCAAACTGCACCCGCTTGTTGGCCTTTTCCACCGGTTGCGCCTGGTGGTCAATGGCGGGCGGGGATCAATCGGTGGCACACTCGCCGGAGCACTTTTGCCAGGCTTGATCTATACGATCCTCAATTTTTTGAAAATCGGATGGGCTGGATCTCCCTCTCTGCTTACTGGCAATCAGTCGTGAGGGGACTGTTCCTTTTAAGCGTTGTCATCATTCAATCGAAAATCACAAACGCTTACAAAACGAACCGACGGGATCGGTGCTTGACCGAGGTTGTCATTTTATTGATTTTTTGAGGGGTCACGACAACGTGCCCGATGACTTCGGTCTTGTGTCAAGGGCACGGGCGCGCGAAAATTCTTGTCTTCCTTATGGCATTCAACCACGCTAATGCTGCTTGTGGTTGCCAATGCTTGGCTTCTGGGAGCAACAGTGCAACGACTTCAATTCCTCAAGGGCAAATCATGAGTTTTGATTACTCCAGCTTTGAACAAGAGATTTCGAATGCCAACGATTTAAGCGCAACTTGGATGGCTCTGCAGAAGCTCTCAAAAGCTATCGCAGGTCACAAGCTCTTTACTGTCATGACCGTGGACATGGATGCAGGCCTTGCAAGGCGCGCTTTTACCAGCCATCCGAAGGATTATCCGGTTTCAGGCACCAAGCCAATTCTGCGCGATCATTGGTTTGATATTGTGCACGGTGAAAAACGCAGCTTCGTTGCCAACACCATTGCCGACATCGCCAAAGTGTTTCCAGATTCCAAACTCATTGCGTCGTTGGGCTGCGGCTCGGTTTTGAACCTGCCAGTGGTGCTTCGAGGCGCATTGGTTGCAACCATCAACATGTTGGATGCTGAACAGCATTATACTCCTGCGAGGGTGGCAGCAGCAGAGGCGATGCTGGCAATTCCAGCAAAACTTTGCGTGGCGCTGGCCGCGCAGTTTGACACGCAATCCAGAATGCCCGATTGAAGACTCATAGCAGGATAAAATTGAGCTGATGTTGGAAGGTGGACGAGCGAGCAATATATTGAGAAGCGTCAGCTCCTTCTTCGTGACATTGGGACTGACATTCCTTTGTCTCACTGCCGTAACATTCTTTATCAGCAGGTTGACCAAGATTGATCCGGTTCTTGCCATCGTGGGCGATAAGGCGTCCAAGGAAGTCTATGACAAGACCCATCTCGCACTAGGTCTTGATCAGCCGCTGATCGTGCAATTCGGCGTTTACCTCAAACGATTGCTGAGCGGGGATTTCGGTGTATCAGTGTTGACAGCCCAACCTGTGCTGAATGATCTTCTGCGCGTGTTTCCTGCAACATTTGAGTTGGCCACCATTGCAACTTTCATTGGTGTTTTTGTCGGTGTGCCTGCTGGCGTGTTGGCTGGTGCACGTAAGGATAGGTGGCCCGATCATATCGTGCGTGTCGTGGGATTGTTCGGGTATTCGGTACCGGTATTCTGGCTTGGCCTCGTTGGTCTTTTTGTTTTCTATGGCAAGTTGGGCTGGGTATCCGGTACGGGTCGGCTTGATGTATTCTTCGAAGATATTGTGACACCGCACACGGGTGTCATTCTGATTGACTCCGCAATCGCTGGTGAATGGGAAATATTTGCCAATGCACTCAGCCACCTGATTTTGCCCGCCAGCATTCTTGGCTATTTCTCTCTGGCCTATATCGCTCGCATGACACGCAGCTTCAT
>JANLPA010000075.1:0-41953 GCA_031366855.1 Hyphomicrobiales bacterium | reverse complement strand
GTGAAAGCACCGGGCTCCAAGCAAACCAGTTGCACCACACAGAAAGGGGAGCCACTATTTTTGAATAGCGCAACCAAGCTGTAGCGCCATAAATCGATGTGCCGCCCGACTTGTTACCGAACATGCCCGCCATTTCAGCGTAGGTGAAGGATTGTAAAAAGCCCATGATCATGGAAATGATCCAAACCACGAAGGCAAGTTTGCCAGCCGTGCCAGCAATGCCGCCAATCGAGAATAGCACCAAGGGCGGCACACCGGCAGCCACCCAGAAGGCACCCTTCCAGTCTAACGCGCGGACCAGCCCGCCCGAATTATTTGTCGATGACATAATTATTCCCTCCATATGTCCCATAGTGACAAGAATGGAGTGTCCGCTTCTCGTGGCGGTATCGCCCCTTCTTAGGAAACATTTGTGAATGACATTATATCGACGGTCAAGCGAAACTGTGGAATAATACCTGCATCATGACTCTATTTATGCCGCCAAGCCGCAATTTTCCCACTGCCAGCCGCATTCTTCGGCCTGGCATCCGCGCACTGCCACCCAACGTTGAACGCTACCCCATTGCGGGCGGAGGTTCGCTGGTAGTTGATGTTAGGGCAGGCGATAAATTCAAAATCAAAGATGTCGAAGGCGGCCAACCCGTTGAACTGGGTTTTTGCGATAGCAAAACCCGCAGTGATCTGACTGGAATTGGTGCCAAGCCCGACGGGCGCGTTCAGGGCCTTCTTTCAATGGATCGCCTGCGATCAAACTTGCAACGCCGCAACATTGATGTGGGTAAGTTGCAAACAACGCAGCTTTTTGGAAAGAACAGTCCATGCGGCGCTACCGCTGAGTTCGATGTGACACAAGACGGCACCTTGATCATCGCCGTGCCCGCCGCTGACATGAGCCCCGATGCGCAAGATACAGCAACTGATATTGAGCTGCGCATCACGAGGGCCACGCCAAAACTGAAAACCATCGGCGATGATTTGCCGGAACCCTTGGCTGATTCCTTGCAAGATATTCGCATCAAGGCCGCCACTGCGCGTGGCTTTCATGTGAAGGCTGGAGAATATATTCAAATCATCGATGTTTCTGGCCGCCAGATGACAGACTTTCAATGTTTCTCGGCGCGAAAATTAGACCAAGGAATTGAACACGCGTTGGATGCCACTATCACGCGCACTTTAACAGGCCGCGCTTATCCAATCCCCGGCCTACCCTCCAAAGCCTTCGCGCTGGATTTTGAGCCCCTCATTGAAGTGGTGCAAGACACTTGCGGGCGGCATGATGCTTTTGCCACCGCCTGCAATCCGCGCTTCTATGATGACATGGGCTACCCCGGCCACGCCAATTGCACTGAGAATTTCAATTTCGCATTGAACCCCTTCGGAATTGAAAAGCGCAAAGGCTGGGAAGCGCTGAATTTTTTCTATAACACGCAGATGGACCATTCCAATGTGATCGTGTCTGATGAAGCATGGTCGCGCGCTGGTGACTATGTTTTGGTGAAGGCACTGACCGATCTGGTCTGCGTTACGTCATCATGCCCCGATGACATTGACCCCGGCAATGGCTGGAACCCAACTGATATACATGTGCGCGTTTATGGCGCGGAACAGAAATTTCAAAGAGCAGTGGCAACCCGCATGACACCTGATGCAGACCCCGTGATGACCAAAGAAACCGCTTTCCATTCTTCATTTTCTAAGCTCACCCGCAACTATGGCGAATATCGCGGCTATTGGTTGCCCAGTCGTTTCAACAATGATGGACCCATTGAAGAATATTGGGCTGCGCGCGAAAAGGCTGTGGTGATGGACCTCTCACCTTTACGCAAATTTGAAGTGACCGGGCCTGATGCAGAAAACCTGCTGCAATATTGCATGACGCGTGACATTAAAAAACTCTCCACAGGCCAAGTGATTTACACTGCCATGTGTTATGAAAATGGCGGCATGATTGATGATGGCACCGTGTTTAGGCTTGGCCAAAACCTATTCCGGTGGATTAGCGGAGATGATTATTCCGGCGTGTGGCTGCGCGAACAAGCCGTGAAGATGGGCTATAAAGCATGGGTGCGTTCATCGACTGATCAACTCCACAACATTGCTGTGCAGGGCCCTAACTCCCGCGAGATTTTAAAAGAGATTTTATGGACATCGCCCGCCCAACCTACCATCAGCGAGTTGGAATGGTTCCGCTTTGCTGTGGCCCGCATTGGCCATTTTGAAGGCGTGCCATTGGTGGTGAGCCGCACGGGTTATACTGGTGAGTTGGGTTATGAAATTTTCTGCCACCCCAAACACGCCGCTGAAGTGTTTGATGCTGTCTGGAACGCAGGCCAGAAGCATGGCCTTAAACCGCTTGGACTTGAAGCGCTGGATATGCTGCGCATTGAATCCGGTTTAATTTTTGCCAATTATGAATTCAATTCTGAAACTGATCCCTTTGAAGCAGGCATCGGCTTCACTGTGCCGCTCAAAACCAAGCTTGATAATTTTATCGGCCGTGATGCTTTAATTCAACGCAAAGAACATCCACGCCGCAAATTGGTGGGGCTTGAGATAGAGTCTAATGAAGCAGTGGGCCATGGCGATCCCATCCACATCGGCCGCGCTCAAGTGGGGGTGGTCACAAGCTCATGCCGCTCTCCCGTCTTGGGCAAGAATATTGCACTGGCGAGAATGGACGCGTTGAACAGCGAGATCGGCACCGATGTTGAAATCGGCAAACTAGACGGACACGCAAAACGCTTACCCGCCCGTATTACGAAATTCGCACATTACGATCCAGAGAAGTCGAGGCCTCGAAGTTAAGAGCCCTCATCCCCCTGTCGGGACCTTCTCCCATTCCAAGCGGAACGGGAGAAGGCGGATAACTTGCCTACGCCTGTGCCTCCTCAGGCATGGGAGAAGGTGGCCGGAGGCCGAATGAGGGATCTTCCTCACTTCACCTTCAAATAGGTCTCCATCGTATCATCCATCGCCTCTAACCACGGCGTGTGATGCACGGGTGACATTGTGCCGGTTACAATGCTGCGGTAAGCCTTGTTGCGATAACCCATAATGTCGTGAACTTTGTCGTGTTCCCATTCCAGCAAAGTATGATTAATCGCTTCCGTATCAAGTTTGGGATAATCCGTGGCGGCAATCAGCTCTTTCACATAATCGCCTTGGAACTGAATCATCTGTTCATCATTTTCCAATTTTAATTCACGCTTGCGCCACGCTTTTGAATGCTTGGTCATAGCATCAAGTTTGGGCAGTTTAATGCGACCCAAAATAACATCGCGCACATACCAAGCTTGGGCATCAAACATATTGAATGTGTAGAATTGATCTTGCATGCCCATATAAGAAAGTTTCGGATTTTGTTCCCACAACACGCCCTTATAAAGATCAAGCGGCCACAGGCGGTTTGCAGTTTTCAGGCGCAGCTCTTCACTCAAGAACGGAAAGTGATGTTGATATCCGGTACACAGAATAACCGCATCAACATCTTTGGTGCTGCCATCTTTGAAATGCGCAGTCTTGCCAACCAGTTTTTGCAAAAGTGGGCGTTGCTCAAATCCCTTGGGCCAATCAAAGGCCATGGGCTTTGAGCGGTAAGATGCTATGACTGATTTGGCACCATATTTCCAACATTGCGAACCAATGTCTTCGGCGGAATAAGAGCGGCCAACAATCAAAACATCTTTGTCTTTGAACTCCAATGCATCACGGAAATCATGGGCGTGCATTACGCGGCCATTGAACGTTTTCACGCCCTCAAATTCTGGCACATTGGGTGTGGAGAAGTGGCCATTGGCCACAATTACATTGTCAAATTGCTCCGTGTACATCCTATCCTTCACACGGTCATGTGACGTCACGTTGAACAGCTTCTTTTTCTTATCCCACTCCACCATGCGCACAGGTGTTGAAAAGCGCACCCATTTTCGCACCTTAGCTTTTTCCACGCGGCCTTTAATATAATCCCAAAGCACCGCGCGTGGTGGATAAGACGGGATGGCCTTACCGAAATGTTCCTCGAAAGAATAATCAGCAAATTCTAAAACTTCTTTGGGTCCATTGGACCACAGGTAACGATACATCGAACCGTGAACCGCTTCACCATGTTCATCAAGCCCGGTGCGCCATGTGTAATTCCACAAGCCACCCCAATCGCTTTGCTTTTCGAAACAGACGATTTCTGGAATCTTAGCCTTTTTCTTGGCTGCGGATTGGAAGGCGCGAAGAACCGCTGTGCCCGATGGCCCTGCGCCGATAACTGCAACTCGTGTCATTAGTGTCGTCCCCGTTCTATATTAATCTGGAAAAATGCCAGAACTAGTGGCAGCTCCGTCATCATGTTTTGAAAGCCACTCCACCGTCATAGGACGGAAACGCGTAAGACCTTTGTAGTCGGCGAGTTCAGGTGGCAAATCGCGCAGCACGCGGTGGAAGCGCCGCGCCCATTTTGGCACTGTCACCAGTTCTTCCATCTTCAACAAATAGCAGCGGATCACAAATAAAATCGCATTGGAACGCGGCAAGCGCCACAGGCTTTGCAGCTCACAACGCAAGTGAACTTTGTCACCAATATTTTCCGGCGTCACCATCATGCGGTCCGTGCCCCATTTGTGATAATTTTCGGGGCTGGTGTCGAGACGTGGATTGATGGTCATGGTCCAATTTAAGCGCCGCACTGGCCTGCCCTGCTGCAAGTTGAGCAGGAATTTCAGTGCCCGATCAAACACGCCCATTTGATGCGCCAGAGGCACCGGCCCATGCCATTCCATGAAGTTCATGCCTATATCAAAATCCAATGACCAATCAGCTTGGGTGGTGACCATACCAGCATCCATCCACAAGTTATTGTCACGTTGATCAACAATGCAAAAATCACCTTGGGCTTGCCGCGTGATATATTCCATCGGCTCACATGGCAATGTGCTTGCATCGCCGAACGTAAATTTTTGATCAATGCCAAGCGGACGATTGATCCAGTGCCATTGATCACCATTCTTGGTCAGTGAAAAATGTGTTGGATAACCAGCCGCCTGTTGCTCCATCAAAAGTTCCAGCGTGTCCCATTGCGCTGCCATCATATGCGGCAAAGCTTGGCAGCGCAGCGGGTCTTCTTTCAGCACCAAAGCACGGTCACGCATTTCTGAAATATAATGCTCGTCTACATCAATCATGTGTTCAAAGGCATAGCCCTTGGGGCCTGCTGGCACATGCGGTTCCATGTTCACTGAATACATATATTTGTCTTCGTTGAACGGAAATGGAAAGCGCTTAATGTTATCAGGGCTATTGCGATAGGTGAAATCACCCCTAAATGTTTCCTGTTTGAATTTAATGTTCATGGGCGGTCCCTCACAGATCAAGCGTTATCGCTTGCCCCTTCACGCGTGAAACGCAGATCATAATTTTTTTAGCTGAAGCTTTGTCTTCAGGCTCTAAGAAAATATCATGGTGTTCGATGGTACCATTACAGCCTAGCACTGAAGTTTCGCACTGACCACAGGCCCCGCCACGACAGAGATAAGGTGCGTCAATGCCAGCTGCTTCGACAGCTTCGAGAATAGACTGATGCGTGCCCACTGTGATGGTTCTATTGGAGCGCTGAAGTTTCGCTTGGAAAATATTTCCTGGAGGCGGTGCTAAAAATCTTTCCGAATGTAAATTCTGTTTTGGCCAACCCAGTGCTTTCGCTTTGCCCAACACACCATCAATCATGCCCGATGGGCCGCACACATAAAGATGAGTGCCGAGCGCTTGATTGGCGAGAATCGTATCGGTAGGGATGAAAAGTTTTTCTACATCGACATAGATTTTTACGCGGGTTCCACCATAACGTACACCAAGTTCGCGCCAATAGGCCCCGTGGCTGCGATCGCGCACAGCATAATGCAATTCAAAGTTTGAACCTTCACGGGCCATCTGATCCATCATCGCCATGAAAGGTGTGATGCCAATGCCGCCCGCCATAAAAATATGTTTGCGTGCCCGCACATCATAAGGAAATTGATTGAGCGGTTGGCTGATGATCAGCGTGTCGCCCGGCTTCACATGCTCATGCATAAAGGCTGAGCCACCACGCGAATGTTCAACGCGCAGAACGGAAATTTCATAAGCCGATTGATCGTGCGGGGCGGACATGAGCGAATAAGGATTGCGCCGCAAAATCTCGCCATCACGCATGGCAACCACAACATGCGCACCACCGGAAAATACCGGCAGCGGCCGACCATCAGTACGCTCGAAGCGGAAGCGTTTTACTTTTTCAGCCACTTGAGTGATGGCAGTGACACGTACAGCCATTTCAGTGTTGATGCTCATGGAAACATCTCCACAGTTGGCGGTGCCGTGCCTGGTTCTTCAGCGTCAATGCATACGCCCTGAAAGGCTGCAAGCCTGCGCGAATAATGATCGCGTACTAAAAGATTCAACCTACAGTGGCTGCATTTAAAGGGGCTGGTTTTCACATCATCAGTAATGCCCTTGCAATGCACGCATTGCACCCGACGCGCTGTAGAACCACGATGTTCAGTGCGGATGGAATTGAAATCAATGCCTTGGTCCAATGCCACTTTCATAGTCTGGCCAATGAAGCCTTCGGTGCCAGAGAGATAAAGCCGCGTGCCCATTTTTGCATTGATGAGATTGACGCGCAGGCGGTTTAGCAGAACAGGAATGGTGGGGGCCGACCACATATTATCGGCAGCCACATCAGGCAATTTGCCCACGCATAAAATATCTGACGATTTTAAAAATTCTACGCCATGGGTTTTCACCTGATCGTGCAACGCCTCAACACCTTCACCCTCAAGCGCAAACAAATGCCGCCGCGCATGGGGATCAATATCGAGGCCCGTATAGACTGGTCTACTTTTTATGCCTTGAACCAGCATCAGCCAATTGCCGTCCGCTTTTTCTTTTCGGGATCATCGAATGTAAGTGTGTGGGCAATGGCTTTTGCCTTCACACTCTTGCCGCGCACTTCCAAAGCAACACCTTGTTTGGCGCATTCCACATCAAGCCGCGCAATAGCCATCGATTTTTTAGTGAGCTTGGAATAGCACGGGCAGGTGATCACGCCCACGCGCTTATCACCTTGGTAAACCTCATCTCCCAAGTCTGTTGGGCCATCCGAATCGACCAGCAAGCCAAATATCTTGAAGCGCTCTTTGCCCTTGAGTCGCCGATGCTCTTCAGCACCCCGGAACCCAACTTTGTTGGGGCTGACCGTGAAATCCAAGCCAAGCTCCCAAAGTGAATCGCCGGGCATTTGATCAGGGAAGGGATACATTTGCGAATTGTCATAGGGATAAAACAGCAAGTAACTTTCAACGCGCAGCATATCGAGAACGCTGAAGCACACCGGAATAATCCCCATCTCCTTGCCCTCATCCAAAATGCGATCCCACACCATGCCAGCATCTTGGCCGCGCACGAAAAGTTCATAACCGCGCTCACCAGTATAGCCCGTGCGCGAGATCATCACGGGTGCGCCGAATAAAGTTGTTTGCAAATGGTGGAAATATTTGAGATCACGAATACCGGGCACATGCTTGGCAAGAAAATTCACCGCTACCGGGCCTTGCAATGAAAGATCATGCAAATCATCGTCAAATAAAATTGCGCAATTACGCCCAGCTGCTTGCTTCACCAACTCTTCATGGGCGGAACCTGAACCATGCACCAACATCCAAGAATTTGGCCCCGTGCGATAGACGATACAATCATCAGTGAAATGCCCGCGCTCGTTGAGCATGCAAGCATAAACTGAACGGCCCGGATAAATCTTCGTCATGTCGCGTGTGGTGCAATATTCCAGCACGTTAATGGCGTGTGGCCCAACCAAATGTACCTTCTTGAGCCCCGACACATCCATCAACCCAGCCTTGGTACGAACTGCGATATGCTCTTGATAAATATCTTTATCATAGGTCCAAGCGGTGCCCATGCCGCTCCAATCTTCCAGTTTTGAACCCATGGCGCGGTGACGGTCGCCTAATACTGAAAACCTCCAAGAGAGTGGCATAAGGGCCTCCTTCGTATTTTATGTTGTTTCCTGTGCGGAATTATTTATTCTCCACTGTAACCTAGATTTTGCCGCTTGCAAGAGCGATGATGCAGGCGTGGAGAAAATAAATGTTCGACTATGGACCGTTCAAATTTCAATCAAAACAGGAGGTCTATGACAAGTCGATCGCTTTTTGGAATCCCGACAAAACAAAATTTTGGCTAAACGCCGGAATTGATCTGATTATCGACAAGCGCCAAGATTATTTCATTTATGATATGGGTGGCAAACGCTTGATCGATCTGCATTTAAACGGTGGCACTTATAATCTGGGCCACCGCAATGCCGAACTTGTGGAAACTCTAAAAGCGGCACTTGATCATTTTGACATGGGCAACCACTGGTTTCCATCTATAGCGCGTGCGGCTTTGTCGGAAGCTCTCATCAAATCTGCCCCCGGCATGACATATGCGGTCTTCGGCGCAGGCGGTGCTGAAGCAGTTGAGATTGCCCTGAAGAGTGCTCGCTATGCCACCAAGCGCCGAAAGATTGTTTCGATCATCAATGGCTATCACGGCCATTCTGGTTTGAGCGTGGCAACGGGTGCTGATCGCTTCACCAAAATTTTTCTGGCCGATCAGCCCGATGTTTTCACTCAAGTTCCTTTCAATGATTTGGATACAATGGAGGCGGCATTGAAGGGCAATGACTGTGCGGCCCTCATCATGGAAACCATTCCAGCAACCTATGGCTTTCCAATGCCGGCTGATGGCTACCTCAAAGCCTGCAAAGCGCTGTGTGAAAAATATGGTGCGATATATATTGCCGATGAAGTGCAAACCGGATTGATGCGCACCGGTGAAATGTGGGGTTGGCAATCTTATGGCGTGCAACCCGATATTATGGTGACGGCCAAAGGCCTCACGGGCGGCATCTATCCGATCAGCGCTTGCCTTGTGAATGAACGCTGCGGTCAATGGCTGAATGAAGATGGCGCAGCCCATATCTCAACATCCGGCGGGGCAGAACTTGGCTGTGTTGTGGCCTATAAGGTTTTGGAAATGGTGCAGCGGCCGGAGGTGGCTGCAAACGTGGCAACCGTTACAAATTTCTTCCGCGATGCGATGCAAACCATGATGCAAAAGCACGGCGACATTTTCACTGGTGTCAGGCAACGCGGCGTCATTCTTGGTTTGGAATATAGCGAGCCTGAAGCGGCAGTGGCCGTGTCTCGCGCACTTTATGAAAACGGCGTGTGGGCAATTTTTTCGTCGTTGGACAAGCGCGTGTTGCAATGGAAGCCGGGCGTGCTGCTCACACCAGAATTATGCGCCGAGATTATCGAGCGCTATGATGCCGCTATGCCACGTGCGCGTGAATTGATTCATTCTCTGAAGAAAGCAAAGTAAGTGACTGATTTGAATCATTATCTTCATGAGTTGGCGGTCCAAGCAACGCGAGAATTTAACTTGCCTGATGCGCTTGAAGTGAAGCTCATCAACCTCTCAGAAAATGCAACTTACAAAGTTGAAGCGCCTGCTGGCCAGCGCTGGGCTTTGCGCATTCATCGCGAGGGCTATCATTCCAGAGCAGCCATTGCCTCTGAACTTGCATGGTTGATGGACCTTCGTGAGCGTGGCGTTGTGGTCACGCCAAAGCCAGTTTCAGGCTTAAACGGAGAAATTATTCAAGACGTGTCACACCTCCATTTGGGTACACGCCATGTGGTGCTTTCAGAATGGGAGCAGGGCTCAGAGCCCGGCATTGGCGAAGACCTAACTAAGTCTTTTGAAATTTTAGGGGAAGTGACAGCCAGCATGCATGCACATGCGAAAGCGTGGCAGCGCCCTTCATTTTTCACCAGGTTCACTTGGGATTTTGAAACTAGCTTGGGTGAACAAAAACCCCATTGGGGAAACTGGCGCGCTGGCCTGGGCGTTGATGCCACCAAAGCAAACTTGTTTGCGCGCACTGCCGCAGCGATCGGTAAACGCTTGGAGGTCTATGGAAAATCCAACACCCGTTTCGGCCTCATCCATTGTGATTTGCGTCTCGCTAATCTGCTCATTGATGGGCCTTTAGTGAAAGTGATCGACTTCGATGATTGTGGCTTTGGCTGGTATATGTATGATGCGGCAACACCTGTTTCATTTTATGAGCACGAACCGCAAGTGCCGACATTGCTCGAAGCTTGGAAAACCGGATACCGCAAAGTTGGAATTCTCAACCGTGAAGACGAAATGGAAATTCCAACCTTCATCATGCTGCGTCGCTTGCTTCTGGTGGCATGGATTGGCTCTCACGCCGAAACGGACTTGGCCAAATCCATGGGGCTGCCTTACACCGAAGGCACGATGGCGCTGTGTGAGGCATATCTTTCCTCCATCGCCTAATGCTTTACCCGCTCCATATATTGCGCGAGACTCTTAATTTTTCCAAGCCAACTTGCTATAGTTTTTGCATCATGCGGAGCCGCGTGAACGCCTGCGGAGAACTCTCCGCGCTGCACAGCTTCAACTGCGATTGAAACCGGAACCGAAACCAAGCGGCCCATTGCCGTGCCATGTTCATCACCCCAAGAATCCATGCACCATGTTTCGTGGAATGCAATCTTCCCGTCGCGTTCAGCTTTCAAGGAAACAAACAGCACTACACGATCAGGTTCACCCGAAGCATAAGAATTTTCTTTCAAAAACTCCGCAGCCATTTCTGCCAAGCGCGCATCGCCTGATGGACCAGATAAAGTTTCAATTTCGCGAAACACCGGTGTCCAAGCCTCGGCCCAGCCATTCAAGCGAATGGTGCCACGCACGAAATCTTTCACCTTCCAATTTTTGTCGAAGTGATAATCTTCCATGAACGGATAGCTGTCTCGGTTTGGGTAAACTTCAAAACTTTCAGGCGAGGGCAGGGGCGCATCATAAGCGGTGATAGCATCCCATGGCCGCGCTGCTTTCAATTCTTTAAAATCACGCAAAGAGCGCGATGGCGAACGCAAAGCTTTGAGCACGCCCACAGGCGCCCAGCTGAATTTATACTTAAACAGATTAGGAATTTTCGGAACGCCACCACAATAGGATGTGAAGCTGATCACATTATCAGGATGATAAGCGGCACTCGCCTTGTAGCGCCCCACTAAATCATGCGCCATCAAATGATCAATGCCGGGGTCCAATCCCACTTCATTGACGGAAACTAATCCCTTGGCCTTAAACTCCGGCTCAAGGGCGCGCATTTCTGGAGAAATATAAGACGAGGATACAAAATTTGCGCTGCGCGTCAAGCAGGCTTTGGCAATGTTCACATGTTGATCGACTGGCAACATGGAAATCGCGATATCACCCGGCTGCAACGCATCAGTTAACGCTTCGAGCGTGAAGGCACGAATATCTTGGGTGAGACCACCAACCACTTCGCGGGCTTTTTCCACCGTGCGATTCCACACCACCACTTTGTGTCCATTGCTGAGTAATCGTCGCAAGCCGGGGCCGGATGAAAGGCCAGTGCCACACCAATGAATTGTCATTTCAAATCCTTTACTGATTTTGTAAAAATATCTTCAGCCCGACCCCACACACCCAACTCCAAATTGTCGAGCGTGAGAAGCGACGGTAGCAACTGTGTGGCATAATCTTCGCTTGCTTCAACAGGTAAAAGCGAAGGCAAATTATCAATCGCCGTCACATCTAATGGAGGATTATCATGCACGCGAAGCGCAGGCGCATCCCAATCCGTCGCGTGGTCATAAACTCTAATAGGCGAGAAATCTGATGTTGGGTCACACGCAATATCACCGATCACTGTTAACTTGCGTGGCGCCGTTTTTGCTGAAGCAGGCACAAACACCGGGCAGCCGGGTCTCGCTAAAATGCAGTTCAGAAAAATCTCATGCTCCAAAATTTCAGGGAAGGGACCACCCGAGGCAGTCTCTGCCATATCCCACTTGGTCACATGAACACCCATGGCTGCACAAAGATCAGATGCACCTGTGCCCACACGACCAAGTGCGCCAATTAAGATGGCACGAGGCCGCTTATGGTCGCTAAGTTCGCTTACCAGATCAGCCAGCAATGCAGCCTTGCCACTATATTTTGAAACCGCTCCCGCAAGCCCGCCGCGTTGTTGCGCCGCCCAACACTTGAGCGCGAGTGCGGCTCCGGCATAACCTGCCCAATAACCAAAGGCCGCAACCCGCCTGCCAGTCTCATCAAGCAGATATTCCAAATCATAAAGCCTGCCACCACCTATTTTGAACCTCTTGAGCAAAATCTTCCCAGATGGCTGACCCTTATAAGCATGGCCAAACATAATATGGCGGTGAGTGAGCGCCGTGCCATCTTCAGGCAATTCTTTGAGTCCAAAAATGATTGCATCGTGAGGCGCAGTAGGCCACGAATTTTCTGGCGCAATATCGCAGCCCGCAAGCCTATAGCCGTCAATGCTAATGGCCCGCACCGAGCTGTATTCCACTGTAACTTTAATGCCAGCTTTGATCAAAGCCGAAGCACCCTCCGGCAACAGCCCCACGCGCTCTTCATTTGGCCGTTGTTCAGCCCGCACCCATAAATGTGTCATATATTCTCCTGCTGCATCGCTATAAGCCACGCAAAGATTTTCCGCCATGCTGAATTGTTGGTTGACCATCGTAATAGCATATAGCTATCGTCATACAATTGTTGGGCCGGATGCCGATTATGCCAAAGGCGAAGCCTTGGCCAAAACCATTTGGGCACCCGTCATGCGCTCGCATAGAATTACGGTTGATCAAATGGCGCTGCTCGAACCTGGTCTTTCTGAAACGCTTTGCGGATCATTACTAGCCGTGATGGGAGAGGCTTTGGATGAGGTAGCACGGCGCGGTGTTCCGCGCGAAGCAGCGCGAGATTTTTTGCTAGGCCATATGAATGTTTTAGGTGCAGTTATTTTTAAAGAAACCGAAGACGTGTTTTCGGATGCTTGCAACAAAGCCATCGAATTCGGCAAGCCCATGCTGATGCGCGATGATTGGAAACGTATTTTTGAATCGGACGAAATTGCTGCCAGCATAAAGCGCATCACCTAACATGGCTGAATTGCGGGGCGCACTAATTGGATGCGGATTTTCGCACTCAATCATTTGTATGGCTGGCAAGATGCCAATGTCATGGTGCAAGCATGCGAGAGCGCTGGCGTTCCGCTGGTGATCCACGAAAATTTTCGCTGGCAGTCTGCTATTATGAAGGTGAAACAGGTTCTACAATTGGGGCAAATCGGCAAAGCCTTTTGGGGCCGCATTTCGTTTTGCTCGGCCTATGACGTGTTTTCACGTCAACCTTATCTGGCCGAAGGAGAACGCTCGTTGAAGGCCTTGGTATTCATGCGTTAGATGTAGCGCGGTTTTTATTGGGAGACGCGATGAGTGTGGCAGCCTGCACCACCCGCGTGAATCCAAATATCAAAGATGAAGATGTGGCCACTATGCTGCTGGACCATGGCGCTGGTTGTGCCTCAATTTGCGCTGGTTGCAGCCGTTTATGAAAGTGCAAAATCTGGAAAGACAGTTCATTTTCTGGATTTCAAATAAGCGGCAAATCTCCAAAGGCTTTCGCCACACAATTCCATAATGAGCGAATGGTGGCGCCCACCTCTTCGAGATCAGGAAGCTCTGTCGATCTTTCCGGGTCTTGATGAAAGCGCCGCATTAAACGCAAAGGCAGTTCCAACGTGAGCGGAATTTCGAGGTGTGACTTTAGCTTGGCAAGCAACACTGAATAATCAAGTTCGCTCTGACCAATAGCTACATAACGCCAGTGCCCATCCACCCGAACCACATCTTTCAAATGCACATGGGCAGCAAGAGGCAGAGCAAAATCAATATCTGTTTCAGGCCGCGTCTCGCCTTCGCTGCAGGTGAGTGCATTGGCTGTGTCATAATTCATGCGAAGCGATGGTGAATTAAATGACTGAACAAGAGCTACACCAGTTTTGCCATCTAGCATTAAATTGCTCGGCCCATTGCCCGGGTTTTCCAACGCAATAGTCACGCCCAAATTTTCAGCGAGAAGTAAATTTGTTTCCAAAACTTTTTGCAAATCACTGCGGCGCTCAACCGTGGTTGAATTGGTGATTACAAATTTTGCACCAATGCCAGCCGCAAAGCGAATGCGCCGCGCCAACATGTCTTGGGCATCTGCATTGCCACTATCCATATGGGCCGAAATCGAGTGAGATTTTAAGTCATGCTGTTTTAGTTTTGTCACCATTGTGTTGGCGGCCGCGTCAGAAAATGCAGTCTCGTCAAAAATCATATAACTCTTGATATAAGCAGGCTCCACCAAGCCAATGCCAAACTTGGCAATTTCCGCCAAGGCAATATCAATCTTATAACCATCATAGGCCACGGTGGAAACGCTAATGTGTCGAAGAGTCATTTTATGATAATGCTGACTGGACCAAGGCAATGAGCCAGCTTACGCTAGAATCCAATAATGGTTTGGCCTGTGCGGGATTATAGTGGCGCGGGTCGGGGCCAAAAACACCATGGATTGGATGAGCTGAATCGTGGCGAGCTTCACCAAAATTGTCGTCGTCAACGGCAAGTGGAGCTTCTGCAACGGACATTAGCCGATCAAGTTGAACAAGTTCCGGCCACATTGAAGCGAGCAATGTAGTTTCAAAAATTCCGGCATGGTCTGGCGCAAAATCTATGCCCGCAATGCGGTTCACTGCCGTTGCCAAAACTTTCAATGCGCTTTTTTGCGAGTTCCAATTTTTGGCAATGCGGTCAATCATATCAAGTTGCGTGTCGGCAAAATGGCCAGAAAAAACTACGGCAAGTTTAAGCCCAAATGCTTCCATCCGCTGCAATGTAAACATCAGTTGCGCTTCAATTTCATCGGGTTCGGCTTTGATAATTGTCCAAGGATAATGGCCATGGCCACCTCCAGTGCCGTACTGTAGCGCTGGCATAACCACGCCACCATCACGCGTCGCCGCGCGCAGGCACAAACCATGCGCGGTTAGGGCATCCAGCCCCACGGGCAAATGTTCACCATGCCATTCATAAGTTCCAAGTGGGATATAGGCGATTGGTCGTTTCGCAACAATTTGACGCAACTGCCACGGCAAAAGCAATTCATATTGCACTGATGAAAAATCTGGATTCACTCATTTCCACTTTCCGCCGCAGCTTTTTGCGCGGCACGAGCGAGAAACCTTTCATCCATGCGATTTTGCGAATCCTTAGTACCATCATGAAAAGTGCCGAACCACTTATCCATGGGAAATACGCCATCGCCACCATAATTACATTCAAAAAATTTGTGATGTAGATAATGAAAGAAATCGCCTGTCTTCACGGCAACACCGTCAACCACCACAACGCGCTCAAAACCCGAATGGCTTTGCGCAGGCGTGATGGCGGCGTGTTGCATGTGGAAAAGCGCATGGATGGGGTGTGATGGAATAATCCAATGGATCATAACGCCAGACCAGTAAAGCAAGTGCTCACCGGGGTGCATGGCAAGGCCAGTGAGCGGGCCTACATTCACATTGTTGTGGTGCAGGTAATGCACGTATTTATAAAGTGGTCCCCAATGACTGATGCGGTGGATGGCATAAAAATGCAAATCGCGGATCAATGGAATGGCGCACATCATCACGCAGAAGTAAATGGGATGATCGGCAATTGAGAGATAGGGAATATAGCTATTGGCATAGAGCCACATGGTGGTAATTTCATAAGCTGACCAAATGGGCACTGCACTAAAAACCGTCCAGAACAAATTATCGAGTGTTTGATTGCGAAACAGGAAGATTGGATTGTCACGCGCCAACCATTTATTTGTGTGTTTCCAATCTGTGCCTTGGGCGCGTCTAATGTAGAGCCAGGAGTGCCATGCGCCTGCCACCAAAAGAATGAGGACCAGATTTCGCAGCACGATATAACTGATCCACCCTAGCTGAAACGTCTTCATTGATTCCATTGCAGGGGTAAAATAGAGCCACGTTATAATTGGCACTGCAAAATAGAAAGCATTCCACGGCAAAAAGAAGCCGGGATAGCCGAACACCCATTTGAGAATGGCCAGAGGGCGAAGGGGCCACTGCAAAACTGGGGCATAGCCAATTGGATCGGGAGGGGTCCAATCTCCGCGCTTGTTGCGCGGACCTTCAAACTTGGTTTCCATTTAAACGATTCCTGAAGAAGAACCTGCCACTGCGGGGCGTTCACTGGTTTTTGCTTTGCGATAACCAGAGGCGCGATAAGTTTCGATGGGCTGAAGTGCGCCGCCTTTGCGTAAGCGCGCCTCCGCCAAAATCGGCGACACATCAGTAATAAATGCAGATTTCAATGTGCGGTGCGCACCCATCACATCATTTTCGTCTTGCAGCGCGGCCAATGCTTTTCTATCCACCAATGATGCCTGCACATAGCAGCGTAAAATTTCTGTGGCTGACGACATGAGGCTTTCAATTGGGTCAGTCACATTATGCGATTGATCAATCATATAAGCCGGATTGAAGCCCGCAACTTTGCGCTGCTCGGCATCAACAAGTTCATTGAACACGAGGAATAGGCGGAAGGGATCAATGGCTCCTGCATCCAAATCATCATCGCCATATTTTGAATCATTGAAATGAAAGCCAGCAAGTTTTTTTGCATGGATCAGCCGCGAAACAATTTGCTCGATATTGGTGTTGGGCGCGTGGTGTCCAAGATCGACTAAGCATTTTGCTTTGTCGCCAAGGTGTTGCGCTGCAAGTAAACTGGAACCCCAATCTGCAATCACCGTGGAATAAAATGCAGGCTCATACATTTTATGCTCAAGAAACATCAGCCAGTTTTTGGGCAAGGCCGCATAGATTTGTGAACAGGCATCTAAATAATCATCATAGCTCTTGGTGAGGTTTTGCTGACCGGGAAAATTGGTGCCATCGGCGATCCAAACGGTGAGCGCGGTTGAGCCAAGTTTTTGACCAATCTCGATGCACTCAATGTTGTGTTCAACAGCTTGTTGACGCGTAGCTTTAGCGGCATGAGAAAGTGAACCAAACTTGTAAGAAAGTGTCTGATTCTTTTGATCTTGAAAGGTATTTGAGTTTACAGCATCAAAGCCTAAGCTATATTGTGATGCTTCTTGGCGAAGCGCATTATAATCTGAAACCTTGTCCCATGGAAAATGTGGCGACACATTTGATGTTGATCGCACCAGCTGATTGATCACGCCGCAATCAGCCAATTTATCATGAATATGGCGTGGCTCTCCGGGGCCTGGAAAGCGAGCAAACCTCGTGCCGCCTGTGCCCACACCCCATGTTGGAACAGCAACAGCATAGGCCATAGCGCGCGTTGTAATGGCTTCAATCAAAACTCCACGTCGTTCTAATTGACGAGAGAGTGCTGCATAGTCCTCGCGGTGCGCAGCTTCGGCTTTGGTGTTTTCGTTTGCTACAAAATCATTTGAAATTTCGAAGGTCATAACTCTTACCTCGTGAATGAGGCGACATGGCCTGCGTCCACATTGATTATATTGCCAGTGGATTTGAACGATGAATCAGATGCAAAGAAATAAACCGCATCGGCTACGTCTTCAGGATAAACTGAGCGCTGCAGAAGAGAGCGCTTGCGATAATGTTCTTCAAGCTCATCCGGTTTAATATGCAACGATTGCGCGCGGCTGGTACGGTAATCACCAGACATCAGTTTTGATCCACGAAGCACCGCATCAGGATTCACGGTGTTCACACGAATGCCAAGGGGAGCACCTTCCAATGCCATGCAGCGCGCCATATGAATTTCAGCAGCTTTCATGGCACCATAAGCACTTGTGCCAGCAGAGGCCGTCATGCCATTTTTAGAGGCGATGAAAATCATCGCACCACCAGCATTTTGTTTTTTCATAATGCGAAAAGCTTCACGACCCACGAGGAAATATCCTGTGCCGAGAATGGCCATCTGCTTGTTCCAAATTTCAAGTGTGGTGTCTTCAACAGGAGCAGGGATGGCGATGCCTGCATTATTCACTAGAATATCAAGGCCGCCAAAATGTTGCACAGTATCGTCAAAACCTTTGATAATGGCAGCTTCGCTCGTCACATCCATCTTCACAGTAAATATATTGTCTTTGCCGAAGCTTTTAGCAAATTGTCCAGAAGTTTCGCTCAATGCATTTTCATCAATATCAGCTAAGGTGACACATGCACCTTCGCTCAAAAGTTTTTGGGCAATAGCTGCGCCAATACCGTTAGCACCACCAGTCACCAGCGCCACACGGCCCTGCAATGGCTTGGCTTTGGGCATGCGTGAGAGTTTTGCTTCTTCCAGCAACCAATATTCTATGTTGAAAGCTTCTTGCTCTGGCAGGCCTTGATAGGTTGAAACACCAGAAGCACCGCGCATTACGTTAATGGCATTGATGTAAAATTCCGATGCGATACGTGCCGTGGCTTTATCCTTCGCAAAAGACAACATGCCAACTTGCGGTACCAGATAGATGACTGCATTAGGGTCGCGCATGGCTGGCGAATTGGCGTGTTTGCAGCGCTCGTAATAAGCTGCATAATCTTGGCGATAGCCAGCAATCAACGCATCAAGAGTAGCGCTATCCGCATCATGTGGCATGATCAACGGTTTTATTTTTGTGCGTAAGAAATGATCAGGGCAGGATGTGCCAAGCGGAGCAAGCTCGGCCATTTGATTGGAATTTACAAAGTCCAAAACCTCAGGCGCATCGGTAAAATGGCCAGCCTTCATTTCATCAGCAGAAATGCGGCCGCGAATTTCAGGCAACAAACGCGCCGCAGTATTTGCGCGATCATCTTCGCTCAATGATTTAACTTTCTCACCTTTGAAGGCCGGCTTCTTTGCTGTCTTCTCCAGCCATACTGCGGCTTTGTTGATAATGCGCAGAGTTGTGTCATAACAATTTTTTGCAGTGTCGGCCCAAGTGAACAGGCCATGGCTGCCCAAAACCACGCCAACCAATTTGGGATTATCCGTTGCCATTTTTCCAAGCTTGATGCCCAGATCAATGCCGGGACGCTGCCATGGCAGATAGCCAATCTCGTCGCCAAAAACATCTCGGGTTAATTGCTCTGAATTTTTTGCAGCAGCAATTGCAATCAACGCATCAGAGTGAACATGATCAACATGCACATGCGGCACATAGCCGTGCAAGCAGGTATCAATCGAGGGTGCGCGCGAATTGAGATTAAAAATGCAATGGTTCAAAGCGTGAACCATGGCGTCTTCCTGATCGATATTTTTATAGAGATTTTTGAGCGATTCAAGCTTGTCCATATAGACAGTGGCAAAGCCATCCAGCTTCATCGAACCAATGTCACCGCCCGAACCCTTCACCCACAACACGGTTACAGGTTTGCCCGTGAGCGGATCAGTAGCTTGAACTTTGGCCGATGTATTTCCGCCACCAAAATTGGTGATCCGCAAATCAGCACCCAGTAAATTTGAGCGATACAAAAGTAACCCGGGCTCATCTAACGGCTTGGCCAAGGTGGTGTCCCAAAGGGACTCGAGCAATGTGGAGTTTTTCATAAGACGAATCCATATGCTCAGAAATAATCACGGTCAATCAAGAAACGCTATTATTGCGCTGCAATAACGTTTTGCGATGCAATATGAGCGATTATCTTTGACTCTCATGAGCGATCATGCGTAATTCCGATCATGCATGAACGTGAGAGATGGCAAAAAATTTTAACCCAAGTGCGCGAGCGCGGCGTAATCCGTGTGCGTGATCTTGTGTCTGCAACGGGTGCGTCTTCGGCAACGCTGCGCCGCGATCTGACGAAGCTGGAAGAGCTTGGTCAGCTGCGCCGCGTGCATGGTGGTGTGGAGGCAGTGGAAGCAGCTCAACAGTCTCACCTTGCCACGCGATCCTTCGGTGTCAGTCAAACGCTCAACGCGGAACGCAAACGCGCGGTAGCAAAAGCCGCAGTGGCTCTATGCGACGATGGTGAATCAATCATCATCAATGCTGGCTCCACAACATGGTTCATGGCAGAATTTTTGCAGCAGTCGCGCTTGCAAATTTTGACCAACTCATTTCCCATTGCGCAAGAACTGATTGCCACCAGCCAGAACCGCATCGTTTTGCCGGGCGGCGAAATTTATCGCGAACAGGGCATTGTGCTGTCTCCATTTGATGAAGATGCCATTCAGCATTTCACAGCATCTAAAATGTTTATGAGCTGCGCCTCCATCACCACCATGGGCATTATTGAAGGTGATCCTTTGATTGCGCGCGCTGAAGCCAAGCTTCTTTCGCGAGCTGATAAATTAGTTGTGATCGCCGACTCTTCTAAATTTGAATCGCGCGGCAGCATGGTGGTTTGCCAGCTGTCGCGTGTGCATACCCTCGTGACCGATGGTGCTGCACCTGCCCACATGCTTGATCATTTAAGATCAATCGGTGTGCATGTGATCATCGCCGAACGAGATTCTTTGAAGTCTCTATCAGCCGCATAAGCTGAAGAAAAAACCAGCAATTTGGGAGGATACCATGCTGAATATGAAACGTGCCGTTAAACTTGGCTGCTTGGCCGCAGTTACATCCGTTCTGTTATCAGGTGCAGCATTCGCTGATGCCATGATGGCAAAACCAGGTGAAACCGCAAATATCGTTCTCTTGCCAAAATTTTTAGGCATTTTGCCATTTGATCAGGCCAATCGTGGTGCTGAAGAAGCCCACAAGGAATTGGGCAACAAGGGCACATTGCAATATATCGGCCCTACACCTGAAAACAGCGTTGCTGGCCAAATTGAAATGCTCACCACTGCAACAACACAAAAACAAAACGTTGTTATGTTATCGAACAATGCTGGTGATCAAATTGCAGCTGCTGCTGAAGCCGCTCAAGCGGCTGGCACCAAAGTTGTAACATGGGATTCACCAATTCCATCAGGCAAGGGTGAATCAGTATTCGTGGCTCAAGTTGACTTTGCTTCCATCGGCGTTGTGATGGCCGATATGGCCTTGAAGCTGTCGGGCGGTTCAGGTGATTTTGCTGTGCTTTCAGCAACACCAGATGCCGCAAACCAAAATGCATGGATTGAAGCGATGAAAAAAGCGCTTACCGATCCAAAGTATAAGGACATCAAATTGGTTGATGTTGTTTATGGCGATGACCAATCTGAAAAGTCATATAATGCTGCCTTGGCTTTGGTTGATAAGCACAAAGGCTTGAAAGTTATTATGGCACCCACAACTGTTGGTATCGTGGCAGCTTCAAAGGCCATGCAAGACGAAAAACTTTGCGATACTGTGAAGGTTTCTGGTCTTGGTCTGCCGGCTGAAATGGTGAGCTACACCATGAATGGCTGCGCCCCACAATTTGCATTGTGGAGTTTCGTGGACCTTGGCTATCTCACCTATCAAACAGCATATGCCTTGGCGACTGGCGCTATAAAAGGCGAAGTTGGCGAAAGCTTCCATGCTGGCCGCATGGGTGATTTCAAAATCGAGGCAGATCCTGGCCGTGCTGGTGCAAAACGCATTTTGATGGGCAATTTCACGGTTTATGACAAAGCCAACGTAGAAGCCGCTTCAAAATAGATCTTAATAAACTCAAACACCGTCACCCGAGCGTAAGCTGGGGTGACGGCTATTGCTTAAAAACAAAGGTCGATCGCTTTGCCCGGCGCCCCATCACACATAGTCATGCCACATCCTGTTCTCGAACTTAAACACGTGTCGAAAAGTTTCGCCATGACGGCTGCTCTGTCAGACATGTCCTGGCAAATTCAGCCCGGCGAGGTTCATGCTGTTGTTGGCGAAAATGGCGCGGGAAAATCAACGCTCATCAAAATCATAACTGGTGTTCATCAGCCAGATACGGGCGAGATTTTGGTGGATGGCAAACGTGTTACTATTCGCAACACCCAAAATGCCCAACAGCTGGGCATTGCCGCAATTTTTCAGGAGCCAATGGTTTTTCCTGATCTTGATGTTGCCGAAAACATTTTCATTAGCCATCGCCAATTGGGCACGCTGATGAATTGGAAAAAACTTTATTCGGAAGCAGATAAACTAATTGAACGAATTGGCGTGAAACTTGATGTGCGCCGCGCCGCCAGCGGGCTCACACTCGCTGAGCAACAAACCGTGGAAATTGCGCGGGCACTTTCGCTCAACGTTAAAGTACTCATCATGGATGAGCCAACCGCATCCCTCTCCGCCCATGAAGTTGATAGGCTTATGGGCATTGTGCAAGCGCTCAAACAGCGTGGTGTTGCCGTTATCTATATCAGCCACAGACTTGATGAAGTCTTCAGAATTGCTGACCGCGTTACAGTTATCAGAGATGGCAAGCATATCTCAACCAAAGCGGTGGGCGATGTGACCCAAGCCAGCATGATCAGTGACATGGTGGGCCGCGCCATTGATCAATTTGCCGTCAAAAAAGCAGCAAACCCGCATGGCGAAAAACTTATGTCTGTCAAAAATCTTGGGCGTGATGGCGTGTTTAGCAATGTGTCGTTTGATTTGTACCGTGGCGAAGTTTTGTGCTTTGCCGGCCTCATCGGCTCCAAACGTACAGATGTGGGATTAGCGCTTTTCGGCATTGATCTTGCGCAAAGCGGCATCATAACAATTGATGGTGAGGTTTGCACCATCACCACACCACAGCAAGCCATGGACCGCGGCATTGCTTATGTGTCCGAAGATCGGCGCAAACTTGGGCTGGCCATGACCATGCCAATTTTCGCCAACGCATCGCTGCCAAGTTTAAAAAAATTTCTGCGCCGCTTTGGTTTTATTGATCGCAAGGCAGAAATTGCCATGGCTGAAGGCTATCGCAACCAGCTTTCCATTCGCTCACCTGATGTTTCAATTGATGTGGGCAAGCTGTCTGGCGGAAACCAACAAAAGGTCATGCTGGCCAAATGGCTGGAAACCAAACCACGCATTTTGATTTTTGATGAACCCACACGTGGTGTGGACGTTGGCGCGAAAGCTGAAGTCCACAACATCATCCGCGATCTTGCCAAGCAAGGTGTGGCAATCATTGTGATCTCTTCTGATTTGCCAGAAGTCTTAGCACTCGCTGATCGCATATTAGTCATGCGAGAAGGGCGGCAGATGGGCATATTTGATATTGCCAGCGCCACGCAAGAAAGCATCATGGCGCTTGCCACAGGCCAAAACACAATTGAGGCCCTTGCATCATGATGAGGTATCTTCGCAGCATTCATCCGCAAAGTTTGCGCGTTATTGCATTGGCAATTGTGCTGGCTTTGGTTGTGTTGTTCTTCTCATCGCAGATTGACAATTACTTTTCTCCGCGCATGTTTAATCGCATTGCCACAAGTGCGGCAGTCATTTTGCCAATTGCCATTGGGCAAGCCTTGGTTGTGATGACGCGCAATGTTGATCTTTCCGTAGGATCAATGGTTGGTATTGTTGCCTATTTGATTGGCGATTTTCTTGGACGCCATCAAGGTCTCGACCCGGCTTCAACTTTAGTATTGGCCCTATTGCTCGGTGCCGCGTGCGGCGCAATTAATGGCGTATTGGTGGCTTATGGTCGGGTTCCATCAATCATCACCACATTGGGAACACTCGCCTTGTTCCGCACTTTTCTCGTGGAATATTCTGATGCGCGCACCATCACCACTGATAGCTTGCCAAGCTGGGTGGTTGATCTGCCGCAAGCTGTGCTTTTTTCAATTGGTGGATTTGAAGTGCGGGCCATGGTGGTTCTGGCCATTATCGCTGCAATCATATTTGGGCTGGCGCTTTCACGGTTGCGCATTGCGCGAAAACTTTATGCCGTGGGTTCAAATCCAGATGCCGCTGTTATGTCTGGCATCAACGCCACCCGCGTTGTGTTTTTTGCATTCGTGTTAAGCGGCGCACTTGCTGGCTTATCCGGGCTGATCTTTCTAGCAAAATTTGGCAACATCACAGTGGTAGCTGGTTTAGGCTTCGAGCTTAAATCCATTGCCGCAGTGGTGGTGGGCGGCGTTAATATATTTGGCGGGTCCGGCACCATCTTAGGCGTGGTTCTTGGCACGCTACTGGTTGATACGCTGGACAATAGCTTAACACGCTGGGCCGTTGTAAGTGAGTTCTGGCGCGATGCTTTGCTTGGCATGTTGATTATGACTGCGGTGGCCGCCGACACATTTATGGGTCGTTCTTTCACAAGATTGAAACGTCAGAAATCTCTTGCACCTGAAAGTGCTCCATCAAAAATGCCGGGAACAAAATAATGGTAAACTCCAATTCAGCAAGCGGGAAGGCCAGCACCCTCGGTTTTTTCAAAACCTGGGAAGGGCTGCTGGTTATAATTCTTGGCTTCACACTTTTTATAAATGCCATTTTGGTGCCGCAGTTTTTAACTCTACAAAATCAGATCAACCTTTTTCAATTATCAAATGAAAAAATCATTGTGGCTTTGGCAATGACCTTCATCATCATCAGCGCAGAAATTGATTTATCGGTTGCATCTGTGATGGGGCTTTCAGCCTGCACATTTGCTTATCTGGTTAATGGTGGCACATCGGCATCATTCGCAATTTTAGTGTGCTTGCTGGTGGGGGCCTTTGCCGGGGCCATCAATGCGTTCTGGATTGCCTATGTCGGCATTCCTTCACTGGTTGTAACACTTGCCAGCTTGATCGGCTTTCGTGGCTTGGCGCGCGTGTTGCTGGAAGACAAAGGCATCGGCAATTTTCCCGAGTGGTTCAATTCATTGGGCCGCAATGGTTTCATTGGTCCATTTCCATTGGCATTCGTTACCTTTATTATTTTGCTTGGATTATTCGCATATATACTGCATCGCACAGGGTTTGGCAGGCAGGTTTTTGTAATCGGCAATAATGCTGAAGTTGCGCGCTATTCCGGCGTTCAAGTGGCACGGGTGCGCAGTATCTTGTTCATCACCTCCAGCATCGTAGCGGCCTTGGCTGGTTTGTTTTATGCAGCGCGACTGGCATCTGTGCGAGGGGATGCGGCGACTGGATTTGAGCTTGATATCATAACCATGGTGTTGCTGGGCGGCGTGAGCATTTTTGGTGGCAAGGGTTCAATGCTTGGTGTGCTGCTTTCGATTTTAATTGTGCTCAACCTGCGCAATGGCATGGCGCTTGAAAATATCACGGGCCACATTCAAACAGCGGTGATCGGAATTTTGCTTATTGCCTCGGTGTTGATTCCAAATCTTTTGCAAAGTGTGACGGCATCAAAACCAACGGTGCAAAAGACCTAGCGAGAAGGAGCCGCCTATAATGCAGCGCCACGCATTCAAAATGTTTCTCAACCCCGGCATGAAAGCGGAATACCAAAAGCGTCATGACGAGATTTGGCCAGAGCTTGCAGCGCTTCTGAAACATGCAGGCATCAGCAATTACTCAATCCATCTTGATGAAAAAACCAATGTGTTGATCGGCTATCTTGAGCGCACCGATCATCACACCATGGACGATCTGCCCAACCATCCGGTGATGAAAAAATGGTGGGCATTCATGCAGGATATTATGAAATATAACCCTGACGGAACTCCGGTGGCCATAGCCCTCAATGAATTATTTTATATGAAGTAAGAATATTTATTTCGTTACAAGTGTTAGTCTAAAACCGAAACAGACTTGTACGCTGTTCAGCGCTCAGGCGGATTATTCAATGCACGTTTGCGCCACTGGCCTGGGGCAAGGCCCGTTTGCTTCTTGAAATCGCGGTTGAAATAGGTGGGGTCTTTGAAACCGAGTTCAAACGCAATGTCTTCCGATGAGCGGATTGAAAATTTGAGCAGCCGCTTGGCCTCCAGCAATCGCCGTTGAACAATTGCTGCTTTGATTGAAATTCCAAAATTATGGAGGCAGGCTTTTTCCAGCAAATGATAAGTTGTGCCGAGCTTTTTAATGTAGTGTTCCACCGGCCAATTCTCACGGAAGGCTGTGTTGATCTCGCTGCGAAGCCGTTGCGCCAATGGCGAAGGGGAACTCGGGCCACCGCCAACAGCTTGGCTGTTTCGCAGTCTTATTGCATTTATAAGGGCAAAGCCTGCCAAATGCGCCAATGCCGAAGGCGTATCGACGTTCTGCGTTTGATATTCATGGAGCAAAGCTTGCATCACCCAGTTAAGCGTGGTCCACTGCGCCTGTGGTTCATTTTGCACTATGAAAAAAGCGGAGTGAATTGCATGTGCCCCAAACTCAATTATTTCATCAAAGGCATCGGTGGCAATAGAAAGTGCAATCGCGTCAGCCGCATTGGTCACGTCAAAGCCATGCACAACATGGCTGGGAGTGAAGCTCAAAGCAGGTGCCGAAAAAATCCAAGATTGATCTTCGATGTGATAAGTGCCTGAACCCTTAAACCAATAAGTAATCTGCGCCATATCAGGGTGTTTGTGGGCGGCAACATGGCCGCGATGTTGGAAATTTCGGGCCGAAACCAGTTCCACATGCATGAAGCCAGGCTCCAGCACGCGAACCTCTTCTCCATAGACAAAATAGTCTGGAATGGATTTCTGGTTCATTTGCCCGAAAAAGTACAATATATTTTGCCTAAATGTCAATTCACCTCTTGTGTTGCTCAGGCTAATTAGCAGATTAACATATGGGAGATTGCAATGCGCGCAGAAGATTTTCGGTCTGATAAAAAACGGCCTTTCACAGGCGTAGAATTTCTCGAAAGTTTAAAGGACGGCCGTGAAGTGTTCATCAATGGCGAGCGCATCAAGGATGTAACGAGCCACCCTGCCATGCGCAACTCGGCCCGTTCTATTGCAAGGCTTTATGATGCTCTGCATGACGAAAAAACCAAACCCAAATTAACAATTGGCACAGACACTGGCAATGGCGGTTACACCCACAAGTTTTTCCGCGTCGCTAAATCTTCAGCTGATCTTGTGGCGCAGCAAGGGGCCATCGCCGATTGGTCACGCATGTCTTATGGCTGGATGGGCCGCACGCCAGATTATAAAGCTGCTTTGATGAATACTCTGGGTGCCAATGCCGATTGGTATGGACCCTTCAAAGATAATGCGCTGAGCTGGCACAAGCGCGCACAGGAATCTGTGCTGTTCATGAATCACGCCATCGTTAACCCACCCATTGATAGGCACAAACCTGCCGATGCCGTGAAAGATGTGTTCGTTCACATCACCAAAGAAACTGATGCTGGCATTTATGTTTCTGGTGCCAAGGTTGTCGCAACATCTGCTGCACTCACCCATTATAATTTTCTAGCGCAAAGCTCAGCGACTGTCACCGAAGATCCATCGCTTTCAGTAATGTTCATTGTGCCCATGAATGCGCCCGGCATCAAAATGATTTGCCGCGTGTCTTATGAGCAAACTGCCAATACCGTGGGTCATCCGTTTGATTATCCATTGTCATCGCGCTTTGATGAGAATGACGCCATTTTGGTTTTGGATAATGTTTTCATTCCATGGGAAGATGTGCTGGTGTTGCGCGACGCCGCAAAAATCCTCTCCTTCCATCCCGCATCCGGTTTCATGCATGGCTATTGCTTTCAAGGCTGCACTCGCCTTGCCGTGAAAATGGATTTTCTGGCGGGCCTTTTGGCCAAGGCATTGCGGGCAACTGGTGGCGATGCGTTCCGCGGCAATCAAGCAGCACTTGGCGAAGTGATTGCGTTGCGCCACATGTTCTGGAGTTTCTCCAACGCCATGGCGCATAATCCAGGGCAATGGACGAATGGAGCAGTTCTGCCGAATTTGGAATCGGCCCTGTGTTATCGCACCTTTATGTCCGAGGCCTATCCGCGTGTGATTGAAACAGTGCGCAAGGTTGTGGCGTCTGGTTTGATCTATCTTCCATCCTCAGCGGCAGATTTTAAAAACCCAGAGATCAACAAATATTTGGCGCAATATGTGCGTGGCTCAAATGACATGGGCCATATTGAACGCATTAAAATTATGAAGCTGTTGTGGGATGCCACTGGCACCGAGTTTGGTGGCCGCCATGCGCTCTATGAACTCAACTATGCTGGTGCACCGGAAGATGTGCGTCTGCAAGTTCTTAAAGGGGCTGAGCGCATGGGCACCTTGCGCAAAATGGAAGAGTTGGTGGACACTTGCATGAGTGACTATGATGAAAATGGCTGGACCGGCAACACCTGGTTGCCACCGCTAGCGGGAGCATGATCATGGACAGCATGGTTTCCAAAACGGAATTTCGCAATGCTATGGCAAGAGTTTGCGCACCCGTCAATGTGATCACCACGGATGGGCCAGCGGGGCGGGGCGGCTTTACCGCAACCGCCATGTGCAGTGTGACCGATGAACCCCCAACTCTGCTCATCTGCATGAACACCAAATCAACTCAAACAGAAATGTTTCGCGCCAATGGCAAATTCTGCGTGAATGTTTTGCCCGCCGAACACAAAGATTTAGCAAGTGTATTTGCAGGCAGTATAACCGATATGAATGCAAGGTTTACGGCAGCAGATTGGTTTTCGGTAAAGCAAGGGCTACCAGCTTTGCGAGATGCGATTGTTTCTTTCGCCTGTGAAGTGATCGATATTCACCGTGTTGGCACCCACAATGTGTTGGTGGGGCAGGTGTTTGATATTCGCCAAAGATTAGATGGAAGTGCGCTTCTCTATTTTGATCGGCACTATGTTCATGTGCCGTCGCAAGCGGGTAGCTTTGGCGGCTAGGTTAGTTTTGCGGCAGAAACTTCGTCAAGCAAATCTAGCAGAGTATTAAGTTTCTCCGCACCAAACCGCGCCTCCAACCGCTCATAAGCTGCAGCAGTTTCAGGTAGAGCGTTTTTTATGAGCGCTGCACCCACTGGTGCAATCTCAAGAATAACGCGCCGACCATCGCTCGCATCTTTTTTGCGTTTGATCAGCTTTCGATCTTCAAGATTACGGATAATACGAGTGAGGCTGGGCGCTAAAATGGAAGCGCGCAAAGCCACTTCAGTTGCATCCAGTTTTCCAGCTTCCGCCAAAACCCGCACCACGCGCCATTGCTGCTCGGTCACATCATGGCGGGCCAGCATGGGACGAAATTCTTCCATGACAACCTCTCGGGCGCGAAGAAGGGCCATTGGCAGAGAACGGCGCGTGCGCCTTGGTAAAATCGGTTTATCCATAATCTTTTCTATGATTTAATATTCCGAAGGATGCAATAACTTGCTTAATGCGATCTGTTGATGAGCGATATTTTCGAGCTTTTTTATCGTTTCGCCAATGTCGTCATCGGTGGTTCGCGGATTGATGGTGCACATGCGTAAAACCGTCTGACCGCGCATCACTGTGGGGCTGAGCAAGGCAAAACCGGAAGTTATCATGTCCGTCGCAATATCTGAATTGAGTTTATTCAACCATGCTTCATCAAATCCAGGTGCAATAAAGCGGAAGGTTACAATGCCCAACTGCGCCGGGGTGACAATTTCCCAACAAGTCTGCGCACGCAAGATTTTTTCCGCCCGCAAAGCGTTGGCAATGCCGCGTTCGATAGCAGAGCGAAAAGCTTCAACCCCAAAGGCTTTCAGAGACATCCATAATTTCAAGGCCCTAAACCCACGCGTGAGCTGAACTCCATAATCGCTGAAGTTTGGCTGTTCAGCACTTTCCTCCACAATTTTGAGATATTCAGCAGACACCTTAAAAGTCTCACGCAGCGCGTTTTGATCACGGATCAAGGCACAACCAATTTCATAAGGCTGAAACAACCATTTATGGGGATCAATGGAAAGGGAGTCCGCTCTGTCCATGCCCTCAAGAAGTTTGGCTCCACTTGCGGACAACGCCGCCGACCCACCATAGGCTCCATCTACATGCAACCAGAAACCTTCATTTGAGCAGAAGTCAGCGATCTCATTCAAAGGATCAACGGCCCCGGAATTGGTTGTGCCAGCATTGGCAACCACACAGAACGGCTTGTGCCCAGCCTTTCGGTCGCTGGCCACGGCTTGCTTCAATGCCGTCATTGGCAAGCAGTAATTGGCATCAGAAGCCAGCTTGTGAAGTTGATCCGCTTGAAAGCCTAGAATGCGCAATCCCTTAGCAACGGATGAATGAGTTTGATCTGAAAAATAAATGCGCCCACCTGCCACTTCGCTGCCCAGCTTCACTTGGCGGGCAACAGCGAGGCCTGTGAGATTGGCCATGGAACCGCCACTCACAAACAATCCTCCAGCCGTTTCAGGAAAGCCAAAAAGCTGGCGCAACCAATCAATAGTGATAAGTTCAACTTGGGCTGTGCCGGAAGGTCCAATCCAAGCTCCGCAGAAAATGTTGAAAGCTGAGGCCAAAGCGTCGGCCATCACGCTCACAAAATTGCTTGGCCCTGGCACGAAAGCAAAATTACGTGGGTGATCATTATGCGTCATTTCTGCCATAACGTAGTTTTGAATCTGAGAGAGAAGTTCAGCGACTGGCGTTGGCTCAACTGGCGGCGGTCCAGCTAGCCCCTGACGCAATCCGGCCACTGTTGAAGGGCGGGTAACGGGATGGTGGGGCAAGTTCACAAAGTGATCCACAATCATGTTGCCAACACTGCCCATAATCGCCCGCATATCTTTTTCTGAAAGGCTCAAAGGTGGCAGATTAGAATTCGATTCATTGATTTTCATCTCGGGTTCCATCCAGATCGTTCTTGACGATACGATTTTATCTAGTTAACATGTTAAATAGTCAATATCGGAGTCTCATCTTGCCACATTTTCGGATTGAATATTCAGCCAATCTCAAAGGCAAAATGAATGTTGGCGATCTGTGTGCTGTAGTTCATCAGTCCATTATGGCAAGTGGCTTGTTTGAACTTGGAGCAGTTCGTGTGCGGGCCTTTTGTGCTGAACACTATGCGATTGCCGATCAACTGCCAGAAAATTCATTCATCGATATGGAGTTTCGGGTGGGTGCCGGACGAAGCGTTGAGAATTTGAAGCGGGCTGGCGAAGCAATTTTTGCAGCGACCCAAAATGTGGTGGAACCACTATATTCCACGCCCCATTTTGCATTGAGCTTAGAGATCAGAACCATTGATGCGGAATTAAGCTGGAAAAAAAACGCCATGCACGCGCGGTTACGCTGAACGGGAGAGCACATGTCAACGTTTGAAGAGAATTTAAAAAAGGCCAAGGGTTATCTCTCGCGGTTTCGTAAAGATGGCGTGTTGAACCACATTGCAGGTGAATCTTTGCCCGCAGCAGATGGCAGCACATTTGAAATTATCTCGCCCGTGGATTTAAAGCCTTTGGCGCAAGTGGCGCGTGGCAAAGCTGCTGATGTGGACCACGCAGCAAAAGCCGCCAAAGCGGCATTTCCGACATGGGCCGCAATGGATGGCGCAAAACGTAAAAAGCTATTACACAAAATTGCTGACGGTATTGAAGCGCGCGCTGAAGAGATTGCCTTTGTTGAATGTATGGACACTGGCCAGTCCCTCAAATTCATGGCCAAGGCTGCTCTGCGTGGTGCCGAGAATTTTCGCTTCTTTGCTGATAAAGCACCTGATGCGCGAGATGGCAAAGCCTTGCAGGCACCGGGCCAACTCAATGTTTCCTCGCGCTTTCCCATTGGCCCCGTTGGTGTGATCACGCCGTGGAACACGCCTTTCATGCTCTCCACTTGGAAAATTGCACCGGCCTTGGCGGCGGGCTGCACCGTGGTTCATAAGCCTGCCGAATTTTCACCGCTCACTGCAAGATTGCTGGTGGAGATTGCTGAAGAAGCGGGCCTGCCGAAGGATGTGTGGAATCTTGTCAATGGTTTGGGTGAAGAGGCCGGGCGCGCGCTGACTGAACATCCCGACATCAAAGCTATTGGCTTTGTGGGTGAAAGCCGCACGGGCAGCATGATTATGAAACAAGGTGCGGATACATTAAAGCGTGTGCATTTTGAGTTGGGCGGCAAGAACCCGGTGGTGGTATTCGCCGATGCTGATCTTGAACGCGCTGCCGATGCTGCGGTGTTTATGATTTACTCTTTGAACGGCGAACGCTGCACATCATCATCTCGCCTGCTGGTAGAGGCTTCAGTCTATGATAAATTCACTTATATGGTAGCCGAGAAAGCCAAGCGCATTAAAGTGGGCCACCCGCTCGATCCAGCAACTGTGGTGGGCCCACTGATCCACCCTGTGCACGAGAAAAAAGTTTTGGAGTATATTGCGATCGGCCAAAGTGAAGGCGCTGTGCTGGCCGCTGGTGGCGTTAAAGTTGATGGGCCGGGTGGCGGTTGTTATGTAGCCCCAACTTTATTCACTAATGCCAACAACAAAATGCGCATTGCGCAGGAAGAAATTTTTGGCCCCGTGCTGACCGCCATTCCCTTCAAAGATGAAGCCGAAGCCTTGGCCATTGCCAATGATGTTCAGTATGGTTTGACGGGTTATATTTGGACTTCAGACGTAACCCGCGCTTTGCGTTTCAGCAGTCAATTACAAGCTGGCATGATTTGGGTGAATTCCGAAAATGTGCGCCATTTGCCAGCACCTTTTGGTGGCATCAAAAACTCCGGCATCGGCCGTGATGGGGGCGATTGGTCGTTTGACTTCTATATGGAAACCAAAAACGTGGCATTTGCTACAACGCAACATTCAATTCAGAAATTAGGAGGCTGAGCATGCCGGTTCCAAAATCCAATCTCTATCCTGACTTTAACATTGTGCGCCTCAGCCATGTTGAACTTGTGGTTACTGATCTTGCAAAATCGAAAGCTTTTTATGCCGATACACTTGGCCTGCAAGTGACGGGTGAAACCGCAACACAGCTTTACATGCGTGCCATGGAAGAGCGCGGCCACCACTGCATCATTTTAACCAAGGGTGAGAAAGCGGAAGTGCGCGTGCTTGGTTTTAAAGTCTATGCTGAACAAGATTTAGACAAAGCAAAAATCTGGTTTGAAGCCAAGGGCCGCAAAACAGCATGGGTGAAGCGCGAGCACCAAGGTCGCACACTTTTAACATCTGACATTCACGGCATTCCCATCGAGTTTTATGCCAGCATGGAAAAGCTGCCAAACATCCACCAGAAATATGCGCTCTATCGCGGTGTGAAACCGCTTCGTATAGATCACTTCAATTGCTTCAGTGAAAGTGTTGATGAGTCAGTGGCCTTCTACAATGAGATGGGCTTCCGCGTGACTGAATACACTGAGGATGATGCATCGAAAAAACTGTGGGCCGCATGGATGCACCGCAAGGGCGGGGTTCATGATATGGCCTTCACCAATGGCAAAGGCCCGCGCTTGCATCATGTGGCCTTCTGGGTGCCAACACCTTTGAACATTATTGATTTGCTCGATCTTATGTCCACCACGGGCTATCTCGCCAACATCGAGCGCGGGCCTGGCCGCCACGGCATTTCCAATGCGTTCTTCCTCTACATTCGTGATCCTGATGGCCACCGCATTGAGATTTATTGTTCAGATTATTTGACGGTTGACCCTGACTTGGAACCAATCAAATGGGATTTGAAAGACCCGCAGCGCCAAACACTTTGGGGTGCGCCGGCACCGAAAAGCTGGTTTGAGGAGGGCTCGCTTTTTGAAAATGTGACCCCTAAAGATGCACTGTTAAAAGCCCAACCCATTGCGGCACCGTGAGAGAAAATGGATCAAGACGCATTCAAACAGTGGAGCCGCAGGGCAGCAGATTGGGGTGTTGATTATCGCGCTTCACTGAATGATCGCCCCGTTCGCGCGCAAACTAAGCCGGGTGATATTCTAAACACGCTGCCATCTGCGCCACCTGAAAGTGCCGAGGCGATGGATGCGATATTTGAAGATTTTGAACGCATGATTGTGCCGGGCATGACACATTGGCAGCACCCGCGTTTCTTTGCATATTTTCCTGGCAACGCCGCACCCGTTTCGGTGGTGGCGGAATATCTGGTCTCGGCCATGGCCGCGCAATGTATGCTCTGGCAAACTTCACCTGCCGCAACCGAGCTTGAAACACGGGTGATGGAGTGGTTGCGCCAAGCCATTGGCTTGCCAGATGGTTTCACCGGTGTCATCCAAGACTCAGCATCTTCAGCCACATTGGTAGCCACACTCATTATGCGTGAACGCGCTTTGGGATGGGCGGGAAATTCCGCTGGCTTAGCGGGGCAAAAGCAACTTCGTATCTACTGTTCCGGTCAAGTGCACACATCGATTGATCGCGCCATTTGGGTGTCTGGCATTGGTTCGGAAAATCTGGTTCGTATCCCGGTGCAGGGTGCATTGCGCGGCATTGACATTGGCAAATTAGAAGCTGCGATAATTGCGGATATTGCGGTAGGCCACAAAGCAGCCGGTATCATCGCCTGCGTGGGTGGAACCAGTGTTGGTGCTACTGATGATATTGCAGCCATGTGTGCAGTTGCCAAAAAATATGATCTCTATGTTCATGTTGATGCAGCATGGGCAGGGTCCGCCATGATCTGCCCCGAATTCAGGCATTATTGGGCGGGCATTGAAGAAGCTGACTCAATTGTCTTTAACCCTCATAAATGGCTGGGCGCGCAGTTCGATTGTTCAGCCCATTTCGTGCGCGATCCCGCAGCCTTGGTGCGCACATTAGCCATTCAACCTGAATACCTAAAAACCCATGGTGCCGAGGGCATCATCAATTATTCCGAATGGTCAGTGCCACTGGGTCGCCGTTTCCGAGCTCTGAAAATCTGGTTCCTCATCCGCGCCCACGGGCTTGAAGGTTTACGCCAGATGATCCGCAATCATGTGGTATGGTCGCAGAAATTAGCAGCGCGATTGAAGACCACCGCTGATTTTGAAATCTCCAGTGAGCCCATGTTATCGCTCTTCTCATTCCGCTATGTGCCGCGTGATGTATCTGATCTCGATCAACACAATCTTGATCTGCTGAAAGCTATCAATGACGATGGACGGATTTATCTCACACAAACTAAACTTGATGGAAACTCCGTCATTCGCTTTCAAGCAGGCACATTTGCGATGGCGGAAGCTGATGCAGATATTGCTTATGAAGTGATTGTGGAAATGGCGAAAGGAATGCACGCGTGAGTGAACGCCCTAAATTTATTTCATTCAATGGCAATAGCTATGGTTTGATTGTGGGGCAGGGCGTTATTGATTGCAGTGCGAGATTCAGTGCGACTTGGGCCGATCTTTCAGCGGTGGCTGAAGCCAATGCGTTTAATCAACTTGCTGAGATGGCCGTTGGGCTTTCGCCATATTTTTTAACGGATGACATCACGTTTGATATTCCATTGAAGCGGCCTGAAAAAATTATTTGCGTCGGTGTGAATTTTCCCGATCGCAATGAAGAATATAAGGATGGCAACGCAGCGCCCGCTAATCCATCACTCTTCATTCGTTTTGCGCGCTCCTTCACGGGCCACAATCAGCCTTTAATCCGGCCGCCTGAATCGCTGCAATTGGACTATGAAGGTGAGATAGCAATTGTTATTGGCAAGGGCGGGCGGCGTATTTCTGAAGCGGAATCACTTTCTCACATATCAGCCATAACTCTCTGTAATGAAGGCACAATCAGAGATTGGGTGCGGCATGCGAAATTCAATGTGACGCAAGGAAAAAATTTTGATCGCACTGGGTCCATCGGTCCTTGGCTTATTCCGTACACAGATGAATCGCAGCTTGCAGATATTGAATTGCAAACGCGGGTGAACGGTGAGTTGCGTCAGCAAGATCGCACCTCACGCATGATTTTTTCGTTCCGCAAGATCATCAATTATATATCGACATTCACCACGCTGGTGCCGGGCGATGTAATTATCTGTGGCACACCCACAGGAGCAGGCGCGCGATTTGATCCACCAATCTGGTTGAAGCCAGGTGACATGGTCGAAATTGAAGCGGAAGGCATTGGCACTTTGTGCAACACAATAGCGGATGAAAATTAAATGTTGAGCAACCATGACATAGAAGCAGCGATTGATCAGCTTGATGTGGCCGAGCGCTCCCGTATTCAAACGGGCTTGATTTCCATGCAGCACCCGAAAGCAACTATAGATGATGCTTATGCCATTCAAGTTGCATGGGTGACGCGCAAGCTTGAAGCGGGTCGAAAAATCATCGGTTGGAAAATTGGTCTCACCTCAAAGGCCATGCAGTATGCGTTGAATATCACCACACCCGATTCAGGTGTGTTGTTTGACGACATGCTTTTTGCTGATGGTTCAAGCATTCCTCAAACTCGCTTTATCCAACCCCGCATTGAAGCAGAGATTGCATTTGTGATGAAGGCAGATTTGAAAGGGCCAAATGTAACCGTAGAACAAGTTCTTGCCGCTACCGATTATGTGACGCCCTCCCTTGAAATTTTAGACACACGGATTTTGCGCGTGGACCCTGCTACAAAAAAATCCCGCAATATTGTAGATACAATTTCCGACAACGCCGCCAATGCAGGCATCGTTTTAGGAACGCAAAAACATAGACCGCAAGATATCGAATTGCGCTGGGTAGGTGCGATTGTTTTCAAAAATGATGAAGTGGAGGAGACGGGCCTGGGCGCAGGTGTGTTGAATGATCCAACTTTGGGAATTGCCTGGTTGGCCAATCGACTTCACCATTATGGCGATAGTATTTCGGCTGGGCAGATTGTGCTTTCAGGCTCTTTCATCCGGCCCTTAGAAACAAAACACGGTGATACGATTCATGCAGATTTTGGGACCTTTGGATCAGTCAGCTGTCGCTTCTAAACGTTGAGAAATTTCTGCACCGTCAGCAATGTGTTGTGTTTTATTTTTTCAATGCGCGGGGCCATGCTTGATTCATGGCGGCGGGCATCGGCCCAACCCAGATAAGCAAAATCGCGCAAGGCCAAGAACAATTCCAATGATTTTTCATCAGAAGCCGAAATCTTGCGGTTCGTTTTGTATCCTCCAAACAGCGCTGATTTGAGTGTTTGATAGTGCGGCTCATCGCGGTTCTTAACTAAAGCCACGGCCAGATCAAACATCCGAAAGCCAAAGCCCGCATCATCAAAATCAATGAAGCGGGTTCTATTGCCATCAACAAAAATATTTTCACGCACCAAATCTGCATGGATCAAGCCATAATCTGCACCTTGGTTCACAAGGGTATCAAGTTGGGCAGCAGCCAGTTTTCTCGCTTCGTGCATCAATTGCATTTCACTTTGTGAGAGCACCGAGGCCGCCCAGAACTTGCCCCAAGCCGCCGTCTCCCCAAGGAAGCCTTGTTTGTCTAACGCGTGGCGATGAAAATCCTTTGGTTTGTCCCACGCGTCGGATAAATTATGAAGCTGTGCTAAGTTTTGCCCAACATCCGTGAAGATGGTTTGCAATTCAATTTCAGAATAAGCCAAAGGCACATTGGAGTGGCCCAAGGGTTGACCATTCACCCATGACAGTAAATCGACAACATAGTTTTGTCCGCGATCGTCACTAATCAATGAAAGCAATTCACCTTCGGAGTTGGCAAATGGTGCAGGCACCTCCATTCCTGCTTTTGCAAGATACGCCATCCACGAAAGTTCCGCCGAAATTTCAGCGTGTGAATGATAGTGTGGCCGGTGGATGCGTAAGGCTGCCAGACCTTTGGCTGTTTCCATCCTAAACACTGCGTTCTCGCGGTGCATTATTAACACAGGCTCACTGCTAATTTCTGGCCAATGCAGTTTTGCTTTTGCGGCAACGTTAAAAGCTGAAGTCATGCTCAGAGCAACTGCAAGCACTGATCGAGTTTTGCTAACAGAACATCAGCTTCCGCTTTTGCAAAGGCTAAGGGTGGCCTGATCTTCAGAACATTATAATGAATGCCATTGCTGCCAACCAGAACACCATTCTGCCGAAGCGCATTCACTAAGCGATCGGCCTGTACTTTCGCAGGTGTTTTCTTCGCACGGTCCGTCACCACCTCCACACCGATGGCAAGGCCAGAACCACGCACATCGCCGATGATGTCGAATTTGTTTGCAAGTTCACGCAAACCATTTTGCACATAATCTCCAGTCTCTTTAGCGCGTGCCTGCAAGCCTTCACTTTCCATCACATCCAACACAGCATTGGCTGCGGCACATGAAACTGGGTTTCCACCAAACGTGTTAAAATAGCCAAAGCTGTTGCGAAACGAGCTGATAATCGAAGTTGAAGTGACAACGGCAGCAACAGGGTGGCCATTGCCCATGGGCTTTCCCATGCTGACTATATCTGGCGCAAAGCCTGCTTTCTGGTGGCCCCAAAAATGCGTGCCCAAGCGACCAAAGCCTGGTTGAACTTCGTCTGCGATGATTATACCGCCTGCTTTCCGCACCGCTGCAATGGCGCCGTCAAGGAAGCCCGCAGGTAGATCAGGAAAGCCTTCATTCACAAAAGCCGGACAAATGATCATACCGGAAACACCAATTCTGCTTTCCTGCAATGATATACAGGCGGTTTCAACTTCAGCCGTGAACTCCGCTGCATAGGTCTCGATGGTTTTACTATTCAGACGGTAACTATCAGGTGCTGAAACATGGCGCACATGTTTGCCAAAGCCGCCAATGGGCGGCTTGGTGGTTGAAAGCTGAGACACCGCAGAGGTGTTACCATGATAAGTGTGATTGGTGGCAATGATGCCCGTTTTTCCGGTGATGGCTTGGGCCATGCGCAGAGCGATGTCATTAGCTTCGCTGCCCGTACAGACCATGATTGCCGAAGTCATGCCGCAAGTGAACGTGGCGATCAAGCGCTCCACATAGGTCAAAATTTCCTCATGCAGATAGCGCGTGTTGGTATTGAGCATTGCCGCCTGCTTGCAAATTGCTTCCACCACATGTGGGTGGCAATGGCCAACATGCGGCACGTTGTTGTAGCAATCGAGATAATCTTTGCCGTCAACATCTTTAACCCACGCACCTTTGCCGCTAATCAGTTGAACAGGTTCATCATAAAACAGCCGCGCATTGGGGCCGAGCAATCTTTCGCGTCGTTCTAAAAGCGATTGCAGTGCTTGAGTTGTCATATGGCCTCCGTCAATCCAGCATCCAGCGCATTAAGAATTCGGGTTACATCTTTCGCGGTGATAATCAAAGGCGGCGAGACGATAATGTTTGGACCAGACGTGCGCACCATCACACCATTTTTATAGGCGACGTCTTGAACCATTTGCACTTTATCTTTTGCGGCAGGAGATTTTTTGGTGCGATCTGAAACCAGTTCAAGCGCACACATCAATCCTTTGCCGCGCGCATCGCCAATCATCTCATGCTTCCTTTTCAGGGCTTGCAATCCAGCGAGAAGTTCCAACCCGCGCGCAGCGGCATTTTCATTCACCTTCAATCTTTTTGTTTCAGCCAATGTGGCCAGTGCCGCAGCAGCGCCAACGGGGTGGCCAGAATAAGTGTAGCCGTGGCCGATCGAGGCCAGTGCAGATTTTGAATTTTCAAATGCCGCCACCATTTTCTTATTTATCATCACTGCGCCAAATGGATAATAGGCATTGGTGATGGCTTTGGCCGTGCAGATCATATCTGGCTGCACCCCAACACCGCGAGACCCACTCCATGCGCCAGTGCGGCCGAAAGCCGTAATCACTTCATCGGCGATCAGCAATATCCCGTGTCGGTCGCAAATGGCCTTCATCAAAGGCATAAATGTTTCATGCGGAACGATCACGCCTCCAGCACCCAACACGGGCTCCATGATGAAAGCTGCTATCGTGTCGGCACTTTGAAAAGCAATTTCATCTTCAAACTGCGCAGCTATGCGTTTTGCAATTTCAGCACCATCAGTGGTCCCGAAGGGATTGCGATAATCCCATGGGGCAGGCAGATGGAAAACGCCGGGCAACAGCGGCTCATAAGCACGGCGGAAATTTGAGTTGCCATTCACAGATGCGCCACCAAAATGCGTGCCGTGATAGCCCTTCTTCAGAGCGAAAAACTTCGTGCGCTCTGGCTGACCGTTCAGCTTGTGAAATTGCCGGGCCAACCGCAAAGCAGTTTCAACTGAGTCTGATCCACCTGAGGTGAAGAATGATCGCGTTATTCCATCCGCTTTAAAAAATTCGGCAAGTTCAACCGAAAGCTCGATCACCGGAGAGTTGCTGGTGCCGCGAAATGTGGAGTAATAAGGTAGTGCATCCAACTGATCGCGGATGGCTTTTTTTACCGGTTCACATGAATAGCCAAGATTAACATTCCACAAGCCACCCACCGCATCCAGCACTGTGTGGCCATCAATATCAGTAATCTCAACGCCTTTGGCAGAGTTGATAATTTGCGGTGGGTTGTTGCGCATCTCACCCGCATTGGCCATGGCGTGCCACATGTGTTTTGCGTTATTTTCTTTTAAAAAATTTGCATTGCGCATGTTCAAACTCCTAGCAGGCTTAGCGCTGCGGCATAGCTTTGTGCAGGCTGTGTTACATCAAAATGAATGGTGGGAATGTGCAGTGCCAACGCGCCATCAACATTTTTCTTTTGATCATCGACAAACACGCAATCACCGACTGGCAAGCTTAGCTCATCAAGGCAAAGCTGATAGGCGCGCGGGTCTGGTTTGAGAATGTTGGTATAAGTGGCATCAACAATCACATCAAACAGGCTGATCAGCGGAAATGATTTGCGGAACTCAACACCGTAAAACAAATCAAGTTCATTAGACAAAATAGCCAAGCGAAGGCCAGCGGCTTTGGCTTTTAAGATCGCGTCACGCGCTTCGGGCCGCAACACCAATTCAGCATCAGCACCGCGCGCGGCCTGCACAAACTCCTTCATGGAAGTCCAGTTTTTGCCGACCAGCTTTCCTATTTCATGCGTGCGTGTCATCCAATAATCGCGCTCAGTGATTTCACGGTTTTGCATCCTCATCCACAATTCATCCGTGGACGGATCAAATGGGCCACGCCACATTAATGTGCCGGCCTTTAAGCCAAGTGCTCTTTCGGTGAGTTTATGCGTCTCAAATAGGGTTCGCGTAATCACACCGCCGAAATCAAGAATAAGCGCCTTCATGCAACACCCTTTGGAATGATACCCGCCGCAACCCAATCGTCAAATATGCTCAGGGCTTTTGCTGCAAAGGCGGTGCTGTTGATGTGTTCAGGAATTTCATAAAGTGAAGCAGGTGGTTTGATTGCATCCCGCATAGCTTTTACAAACGCATCCAACCCTTCCGGGTCATACAATGGCTCACCCTCTTGGTCCCATTGTTGAATTCCGCCAGCAGGCAAAATAAAAGCAACTGGGGCTTTGGCCTTTTCTAATTTTGCCGCCAAATTTTGCGCAGTTTGACGCCGCCCAGCCAAATCAGTGGTGATTGAACCGAGCAAGCGATTATGGGCGTGATAAGGTCGCTCCGCCCATTTTGTTGGAAGCGGCAGCCATGAGGGCAGATCGACCATGTCAATTGCACCAGGTGCAATAATTTGCGGAATGCCCATGCGCCCAGCATTCTCCATTCGGTCGGCACCTGATGATGAAGCAAGAATTCCATTGTCGTGGTTCACCACTTCCTGCAAGCTAAAATCCATCACCGCCACAAATCCATTTTGTGAAGCAACTGATTCAAATGCCCGCCCGCCCATGCCTGTGGTGTGAAAAACCGCAACTTCATAGCCACGCTTTTCAAGCTGTGGCTTGAGATGCACCATATATCGCAAGCAAGATTTGCCCAGTGATGTCATGCCCACCATTGGTTTTTTTGAGTATGGTCTTATGCTCGCTTTTGCAGCACCAACAACTGCGCCACAGGCTTGAGATAAAACCGATTTGCAAATGCTGTTCAAACCATAAAGCCCACCCGCCCACAAGATCATCATCAGGTCAGTTGAAATGCGATCAGGTGGAATGAGATGTGAAAATGAAATTGTGGAGACAATAAATTTGGGAACACCCAACGGCAAAGCTGCCGCCACGTCCAAGGCCAAATCTGTGCCCATTGATCCGCCAAGAATCAACACACCATCTATTTTGCTTTCGTCGAAAAGGCGACGGGATAATTTCGCAGCACCTGCTGACATCAAAGCCATTGCAGAATTTTCATCGCCAGAATCTATTATGGCGTCAATCGTTTTGCCATGTGCTGCCGCC
>JANLPA010000136.1:0-6627 GCA_031366855.1 Hyphomicrobiales bacterium | reverse complement strand
TTTGCCGGTGCGCTTGTCAGCGACGATTTCGTAACCAATCTTCTGGCCTTCATTGAGACCACGGAGACCCGCACGTTCAACAGCGCTGATGTGGACGAATACGTCTGGTCCGCCGGCATCTGGCTGAATGAAGCCGAAGCCTTTTTGCGCGTTAAACCACTTTACGGTGCCTTTTTGCATAACTTAACTTATCCTTGTTAGATCTATTAGTGAATTGGCAGCCACACAACATTGTGCTTTATACCACTCGAACAAAGGATAAGGGGTGTATGGCCTGGGCGCTTTTATACAAAAGTGCAGTACCGCGCCGATCGGCCTAAATTCGATTGCAGGTACATAGCCCTTTTCCGTCAAAATTACAAGCATTTCTGTGCCAACCTTAAAAATACTTAACTTGTGCCCGCCCAGCCTGTGCTAAAGAGCCTTATCGCGGGGGCGAATCTTGGTGATTTGCCGCTTGCATGAGACTTTTAAAGGAATGCTCGGTTGACCATATCAGCAAAATCTTGGGCCGCAAAATTGGGGCCTTATCGTCAAGGCAATGATCGTCGCTCGTGGTTTGAATTGGGTCTTACATCACTTGCCTTCTTGGCGTCTTGGGCGCTCACCTATTATCTTTACTTCATCAGCCTGTGGTTGGTGCTTCCCGCTATATTGCTTGCAGCTGGCTTTCTGGTGCGCATGTTTATGTTGCAGCATGATTGCGGGCATAATTCCCTGTTTCAATCGCGCAAGCTGAATGACTGGGTGGGCCGGGTCATTGGGCTTCTCACCCTCACGCCTTATGACTATTGGCGCCATTCCCACGCCATGCATCATCTCAGCTCTGGCAATCTTGATCGCCGTGGCATGGGCGATATCACCACGTTAACGGTGGAAGAATATAGCCAGCTCAATTTTGGGTGTCGCGTGAAATACTGGCTTTATCGGAACCCAATCGTGCTGTTTATAATCGGTCCGATTTACATCTTTATGATTCAGCAAAGATTGCCTTTTGAAAGTTTCAAGCAAGGCCGTTCCTCATGGCTGAGTGTTTTGGGCACAAATTTTGGGCTTTTGGTCTTGGCTTTGGCTGCGGCCTATTTCCTAGGTGCATTGCCGTTTTTTATGGTGCATTTGCCAATTGTTTTTTTTGGTGCCGCGGCTGGCGTGTGGCTGTTTTATGTGCAGCATCAATTTGATGAAACCCATTGGAAGCGCAACGAAGACTGGAGCCATGAAACGGCGGCCCTGAATGGCAGCTCTTATTATGATCTGCCTCAACCTTTCAGGTGGTTTTCAGGCAATATTGGCATCCACCATTTGCACCATCTTTCAGCTCGCATTCCATTTTACCGCCTGCCGGAAGTGTTGCGCGATTATCCTGAACTTGCAGATGTGGGCCGCCTCACCTTTGTGCAAAGCTTGGCCTGTATCAAACTGGTGTTGTGGGATGAAGCGGCGGAAAAGCTAGTATCATTCCGCGAAGCAAGAATGGCCCGGTCGATGCGCTTGGCACCGGCCGAATAGCTATTCTGAACGTGAAATTGATTTAATAGCCCCGCGTGGATTGCCGCTCATTTCGGCAATCTTGCGGTCTTGAGTCATCAGCACGGTGATGGCGGATGCATCATCATTTTCATGTGGATCAAGTTCGGCTGCTGCCACGCGGCGGCGCGAAGATTTGGTGCCGTCTTCGTAAATCACGTCAAATAAAATGACGCTGTCGTCAACTTTCTGTTTCTTTTTCGCCATAGCGATTAGTCCTTGTTTTGCTCTGGCTGATCGCCAGAGGTTTGGGCATGGGGTTCATCCGAAGCCTTGCGGTTCTGGGATTTTTCATCGCGCTTGTTTTGTTTTTCAATGGCCTTGCGCTGCTTGTCGCGCGCTCGGTTATTGCGTTCTTGACCGTAGTTTGGCGGGAATGCCATGGTTTTGCTCCCCTGTTGTGGGCTGTGCCTAGCAGCAAAGCCTGCAATTACCAAGCAATGAAGTTAAGCATCGCTATTTAGGCAATTGTGGCGCAGAGAGAAGCAGTAACCAGAGGCGAAATAAATTATGAAACGCGAACTCGATCATCGCCCTAGCACCGGCGAAGCTTTAAGAAATCAGCGCATGGCCCAAGAGCAAGCCAAAAAAGATGCCGGCATTTGGGGCGATATGTCGGTTGGTCTTGTTGAGAAGAATGATGCGGCCTTTGTGCATGTTTGGAAAGGTGTGTCCGAAAACTCCGTGCACCGTCTTGCCGCCAAGCGCCCCAAGGAAACATCAAAGGCTGAACATGAAGCCTTATGCCTGTGGTTGAAGGCGGGTGGCTATGATGGTTTCAAACATAAAATTTCCGCATGGAATGTGAATGCGGAAGAAGCAGCGGCGGTCAAAAAACGTGTACTTGCCGAATTGGCTGAAGCAGGCGTGCGCGTGGTTAATCCAGCGGCTTAGGCCTTTCAGGTTTGTGAACGGTGGTGACCAGCACAAAGCTGATGATCATCAACAAAAACCATGACCCCAATTTTTTAAAACCCACAGGCGACCAGCCATGGTGCAGCTGATGTGGGTAAAGCCACACAGATGTAAACGTGCCAATGTTTTCGGCCAGCCAGATGAAAAAAGCGACAAGGAAAAAGCCCAGCAGCAGCGGCATGCGGCGCGAAATTTTATCGCAGGTGAAATAAATCCAGCAGCGGCCATAAATCAGTGCCGTTATGGCAAAGAGCGCCAACCTGAAATCAATGATATAGTGATGGCTGAAAAAATTGGCGTAAATGAGAAGTGCCAAGGTCCACGTCCAGCGGCGATCTGGATAGTTTGAGAATCTAAAATCGAACAAGCGCCAGCAGCGCACCATATAGCTGCCGATGGTGGAATACATGAAACCTGAAAACAGTGGCACGCCAGCAATGCGGAAAAAATTGGCTTCAGGATAAATCCAGGAACCCTTAGCGGTTTTGAAAATTTCCATAATGGTGCCCACCACATGATAGATGGCGATAATCTTAGCTTCATCCCAGCGCTCAAATTTTAGCGCCAGCAACAAGGCTTGCATGCCCAGCGCCAAGAGAAAGAGAAAATCATAACGTGAGAGAGCAGCGTTGTGGGGATAAAGCAGATAGGTCCCCAAAATACCCGTGATCAAAACCCCGGCAAACAAACAGGCCCAAGCTTGCTTGATGCCGAAGATCAAAAATTCGTGAGTGAACTGGCCAAACGGCAGTGGCGCAATATGGTGGGAAGACCATGCAATGAACCACGTCAACCACCTGTCGCGCCGTCTCGCTTTCATATGATGACTTGTTTCATAAATTATCTCTGACATAAAATGCGATGAAGTGCATTGTCGTGAAAGGTTGTTGCTGTGGCGAAATTGAAAGTCTGTATGTAGGCGAAATGGTTTATTGCTCGGAAATTATGTAACGCCAACTGGACAAAATTTTGGTTTTGTGTAGTTTCCCCTTAAGAAAAATTCTATCACCCGAGGAAATCTGGAAATGACCGTAAAAAGCGATATCGAAATTGCCCGCGAAGCCAAAATGAAGCCAATCATGGCGATTGGCAAGGGGCTGGGCATTCCAGAACATGATCTCATTCCTTATGGTCACACCAAAGCCAAAGTGAATTTGAGCTATATTGACAGCCTCAAATCTAAACCAAATGGCAAGTTGATTTTGGTGACGGCGATTAACCCCACACCTGCTGGTGAAGGTAAAACGACCACGACGGTGGGGCTTGGTGATGGTCTTAATCGCATTGGCAAAAAAGCTATCGTGGCTTTGCGCGAACCCTCTCTCGGTCCATGCTTTGGCATGAAGGGTGGTGCGGCTGGCGGCGGTTATGCGCAGATTGTTCCGATGGAAGATATCAACTTGCATTTCACCGGCGATTTTCACGCCATCACATCAGCCCATAATCTTTTGTCGGCGATGATCGACAATCATATTTATTGGGGCAATGAACTGCAAATTGATACGCGCCGCGTTGCATGGCGCCGTGTGATGGATATGAATGATCGTGCCCTTCGTGAGGTCATTTGTTCGCTCGGTGGTGTGGCCAATGGTTTTCCACGCGAAGCTGGTTTTGATATTACAGTGGCTTCCGAAATTATGGCTATTCTCTGCCTCTCCACTTCAATTGCCGATCTGGAACGCCGCATTGGCCAAATTGTTGTGGCTTACCGCAAAGATAAATCTCCAGTTCTCGCCAAGGACTTGAAAGCCCCGGGCGCTATGACCGTTTTGCTTAAAGATGCTTTGATGCCAAACTTAGTGCAAACTCTCGAAAATAATCCGGCCTTTGTGCATGGTGGCCCATTTGCTAACATTGCTCATGGTTGCAACTCGGTTATGGCCACGCAGACTGCTTTGAAGCTGGCTGATTATGTGGTGACGGAAGCAGGCTTTGGTGCCGACTTAGGTGCTGAAAAATTCTTCGACATTAAGTGTCGCAAAGCTGGTCTCACGCCATCGGTCACGGTGATTGTGGCCACGGTTCGCGCTTTGAAGATGCATGGCGGCGCAGCCAAGGATCAATTGAAAAACGAAAATGTTGAGGTGCTCAAGAAGGGCCTCGCCAATTTGGGCCGCCACATTGAAAACGTGAAAAAATTTGGCGTGCCCATTGCCGTTGCTGTCAACCACTTCATCTCCGATACCGATGCTGAAATTGATGCTGTGAAAGACTATTGCAAAACCCATGGCGTGCAGGCGTTCAAATGCTTGCATTGGGCCAAGGGCGGCGAAGGCATTGAAGAATTGTCAAAGCATGTGGCCGAATTGGCCGATAAGGGCGGCGCGCAATTCAAGCCGATCTATGATGAAGATATGCCATTGTTTGAAAAAGTGCGCACCATCGTGAAAGAGATTTACCGTGCTGATGATGCCATTGCTGATAAGTCTGTGCGTGATCAATTCAAGGCTTATGAAGCCGCAGGTTACGGCAAGTTCCCGATCTGCATGGCCAAGACGCAGTATTCATTCTCCACTGACCCGAATTTGAAGGGTGCGCCTGTGAACCACTCAGTTCCTATCCGTGAAATTCGTTTGTCGGCTGGTGCGGAGTTCATAGTGGTCATCTGCGGAGACGTAATGACCATGCCCGGCCTGCCCAAGGTGCCATCCGCCGAAGTGATTGGGCTGGATGCAGCCGGGCAGATTCAAGGGTTGTTTTGAGCCCAGCCGACCCCTCACCCACCATTGCTTCGCAATGGTCCCCCCTCTCCCTCAAGGGGAGAGGGTTGTGTATATGCCAACTCATCTCCTTCTCCCCTCGAGGGAGAAGGTGCCCGAAGGGCGGATGAGGGGGCTGCTAAGGAGAAATAACCATGGCCAAACTCATTGACGGAAAAGCTTATGCCGAGGCCTTGCGCGGGCGCATTGCGGTTGCCGTGGCGTCGCTAAAAAAGGATTATGGCTTAACCCCCGGCCTCGCTGTGGTGCTGGTGGGTGAAGACCCTGCCTCCAAAGTTTATGTGGCCAACAAGGCCAAGCAAACTGTCGAAGTGGGCATGAATTCGTGGGAGCATAAAATGCCTGCGGATACATCCGAGGCCGATTTGCTCGCCATGGTGCAAAAGCTGAACACTGATCCGTCCGTACACGGAATACTTGTGCAAATGCCCGTGCCGAAACACATTGACAGCGCCAAAGTTTTGAACACCATTGATCCCGCCAAGGATGTGGATGGGTTTCATGTGGTCAACGTGGGCCGCTTGTCCACAGGCCAAGATGCTCTCACCGCTTGCACGCCAGTGGGCTGTGTGATGCTGGCCAAGGATACATTGGGCAAACTCGATGGCCTCAACGCAGTAGTCGTTGGCCGCTCAAACATTGTGGGCAAACCCGTGGCGCAATTGCTGCTGGCCGAAAATTGCACAGTCACCATAGCCCATTCCAAGTCTCGTGATCTCCCCGCCATTGTGCGGCAGGCCGATCTGGTGATCGCCGCCGTGGGCCGCCCCGAAATGGTAAAAGGCGATTGGATCAAGCCCGGCGCTTGCGTGATCGACGTGGGCATCAACCGCATTGAACGCGATGGCAAAAATAAACTGGTGGGCGATTGCGATTTTGCGTCGTGTGAAAAAGTGGCAGGCAGCATCACCCCCGTGCCAGGCGGTGTGGGGCCAATGACCATTGCGTGCTTGCTGCATAATACGGTGAAGGCTGCTTGTGCGATTAAGGGCGTGAAACTGTCGGAGATGTAAGGGGTTAACTCTAATGTATTAAAATAACTCATCAAGTTTGGTCACGTGCCTCAGAGGACAATTCAATAATTGTTTCGCACGTCGGTAGGCCTCTGGACTTGGGTTTATAAATAGTGATTCTTTTACTGAACCTCCCAAATCCCTATAGATTTTCAGAAGGTCCGTGTCGCTGTCTGTTAGTCCGACACCCCAAAGGATCATTCTGTCTGCAGTAAATGGTTGACCAGAATCCAGTATAAAACTGGCGCAAGCATGATTTTTGTAATTTTTTTCCATTATTGGAGGCAACAAACCTGCAAGCGGAGAATAGGTTATTCCATCTCTCTGCACTGCGCCCGTTGTAGAAATTTGGTCAGGCGGCACAAAGTAGAAGTTACCACTAGTTGAGTTAACGTACAGATTCATTGAACCATGTGGTTTGAAAACTGTAATCCCGCCGAGTTGTTGGTCTG
>JANLPA010000022.1:0-14245 GCA_031366855.1 Hyphomicrobiales bacterium | reverse complement strand
CGCAAGGCCTTGCCCAGATCGCCCACGATCGACATGGGTGTTACTGGGAAAAGTGACTTGCGATAATGTCCAGATATGATGCTAACGCAGAAATAGATCAGCAAATTGGTCACAAACACCCACATCACAGCAAAGTGAAATTGAATGCCACCACCCAACCAGCCACCAAGGGATATAGTGCTGGGAAATTCCAACCAGTCAAACAGCGGTGAGGCATTATAAATCTGCCAACCACTCATAATCATCAAAACCATCGCAATGGCATTAATCCAGTGAAATACCCGCACATAGAGGGGGTGAATTTTGATCTTGTCGCCAGCGCTTCTCATAATGAGTCTCCCTTGACCATAGGATTGATCAAGTTGAAACGGGTGGCAAGTAAACTTAGATCACTTTTTTATGTGATCACGCCAGGGCAGAACGAACGGCTGGAGCAACCTTGCTGCCCAGAATCTCAATCGCCTTTAACTGTTCGGCATGGGGCACAGTGCCAATGGCCATTTGAATGAGAATGCGCGTGTTTTTGAATGTCTCATGCAATTCCAAAATCCGGTCGGTCACGCGGGCGGCATCACCAATAATCAGATTGCCAGTTGGCCCTGCCGCCGCTTCAAAATGCGCCATGCCTTGTGGTCCCCAACCGCGCTCACGGCCAATGCGGTTCATCACTTCCAAATGTGCAGCACTATAAATCTTCTTGGCGTGGTCCGTCGAAGTTGAAACAAAGCCATGCATGTTCAAGCTCAGCTGAATCTTTGAGGCATCATGGCCAGCCTTAGCGTGGCTTTCGCGGTAGAGCTGAAAGAACGGCGCAAAGCGGCGTGGGTCACCACCAATAATTGCCAACGCCATAGGCAAATCCAAATTCGCTGCCCGCACCACCGATTGCGGCGTGCCACCCACCGCAATCCAAATCGGCATTTTCTTCTGTTCAGGGCGTGGATAAATTCCGGCATCTTTCAGCGATGGTCGAAGACCACCAGTCCATGTAATGCGATCTGCGTCGCGCAGCTTCATCAATAGATCAAGCTTCTCAGCAAACAGCGCGTCATAGTCATCCAAGTCATAACCAAACAGCGGATAGGATTCAATGAACGATCCCCGGCCCGCCATAATCTCGGCACGGCCATTGGAAATGCCATCCACCGTTGCAAATTGCTGAAACACCCGCACCGGATCATCAGACGAGAGCACGGTAACCGCACTTGAAAGCCGAATACGCTTCGTGCGCGAAGCTCCGGCCGCCAGCGCCACAGCTGGAGACGACACAGCATAATCAGCGCGGTGATGCTCGCCGACTGCAAACACATCTAGCCCAGCCTGATCCGCTAGCTCCATCTCTTCAACAAGATTGCGCAAGCGCTGCCCTGCCTGCTCTGGGTGGCCCGCCGCCACATCAGCAAAAGTGTAGATTCCAATTTCCATAAAGGTTATATGAAACTTCATCAGTTACTTTTCAAGACGCGACATTTATCAGAACAATATTTAACACCGTCCCAAACCTTCTCCCACTTCTTGCGCCACGTGAACGGCTTGCCGCATGTAGTGCAAGTTTTAGTGGGCAGATTAGATTTAGCTACGCTGCGCATCTCAGCCCTTGGTACGAAGCGTAGACCGCCCGCCATCCACACCGATCACCTGCCCGGTAATCCAGCCGGCGTCAGGTGAGAGCAGAAGGGCGGCCATATAAGCAATATCATCAGGCTCCCCCAAGCGCTGTGCTGCGTGCATTAAAGCAATCGAATTGGCCATCGCTTCATTCGAGGTAAGCCCCGCCGCAAGAGGCGTGCGCGTCAGCGAAGGCGCCAAACAATTCACGCGGATTTTAGGCGAAAGCTCCGCCGCCAGCGCCCGCGTCAACCCTTCAACAGCCCCCTTAGCCATAGAAACTGAAGCATGAGCCGCAAACCCTTGTGCCACAGCAACAGTTGAGAATAATAAGATTGAAGTTGTCGCCTGCGTACTCGCCTTCAGCAGTGGCAAAACCGTCTGCACCGCACGGAATGCGCCCAGTGCATTAATCTCAAAATCACGCAACGCGTCTGCATCAGTAAGGCGGTGCACCGGTTTCAAATTAATCGTCCCCACCGCATAGCAAAATCCATCCACCGCAGGCCCCGCCGCCAGGATGGCAGCTTCCAGCGCAGCCCGATCCTGCACATCCGCCACCGAAAACGAAGCGTTAAGCTCTGCCGCCAGCGGAGCAAGCTTGGCTTCATCCCGCGCAATCAAATGAAGTGAATGCCCCGCCGCGGGAAGCCGCCGAGCAATCGCCGCCCCAATTCCGCCCGTCCCACCGATGATGATGTGTTTTGTCATTGTGAAGAATACGCGTTAATTTGCATTTTGGTTTGCTATCATATATTGCAAGCATGAACAGCAAGCATCGAAAGACGCTGGAAGCGGTATTCGCAGAACCGACCAAGACTAACATTGTGTGGTCGGATATTGAGGCTTTGTTGCGTGCAGTTGACTGCAAAGTGATTGAAGGATCGGGCTCGCGAGTTCGGTTTGAATGCAAGGGTATCATAGCTGCTTTTCACCGTCCTCATCCTGCCAAAAAGGCTAAGCGCTATCAAGTACGAGACGCTGGTGAGTATTTAAGAAAGTTAGAGGTGAGATTATGAACAATATTATGACTTACAAGGGCTATGGTGCTCGTGTTGAGTATGACGCAAAGGACGAATGCTTTGTTGGTCGATTGGCTGGCATCAATGATGTCATCGGCTTTCACGGCGCAACCACTAAAGAGTTGAAGCACGCTTTTCGTGAGGCTGTAGATGACTATGTGGAAACTTGCCAAAAGGTTGGGAAGTCACCTGAGCGCCAATACTCTGGCAACGTGATGTGCCGCAATTATCCGGAAATTCATGCGAAGGCAGCATTAGAAGCTCAATTGAAGGGGATTAGCCTGAATCAATGGGTCGAAGAAGTTTTTGCTAAAGCGACAAGCACAACAACTACTTTTCGAGATTAGATTTAGACGAACCGATTCGACCAAATCACCTCAAATCCGGTGGTGTCGCTTCCTTCACAAGTGCCACCAACGTATCCGCTAGGCTCGCCACCTTCTGATCCTGCGAACCCAAGCGCCGTACGGAAACTGTCTTCTCTTCCATCTCGCGTTTACCCAAGGCCAAGATCACTGGCACCTTTGCCAGAGAATGTTCGCGCACTTTGTAATTGATTTTTTCATTGCGCAGATCAGCATCAGCCCGCAGTCCTAACGCGCGGAGTTGTGATCGCACTTCAACTGCGTATTCGTCGGCTTCCGAAGTAATCGGGGCCACCATCACTTGCACTGGGGCCATCCACGATGGGAAATGACCAGCGAAGTTCTCGATCAGAATCCCCAAGAACCGTTCCATCGAGCCACAAATGGCGCGGTGGATCATCACTGGCACATGCTTTTCACCATCAGCACCAATATAAAATGCGCCAAAGCGTTCCGGCAGATTGAAATCAATCTGCGTGGTGCCGCATTGCCAATCGCGGCCAATTGCGTCACGCAAAACATATTCAAACTTGGGGCCATAAAAAGCACCCTCGCCCGGATTGATGGCAGTTTTAATTTTTCCACCCGAAGCTTCGGCGATTTGCACCAAAACTTTTTGCATAATATCTTCAGCACGGTCCCAATCGGCATCCGTGCCCACACGCTTTTCAGGGCGTGTGGAAAGCTTCACCACAATCTGCTCAAAGCCAAAATCTTTGTACGTCGACAAGATTAGATCATTGATCTTCAAACACTCATCGGCCATCTGCTCTGGCGTGCAGAAAATATGCGCGTCATCTTGCGTGAATCCCCGCACGCGCATTAAACCATGCAAAGCACCCGATGGTTCATAGCGATGCACCAAACCAAATTCGGCCAAACGCATCGGCAACTCGCGGTAGCTGCGCAAACCATGCTTGAACAATTGCACATGGCCTGGGCAGTTCATGGGCTTGAGTGCAAAAACTTGCTCATCTTCAGTGTGTTCTCCAGCAGAAGTGGCAGCAAACATGCCTTCGCGATACCATTGCCAATGGCCCGATGTTTCCCACAGCGATTTGTCGAGCAGCTGCGGCGCATTCACTTCCTGATAATCGAGTTTGGACAAGCGGCGGCGCATATAAGCAATCAGCAGCTGGAACATCGTCCAGCCCTTGGCATGCCAGAACACCACGCCGGGGCCTTCTTCTTGAAAATGGAAAAGGTCCATCTCGCGGCCCAGTTTGCGGTGGTCGCGCTTTTCGGCTTCTTCGAGCGCCGTCACATAATTTTGCAAGTCTTTGTCATTGGCCCAAGCCGTGCCGTAAATGCGCGTGAGCATAGGCTTGGTGGAGTCGCCGCGCCAATAAGCACCCGCCACCTTCATCAATTTGAAAGCCGTGCCGATCTTGCCAGTGGAGTTCATGTGCGGCCCACGGCACATATCCACCCAGCCACCCTGATCATAAAATTTAATGTCTTCGTTGCCGGGGATGGAATCCACCAGCTCCACTTTAAACGCCTCGCCCCGCGTTTCAAAAAACGCCTTGGCTTCTTCGCGAGTCTTTACCGATTTTGTGAAGGGCTTGTCGCGCTGGATAATCTCGCGCATCTTCTTTTCAATCGGCGCAAAGTCCGCTTGCGAAAAAGGCTCATTGCGGAAAAAGTCATAATAGAAACCATTTTCAATCACTGGCCCAATCGTCACTTGTGTACCCGGGTGCAGTTCCTGCACCGCCTCAGCCAACACATGCGCTGCATCATGGCGAATGAGTTCCAGTGCGCGTTCATCATCGCGCGTCACAATCTGCAATGTGGCATCAGCCATAATTGGGTCAGCAAGATCAACCAGCACACCATTCACGATTGCCGCCACGGCTTTTTTCTCGAGTGATTTTGCGATTGACGCGGCCACTTGGCCTGCGCTCTGCCCTGCTTCCACTTCGCGCTTTGCGCCATCGGGGAATGTTAAAGTAATCATTTTTATCTCCTCCTGCTCACTCCCGCAAACTGTCACGGGTAAGCCAAATCATTGTTTGAAAGCCTCAAATGCCGCGCATTTAAGCCAAGGTCAAGTCACCTCGTTTCGCGTTAAGATTTCATCAATTTTTCAATAACCCAACATTAACCTTAACGCTTCATAACCAACCCATCTTCAGTGATAACAGTAAATGGGTACATAGTATGAAAAAGCATCTCTTCCTTCTAGCCTTCACCGCAGCATCTCTCATGCCAGCTGCAACCGTTTTGGCCGCCGATCTTGATCCGCCACCACCACCAGTAGAACAACTCCGCCCTGCCAGCTATGACTGGACCGGCATGTATGTTGGCGGCTGGGTTGGTATGGCCTGTATCGACGGAACTTTGCATGACTACACACAAGAAGCAGCTTCCACACCATTGGCACCATTGCCATTCGATTTCCTTAACGCTGGTTGCGGTGGAAAAGGTGGTGTAACCGGTGGCTATAACTTCCAAATGGATGACATTGTGTTTGGCGTTGAAGCTGATTGGGGCCGCAGTGGCAGCATTGTTGAAAACACTGAAGCAGCAGCTGATTACAGCTTCAAACTTAGTCAGATTGCCACATTCCGCGGCCGAATTGGTCTCGCATTTGATGACACCTTGCTCTTTGCAACTGGCGGCGGCGCATGGGCGCGCGGCGAATTGAATGGCATTGTGAGCGCTGATCCATCTAACCTGCAGTCCGATCATTATGGCTGGACGATTGGCGGCGGCATGGAACATGCAGTAACCGATAACCTCCGCATCAAGTTGGACTACCTCTATACAAGACTGGGTACTGCCAATTATTACAGCACATCATGCGCAGCAACTTGCGATATCGATGTGCATTGGGGTGATGAACATGAAGTGCGTCTTGGCCTAAACTACGCGTTCTAAATTTCAAACAATTTCAGATTATGGAGCCGCAGAAGAAATTCTGCGGCTTAATTATTTGTGCTCATGCAAATGTTCTGGCACCGGGTCAAAGCCACTGCCTCCCCACGGGTGACAGCGCGAAATGCGCCGCAGCGCAAGTTTTCCGCCGCGCCATGCCCCATGTTTTTCAATGGCGATTGTCGCATATTCTGAACAAGTCGGCAAAAATCGGCACCCTCGCCCCATGAACGACGATAGTGTAAGTTGATAAATCCGAATTAAAATCAGCAGCACAGTTTTCATAGGGCCAACATAGTGACTTCTCGCCGCAAACCCAACATTCTCTTTGTCATGGCTGACCAGATGGCAGCGCAATTTTTAGCGCCCTATGGTCACAAACTGGTGCAAACACCGAACCTATCCCGATTGGCGCGGGAAGGCGTGGTTTTTGAAAATTGTTACTCCACCAGCCCGCTTTGCGCGCCCGCCCGCGCCACGATCATGAATGGCCTGCTGCCGTCGCGCACCGGGGTTTATGATAATGCCGCTGAATTTCCCTCGGCCATTCCAACTTGGGCGCATTATTTGCGTTTGGCTGGTTATCAAACTTGCCTTTCTGGCAAAATGCATTTTGTTGGCCCTGACCAATTGCACGGTTTAGAAGAACGTCTCACCACCGATATTTATCCGGCAGATTTCGGTTGGACACCGGACTGGCGCTTAAAGCAGGAACGCATAGATTGGTGGTATCATAATATGACAAGCGTGCTGCAACCCGGCATCGCTGAAATTTCCAATCAATTGGAATTTGATGATGACGTGTGCTTCCAAGCCACGCGCAAACTTTATGACTATGCAAGGTTCTCACCCGAAAAACCATTTGCGTTAATGGCCAGCTTCACGCACCCGCATGATCCCTATGCGGCACGCAAGAAGTTCTGGGACTTGTACAAGGACGAAGACATTGATTTGCCTGCCGTGCCCAAAATGGAGCGTGCGCAACTCGATGCTCACAGCCAGCGGCTCTATGATGTGTCGGCCATGGATGATTACACCGTAACCCATGCTGATATTCGCGCCGCTCGTCACGGCTATTTCGCCAATATTTCTTACATTGATAATCTGCTTGGCCAACTCATCAACACTTTGGAAGCCACAGGCAAACTTGATAATACCACCATCGTGTTCACCTCGGACCATGGCGATTTTTTGGGTGAGCGCGGCCTCTGGTATAAAATGTCTTACTTGGAACCAGCTGCCCATATTCCGCTCATCATCTGGAATCCAAAATCATATAAACCGCGCCGCGTGAAAGAACCTGTATCTCTCGCCGATATTATGCCGACCTTGGCCGCGATTGGCGGCATAGAAAAATTAGCCCGGCCTGTTGATGGCCGTTCGCTTCTGCCTTTGCTCGACGGGGTCGCCGAAAATTCTGAAGCAACCGCTTGGGGCGAATATCTGGCTGAAGGTGCCGTAGCCCCGCTCTACATGCTACGCCGTGGCCCATGGAAATTCATTCATTCTCCTGTTGATCCAGATCAGCTTTTCAACTTGATTGATGATCCGCTGGAGATGAATAATCTTGCCGCTTCGCATCCCCTCGCTAAGAAATTCCACGCCGAAGTGGTGACGAAATTCGATATTCCAAAAATCCACCAAGCTGTTCTCGAAAATCAACAAGCGCGATTGATGATGTTTGAAGCCATGAAACAAGGCGGCCACTTCCCATGGGATTTCCAACCCCTGCGCGATGCTTCAGAACAATATACCCGCAATCACATGAGTGTTACGGAACGCGATTTAAAATCAAGATTCCCGCAAGCGCCAGATATTGAGGGGAAGCGGGTGAAGTAAGAACCCTACCCGCCCAACATATTCCTGTTCACAATCGCCCAATAAATCGCTGCAAACACCACGGCCGAAATCACCGTGGTGATCAAAAATTTCTTCGCCAATCCGTGCACCACAGGCGCGCCCGCTTCATTGCCCTGCTGAACAGCCTCACCAGCTTCGCCAGCATTCCGCACACTGAATGGCAGCACGGCGAACAGCACAGTCCACCAAATTACAAAATAAATCGCAATGCCGCTTGCTATGTTCATGCCTGTTCCAGTTCAATCAATGTGCCGTTAAAATCTTTGGGGTGCAGAAACAATATGGGCTTGCCATGCGCGCCAATTTTGGGTTCGCCATCACCTAGAATGCGCGCCCCCGAAGCAAGCAGATGATCACGTGACTTAATTATATTTTCAACTTCATAACAAATGTGATGAATCCCACCCACCGGATTCTTCAGTAAAAATGCAACAATTGGCGAATCCTCGCCCAAGGGTTCGAGAAACTCAATCTTAGTGTTGGGCAGTTCAACAAAGGCAACTGTCACCCCATGCTCAGGCAAGCGTTGTGCTGCTGTTACAATAGCACCCAAACTTTTGCGATAAAGCGCCACCGCCGCCGCCAAATCTGGCACCGCAATCGCCACATGATTAAGCCTGCCCAACATTATGCCGCCGCCCTTTCCATCAACCCGTCCAACAACCATTGCCGTGCTGGCGGCATAGCAATGGCGCGAGGACTAAACACATGGCGCTCCAAAAAATAGCCCGTGAGCTTTAGGCCAGCCAACACATCACCAACCTGCATATCATTCTCACCACGCAAAAAAGCTGGCAGAGAAAAAAGGTGATCTAAATAAGGTTGCGCTGCGTCACGGCTCACAGCACGCCCCGTTTTCGGTGATACAAACTCAAGATCATGCAGCTGGCCGGTGGAAGCACATTTGCTAAGGTCCAAGCCAAAGCCAAGTTCATCCAGCAAACCCATTTCCCAGCGCACCAACAAGGCAGGCCACACCGCATCTTCCTCAATTGAAGACAGCACCACATGGGCCGCGTGATAAAGCCTTGCGTGCGGTTCTCGCTCCGGCAACATTTGCGCCAATGCCATGAGTGTGGAAAGCCCTGCGAGGCGAAATGGATAGGATAGAATGAAACCTGCTTTAAGCGCCAAGGGTTCAAGCATGAACATACCCATATGCTCTTCAAGCCGCGCCCGCCATGTGACCATAACAAGATTGCCTGGCTGCAAAACTGGTCGCATGTGGCGTGAACGCCCGCCGCGCACCATGCCCAAACAGCGCCCGTGTTCGGCTGTGAGAATTTCGGCAATGGCAGAGGTTTCGCCATGGGAGCGAACGCCAATCACAACCCCTTCATCGCGCCATTCCACGAATAGATTACCTCTTTGAAAGCCCCATCATGCGCAAGCGCTCAGGGTCTTGGGCCCAATTCTCGCGCACCTTCACGAATAGGAACAAGTGTACACGCCGATCAAATGATTCTTCCATCTCTTTGCGCGCCAACTGGCCGAGCACTTTAACTTGCGCCCCACCCTTGCCCAGCACAATGGCCTTCTGGCTGTCGCGCTCCACAAATATGGCTTGGGTGATTTTCACCGAACCATCTTTGCGCTCTTCCCACGCTTCAGTTTCCACGGTGGAGGAATAGGGTAGCTCATCGTGCAAACGTTCATAAATTTTCTCGCGGGTGATTTCTGAAGCGATGAAACGCAAGTGCACATCAGCGGTTTGATCTTCCGGATAAAGCCATGGCCCGAGTGGCATCTTCTCAGCAAGCTTGGCACCGAGCTTGGCAATGCCTGAACCGCTTAACGCACTCACCATAAAGGTCTCGGTAAATTCATAAGCCGCAGCCATTTGCTCAGCCAGTGGCAAAAGCTTTGCAGGTTCCAGCAAATCAACTTTATTTAAAACCAAAATCACTTTTGATTTATGCGCCTTGAAACCATCAATAATTTTTTGAACTTCATCTTCAAGCCCGCGGCGTGCATCCACCAAAAGCACCACAGCGTCAGCCTCGCCTGCCCCCGTCCAAGCACTTTGCACCATAGCTTCATCAAGCTTGCGGCGCGGCTTGAAAATACCGGGTGTATCAACCAGAACAACTTGCGCTTGCTCGTGCATATAAATTGCTCTGATGCGCGCGCGCGTGGTTTGCACCTTGTGGCTGACGATCGAAACTTTGGAACCCACAAGCTTATTGACCAACGTGGATTTGCCAGCATTGGGCGCGCCAATAATGGCCACAAAGCCGCAGCGGGTTTGAGGAACTTCAGTCATTCAGCGCAATCCTTCTCGCGCAATAAAGGCGTTGGCAGAGGCCATTTCGGCGGCTTGCTTTGAGGCACCTGTGCCCGCAGAATATTCATAAGATCCAACTTTCAAAGAGATCGTAAAAATCGGAGCATGTTCTAGCCCTGATCGATCTGTCATTTCATATTGCGGCAAAGGCAAGGCCCGCGCCAGTGCCCATTCTTGCACAAAAGTTTTTGCGTCTTTCAAATCTGCCGGAGCTTTGGCCAACATCTCGGTCCAGCAAGAAAGTATAAAAATCCGCGCTGCTTCCAGCCCACCATCCAAATAAATCGCGCCAATAATGGCTTCAACAACATCACCAACCACGGATGAAATCCGCTGCACACCTTTTTTCTTTTCGGTGGCGCCAACAATAATAAAATCATCAAGTCCAAGTCTCTGCCCCACCAAAGCGCAAGTTTCCCCGCGCACCAGCAGGCTGAGACGTGCTGCCAATTGCCCTTCTTGCTCAGAACTGAAACGCGCGAATAAATCCTCCGCAATCACAAGACTCAGAACGCGGTCACCCAAAAATTCTAAGCGCTGGTAATCAGCGCGCTTGCTCTGGCGGCTGCCATGCGTCAGCGCATGTTCACACAACTGGACATTCTTAAATTGATAGCCGAGAATATCTTCCAGCTTGCGCTGCAACATAACCTAAATCCAGTTAAAGAAACGCGACCAGCGAATCTGGAACGGCCACTTCCATGGCTCTTTCAATGATGAACCCGGTGCAAACGAAAAGAAGATCACATCAGCACGACCAACAAAATTTTCAATTGGCACAAAACCTACTTTGTCCAAGTAACGTGAGTCTTGTGAATTATCGCGATTGTCGCCCATCATAAAATAATGCTCAGCCGGAACAACATATTCATCGGTATTGTCCGCTGCAATGTCACCAAAATCCAAAACACGATAAGTTACACCATTGGGCAATGTTTCTTGAAACTGCGAAACCACTGGCCCCATGCCACTTTCGTGGGTTGCATCCACATAATCTTCAACCCGAACCTTCGGCACGGCCTCTCCATTGATGAAAAGCTGGCCTTGCTTCATTTGAATGCGATCGCCCGGCAAACCAATCACGCGTTTGATATAGTCAATCGATAAATCTTGCGGATATTTGAACACAGCAACATCGCCGCGCTTAGGCGTATCGGCTAAAATTTTACGGCCCGGAAAATCTACAAATGAGCAGCAGCTCAGCCAAGGCGGGCCAGAAAAACCACCAAACGAGAAGTTAAACGAATACTTTCCATAACCATAAGAAAGCTTTGAAACAAAAAGATAATCACCAATCTTCAAAGTCGGATACATCGACGAAGACGGAATGTTGAACGGCTGGAACAAGAATGTGCGCACCACAAACGCAATAAGCAGCGCTTGGATGATGACCTTGGCGGTTTCCCAAATGCTTTCTTCCGACTTTGCACCAGAAGCTCGTGCGGCAGCCATACTTGGATCTTTTTTGCTCATTTAAATTCCCAGCTGCTAACGCAGCATCATAATTTGTTGTGGGTTCATATACTGTTTACCTTATGTGCGATGCAATCATGCCAAGTTCAAGGCAAAGCACTGTTGCCCACAAGACACACTGTTAATTTGCTTCGATAATCACCACGGCCTGCGCATAAGGGTGGTCGTCCGTAACGGTGAGGTGGACTTTTGCGCTCATGCCAGCGGGGATAAGCCGTTCCAATTGCGCTTTTGCCCCGCCTGTCAACACCATAGTGGGCCGGCCAGACATTTCATTCACCACGCCCATATCTTTCCAAAACACTCCGCGCCGAAAGCCGGTGCCCAAGGCTTTGGAGCACGCTTCTTTGGCCGCAAAGCGCTTGGCATAGGAGGCAGCGCGCATCGCCCGCTTGTCAGATTTCTTCTTTTCTATTTCAGTAAAAATGCGGTCGGTAAAGCGCGCACCATACTGGGCCAGTGTTTTTTCAATCCGCCTGATATCAACGATGTCATTGCCGATACCAATGATCATTCCTTCATGCCTCGGCTGCCGGGCTTAATGGCGGGTGTTGCTTCAAGTTCGGGCGGAAGCGCGTCAGCGGCATAGGCCGGAATTTCCAGCGCCGTTAACGCATGAAGCGGCACGCCAACATCAGCCTTGCCGCCAGAACGATCAATCAAACAAGCAGCCGCAACGCAAACGCCACCTTCATCTATAATGCCCGCAATGCACTCGCGTGATGAAAGGCCGGTGGTCACAATATCTTCCACCATCAAAATGCGCGCACCTTTGGGAATGCTAAAGCCACGGCGCAAGGCGAGCTTGCCATCAACGCGCTCAAAGAAAATCGCCGGCACACCAAGCTGACGGCCCATTTCATACCCCACCACAACGCCCCCCATGGCAGGAGATGCCACGAGATCAAAAGCACCATAATTTCCGGCCCGCACTGAAGCAGCCAAACTTGCACACAACCGATCAGCGCGTTTGGCATCCATGAGAACACGGGCGCACTGCAAATAGCGCGCAGAATGCAGGCCAGAGGACAACACAAAATGCCCTTCCAGCAACGCGCCAGCGCTGCGAAATTCATTCAAAACATCTTCATGTGAAAGCATAATTACCCCGTTATCCGCGACACTGAATTAACTGAAGGCTTGCTCTTTAAGGCTTTCATAATGTCATTCAAGTGGCGGTTGTCAAACACTTCAAGCAGCACTGTGAGATCAAAGAAATCGCGCACTCCCTCGCGTTTGATCAGTTGCAGCTCATCAATGTTGCCACCGTTCTCGCCGATCACTTGCGCCACCTGAGCCAGCGCCCCCACTTCATTGATCAATGAAATGTTGATGCGGGCGGGAAATCTCTGCCCCTCTTCGGCAATACCCCAAGCCAAATCCACCCAGCGCTCAGGCTCCTGGTCAAACAACTCCAACGCATTAGCGAAAATTGGATAAATCGTAATGCCCTCGCCTGGCGTGGTGATCCCAACGATGCGTTCACCCGGAACGGCTCCTGTGACCAGATGGATTTTCAATGCCATATTGGCCGCAGCACCGCGCACCGGAAGCGAGAATTTGCCTTGGCCCTCTTCCTTTCGCGCTGAAACTTTGCGGCGTGATGCGCGCACTTCTTTTTCGTCAACCGTAAGGCCTAGCGCTTTGAGCACATCCAAAGCGGAAAGTTCGCCGCGCCCCACGGCAGCCAAAGCATCATCGACATTTTTATGGCCGAGACGGGGGACGGCCTTCACCAATTCTTTTTCAACAAATGGATGTGATTGCCGCTCCAAAAGCTTCTCAACAATTTCACGGCCAAGCCCGGCAAACTGTTTGCGAATGGCCGCACCGGTGGCCCGCCTGATGGCAGCCTTGGCTTTGCCTGTTACCGCAATGGCTTCCCATGCTGGGGGCGGCACTTGCGCTTCCGAGCGGATAATTTCCACTTCATCACCATTACGCAATTGCGTAACCAATGGTGCATGTCGCCCATTCACTTTGCTGCCAACGCAACTATCACCTACAGACGTATGCACCGCATAAGCAAAATCAATCGGTGTCGCCCCAAGCGGCAAAGCAATCAACTGGCCCTTGGGCGTGAAACAAAAAACTTGATCATGGAATAGCTCAAGTTTGGTATGTTCCAAAAATTCTTTGGGGCTATTGCCGTCCTGCAGGGTATCCATCAAATGCCGCAGCCAACGATAGGCATTGGATTCGGTTGCCGGAGCCGCATCGCCAGATTTTGCTGATGCCACATCTTTGTAAAGCGCATGAGCAGCAACCCCGCGATCAGCAATTTCATGCATGATCTGTGTGCGGATTTGCATTTCAACGCGCATCGAATGCGGGCCAATCACCGTGGTGTGCAGTGAGCGATAATCATTTTGCTTTGGGTTGCTGATGTAATCTTTAAACCGCCCCGGTACTGCCTTCCATGTGCGGTGAACCACTCCGAGTGAACGATAACAATCATCCACCTTTTCCACCAAAACCCGAAACGCAAAAATATCAGAAAGCTGATCGAGCGATAGTTGCTTGCGCTCCATCTTGCGCCAAATTGAATAGGCCCGTTTTTCTCGTCCCGAAACTTCGGCCTTCATGCCATTTGAAGCCAACTCCTTCGACAAGGCAATTTCAATCTCACGCAGAACATCACCACTTTCCGTGTGCAACCGCGCCAAACGTTGCAGGATTAATAACTTCGCTTCAGGGTTAAGCACGCCGAAAGCAATATCCTCCATCTCATCGCGACTAAGCTGCATGCCCAT
>JANLPA010000135.1:0-20818 GCA_031366855.1 Hyphomicrobiales bacterium | reverse complement strand
ATGCAGAAATGCGCGGCGGGTCTTGTGGTTTTGCCTTTAGCCTAAAAGTCAATCCGGCTGCTCCGCGCCGCCTGCATCTTTGTGGATTTCGATCAGCACTGGTGCAAGTCCTGCGGCAGCCAGCTCGACCGTGAAGAGTTTTTCATTTGTCGATTTGTAATAGACCGAGTTTGGATTGTCGCGGAAATGGTTAGGGTGTTCTGTCTCATCAAAATGAAGAGATGTCGATTCTCCCGACTTGATCACCAGACCCGACAAAGGCTTGTAATAGCCTTCGGTCTTGCCAGTTCCAAGGTCTTTCACCGTATAATAGACGGCGATGTTCGTCATGTCTTGGTTGGAAGTGTTTTTCACAGCTAATTCGAGATGATCACCAACAGTCTTTTTTGTTATGGGATCGGCGTTATCTTCAACCTGCCCGGTGAGTTTGAAAGCCTTTGGTATCCCGGCGCGTTGGATAGGATTTTCGGCGAAAAGCGGGCTCTTGTCTTCAAGGTCGTTGATACCATCGCCATCGGTATCGGCATTCTTAGGGTCGGTTCCAAGCACGGGCTCAGCTGCATTTGGAATACCATCCTTATCGGCATCATTAGCGGCTTGCACGAACTGAGGCAGGAGCAACATTGCAAGAAGAGATGCAGTTGCGAAGATCGATTTGTTTGAACGTGTCATGTCATTGTTCCTTTGCGAGCTTGCTGATGTTGATTGGAAAAATGAAGAGTGCGCCAAGAAGGGCCAGCAAGGTTGCCAGCATCCAACGCACGTCAACCATCCGTTCTGTGAAAATGAAATCAAGTGTCTTGCCGTTGTAGGTGTCTTTGATGCCCAGAATTGCGAAGCTGAGGCGTTCGAGGTGTTTGGCCGGAGAGGTTTGCTCTATGCCATCACGGATGGTTTCATAGGTGCCGAAGGATTTTAGAATTTCCTTTTCCAAAGGTTTCGCAATGCCGAGTGATTTGAACACCCCGCCAGCTACTTGATTGTCTGGATCCAAGGTGTCGCCGATCTGTGGTGCAATCAGCACTAATGAAAGCCACACCGCAAAGGACACCAACAAGGCTGTCGTCAACATCTTAAATCTCAGGGCCAGTATGAACCCAAATATGAAGAAGCAAGTGACATAAGATGTGGCGGCGATGAAGACCAAGAATATCCGGAAGTATTCCGATGCGCCAAGACCAACACCGCTGATCACCGCAAGGGTTAGAGTTCCCAATGCGAAGGTGACAAGCAAACCGAATGCAATGAGAACGGCATTGCCCAACAATTTCCCACCCAAAAAAACTGATTGCGACAAGGGCCTGGTCATGATCAGAGAAAGCGTGGAGTGTCCCCGTTCAATAGCAGCAGCGCGATAGCCCAGCACAATACCAAGCACAGCGCCGATAATTTCAACGTGTTCAATAAAACCCCGCAGCAGTTTCATTGGGAAAAACGCAGGCGGAACCAGTTCTGCTGTGGATTTGCCAATCGAAAGCAGAAAATCCCGCGCTTCATTGTATTCAGCAAATTGTGCGTGCATGGCGACAGCTGAAACGGTGAGTGACACCATCGCTGCGAGCAACAGAAAACCCGTTAACAGAAATAGCAGATAGGTGCGGCGCGCATCGCGTATTTCTTTGCCGGCTATCGCGGTTATCTGGGCAAAGCTGTTAGTCATTATAGTCGCTCCGATTTGCGTCAAGCCGATGCATTGCAAGAATGACGGCAAAGGCCATGGCGATGTTTGCGATGATAAGTGAGGTGAGTGCGCCTGTCATGGTTGTTGTGGTGCCCGCCCCGGACAACACTTCGAGTATAGTCGAGGCGAGATATCTGTACGCCTCAGCAATCGACAAGGGCCCCAACAGAGTGGAGGTGACGTTAAAAAAAATGCCATCGGGTTGGACTAGATTTGCGCTTAAAGGATTGAGGGCAGCCATAGGCCCAATGTTGGAGGTGACTTGTGGAACAATGAAGGTGAGTGCCAGCCAAATTGTGACTGGCACCAGCAATGCCATAGATTCTGTTTTGCAAAATGCAGCACAGGCCGCGCCCAGCAAAGAAAACGCCAGCATATATAACATTGAAACTGCGTAGAACTTAGCAATGCCAGAAACGACTGCACCATTCACCGCTAAATTTGGCAGCAGCAGCATTGTCAAAAGATTGATTGCTGCAGCGATGCCCAGCAAACAGGCAATTGTTACGGCGACGGCCGTGATCTTACCCACCGCTAACTCCACGCGCGAAACGGGCCTGCTCAACAACAGCGGCATAACACCGGATTTGCGGTCTACGGCAATCACCTGATGACCCAGCACAAGTGCCGCCAAGCCGCCAAGCAAGGCCACATAGGTTACCATGTTACGAAACAACGAGAGTGGTGGCATTTCGCCAACTGGGTTTGCCGCAGGGGCCAAGCCCTGCGCTTTCATGGCGGGAACTGCCGCATCATAAATGTGGTTGACAGTGTTGGTTGCGGACCACCCCAGATAGGCTGAGACCAACACCATGATAATGAACATCACCGCCAGAAGAATGACTGTGCGATCTCGAAAACTGTTTCTGATGGCAGAGGCAGATGAAATTCGAATGACATCAATTGCTGAACTTTTTGATGGTGCCATTTCAAGCTGCCTTGCTCGGGGTGAGGGTGAGGTAAAGTTCCTCCAATGACTCCTCATTCTTGAACTTTGCCAGTGTACCCTCGCGCGTGTCATTGAACACGAGTTTGCCGCGGTTGAGCACGCCAATGGATGTGCAGGTCTTAGCCACTTCGCTGATCAGATGTGTGTTCATGAAAATTGTCATGCCCAAGTCTTTGTTAAGCTTGAGGATGAGGTCGCGCAACATCTTGATGCCCAGTGGATCAAGTCCTGATGTGGGTTCATCGAGGAACAAGACTTCGGGACGGTGCAAAATTGCTTGTGCCAAACCAATGCGCTGGCGCAACCCTTTGGACATTGCTCCAACTTTTTTGTCGATGAGTTCTGGGCATTCAAGAATGTTGAGTACTTCCGCAACACGCTGCTGGGGATTGGCAACGGCGGAGAGTTTTGCAAAAAAGGTTAGGTTGTCTCGGGTGGACATTGACTCATAAAGCCTGACATTTTCCGGCACATAGCCAACGCGCGCGCGGGCCTGCATACTTTGCTGAACAACGTCAAAACCGCAAACACGGGCTGTGCCGCCGCTCGGTAATAACAGGCTTGTGAGAATGCTGATCGTGGTTGTCTTGCCAGCACCATTGTGGCCAAGAAAGCCGAATATCTCACCAGTGGCGATTTCGAGCGATACGTTATCCAGAGCGTGGAATGAACCATAGGTTTTGGAAAGGTTGGATATCTCAATTGCTGCGGTCAAGTTTGCACCTCGTAAACCAAGCTGAAGATAATGTTGGTGCACTTTGTAGCATTGAGTAGATTGGCAGAATGTTGTCAAATCTATAAAAATTCGTAATGTTCAGGTGTGGCACACTGGGTTCAAAACACGTTACGACAGTTTGGTCCCTATCTGGCATGATTGTAGGTACTTGAGAGGATTTGTCCGAAGTCACGAGGGGACCGGGATGAATGTTGCCTCCGGTGGACCTGTTACCCTGCCAGCCGTGCTTAAGGACTATGGCGGACCGCTTGAAATTTGCTCGGTGGTGCGGCCTGTACCTGCTACGGGACAAATTCTGATTGAGCTTGAGGCCAGTGGCGTTTGCCACACTGATGTGCATGTGTGGAAAGGCGGGTTGCGACCACCCACCAACCCCAGTCCCTTTGTTTTAGGCCACGAAGGGGTGGGGCGCATGATTGCCGTGGACCTCGACCCAGCAAAATTAAAACTGGCGATGGGACTTGGTGCCGAAGTATCTGAACAGCCAAACAGTGCCCATGTGTGCATCAATTTTGCACCCACACCTACCACATGGGAAAAGATGGTGGCACTGATCCGGCCCCGGGGGCGCATTATATCTGCAGCATTGGTGCCAGAGCCGGTTGACCTAAATCAAGAATGGTTGACGGGTAGTGGGGTTAGCATCACGGGAACAAGTGTTGGCACACGTGCGCAACTGGCGGAGCTGATGGCGCTGCACGCTAGTGTGCCTTTGCATTCGGAAGTGACACGTATTAGATTGAAAAATGTAACAGTCGCTTTAGAGGCTTTAGAACAAGGCCGTGCCCAAGGGCGCTACTGTATCGTTTTCTAACTCGCAATTAGAGGTGTACCTTTGAGTTTTGATCTTAAATCACGCATCGCCGTTTCCACCTGGAGTGTTCACAATTTTCTTGAGAAAATTCCACTTGAGGCCTTGCCAGCTGAACTTGCCGTGCGTGGATTTGGACGTGTTGAAATTTGCCACTTTCATTTAGCATCGCAAGCACCAGATTATTTGCGCACTATGGGAAAATTGTTTCGAAATCATGGTGTGATCATCCAAACTTTGTTGATTGATGATGGCGATATTACCAACCTCGCCACGCGCGATAGAGATATTGCTTGGATTTCGAGTTGGATTGAATCGGCTGCGCATCTGGGTGCGGAGAATGCGCGGGTGATTGCGGGCAAGGCCGAGCCTATGCCTGACGCTCTAAAATCATCCGTGGACGGATTAAAAATATTTGCTGCGTTAGGCGTAAAGCAGAGCGTGCGGGTGGTGACGGAAAACTGGTTTGAAACATTGTCTACCCCAGAAGCTGTGCACCAAGTGTTGGATGCGGTGGGGCCGTCTCTTGGCTTTCTAGCCGATACCGGCAATTGGCATGGCGCTACAAAATATGTTGATTTGCAGTCGATCTTTGCGCGCGCTGAATTGTGTCACGCTAAAACCAGTTTTACAGCGGGTTTGAAATTAGACGAAGCAGATAATGCCAAATGGTTGGCGGCAGCATGGGCCGCAAATTATAAAGGCCCCTTCACGTTGATCTTCGCTGATGAGGGCGATGAGTGGCAAGGTCTGGCGATCGAGCGCAAATTTATTGAGGCCGCACATGAGTGATTATCCGCGCAATATGAAAGGTTATGGCCGCGCCATTCCTGACCCGAAGTGGCCAGGTGGCGCCTATGTGGCCGTACAGTTTGTTCTCAATTACGAAGAGGGTGGCGAGAATAATATATTGCATGGCGATGCGGCATCGGAAGCATTTTTGTCTGAAATTGTGGGGGCAGCACCGTGGGTGGGTGCCCGCCATTGGAATATGGAATCGATTTATGAATATGGCGCGCGGGCTGGCTTCTGGCGGCTGCACCGAATGTTCACGGCCCGCAAAATTCCACTGACTATTTATGGCGTGGCCACCGCACTGCAACGCTCGCCTGATCAAGTGCAGGCGATGCTGGAGGCAGGTTGGGAAATTGCTTCGCATGGTGTGAAGTGGGTTGAGCATAAGGACATGAGCGAAGCGGATGAGCGCGTGTCAATCGCGGAGGCCATTCGCATTCATAAAGAAGTGACGGGTGAGCGGCCACTAGGATGGTACACGGGCCGCTGTTCGATGAACACCACGAAGCTGGTGATGGAAGAAGGTGGCTTCATGTATTCATCAGATGATTATTCTGATGATCTGCCTTACTGGTTGCGCAAGCCTGATGGCTCACGACATTTGATTATTCCATATACACTCGATGCCAATGATATGCGCTTTGCAACGCCGCAGGGGTTTAATACAGGCGAACATTTTTATCAGTATTTGAAAGACTCATTTGATTGTCTTTATGCTGAGGGCAAAGCTGGATCTCCTAAGATGATGTCCATCGGTTTACATTGCCGCTTGGTGGGAAGACCGGGGCGGGCTTTAGGTTTGGCAAAGTTTATTGATTATGTTTTGGCCCATGAGAAAGTTTGGATTGCTAAGCGCATTGATATTGCAAAGCATTGGCACGAGATGTTTTGATCTATCGGTCGGAGCTGGATGCTTCGAGGCTCGCAAGGGCTCGCACCTCAGCATGAGGGCTCCACTATTCCTCATCCTGAGGTGGCGCGGAACGCGCCCTCGAAGGATGCTTGGTTCGACGGTGTTAGAGCGTGAGAAAGAGTTCCTTCTCCAACCAAACCTCTTCCAAATTATCGCCCGCCCCTTTGCGGTCAATTATGAGAAATCGGTTTTCTCTCGAAACCACCAGCAATGGATGATGCCATGCATTTGGTTTGTAGTTTACGCCTTGGATTCCACTTGCCTTAAAGGTGCGATAGGATTTTTCATCGTGCGGGTTTTCGCAGACCAGCACATACCAATCTTCGCTTTGCAAGGGATAGAATAACTGGCTGCCAAGCGGGTGGCGTTCCATCAATTTGATTGCGATTGGATGCGGGCGAGGGAGTGCCGTGAAGATGCTTATTATGGCTTCGCCATCGCCCACATCAATATGTGCCAGATCATGAAAGCGCGTGGCGAAACCTTGGTTGATGTTGCGTTGCTCAGCGCCTTCCATCTCCACCACATTACCAAAGGCTGCAAAGCCTTGCTTGGTCAGCGGCTCAATTTTCATTTTAAGCTGAGCTTCATGTGGCGGTTCACGTCTTTATAGAGAAGGTAGCGGAAGCGGCCCGGACCTCCTGCATAACAAGCTTGTGGGCAAAAGGCGCGCAGCCACATGAAATCTCCGGCTTCCACTTCCACCCAATCTTGGTTGAGGCGGTAAACCGCTTTGCCTTCGAGCACATAAAGCCCGTGTTCCATCACATGGGTTTCAGCAAAGGGAATAACACCCCCAGGTTCAAAATTCACGATTGAAACATGCATATCGTGGGCAAGATCAGCTGGGTCAACAAAGCGTGTGGTGGACCATGTGCCATTGGTATCGGGCATTACGTGCGGCGTTACGGTTTTTTCATTCACCACAAAGGCAGTGGGCGGCTTAATGCCTTTCACAGCTTCATAGGATTTTCTGATCCAGTGAAAGCGCACAGGAGCTGCACTGGTATTTTTGAAACTCCACTTTGTTGCTGGCGGGATGAAAGCATAAGAACCTTCGACCAGCTGATGGGTTTTGCCAGCCAGTGTGAGCGCGGCACTGCCTTCAACAACAAATAAAACTGCTTCGGCATTTTTATCAGGCTCCGGCTGGTCGCTGCCACCGCCTACGCTCACATCCATTATATATTGCGAAAAAGTTTCGGCAAAACCTGAGAGTGGTCGCGCAATAATCCAAGCGCGCGTTTTATTCCAATGGGGCAAGGAACTGGTAACAATATCATTCATCACGCCCTTGGGGATCACCGCATAGGCCGTGGTGAATACCGCACGGCCGGTGAGCAATTGGGTTTGTGGGGGAAGGCCACCGTGGGGTGCGTAATAGGTGCGGTCCGTCATCATCATGCCTTTGCTTTGCGTTCACAGTGTTTTATGTCAATCTTGGCGCAAAGAGCAATGAGGTTTAAAATGCGGATGATTTCAGTCTTGATGGCCATACTAATTATCAGTGCAGCTCCGGCATTGGCCGATGATCAACCCGACTGTGAAAATGGCAGCCAGATGGAACTTAATATGTGTGCCTATAATGATTTTCAAAAGGCCGATGACGCGCTTAATAAGCTCTGGCCTGAAGTTAAAAAATTTGCAGCTGATGGTGATGCTGATTTGGATAAGGCGCAGCAGGGATATGCTAAAGCACTTCTGGCTTCGCAGCGGTCTTGGCTTTCTTATCGCGATGGCCAGTGCGAACTTTATGGATTTCAATCGCGTGGTGGATCAATGGAATCCATGTTGGTTTCAGGGTGCAAAGCGCGGATGACCAAGGACCGTGTAAAAGAGCTTAAAGACATTATGGCCGTGGACCAATAATTACAGTTTGAAGGTGGCTAGGCTCTGCAAGGATTTAACATCCTTGCCTTCAATCACACCTAAAACTGCGCGGGCCAATTCCTGCCCGGCCAAGTGATGATCTTCATTGATTAAAATAAGTTCAGGTCGGAACCAGCCAATAAAGGGCGATGACTGCTTTGTCACAAAATCAAAGTCGCGGCCAATTTTTTGCCCGGCTTCTTCTAAGCCTGAAATCAAGGCCATGGTCATCAACTCACTGGAGCTCACATAACCATCAGGTGCTTCGACATTCTTGGTAAATGACTTGGCGTGATTTCTAACCTCAGTAATGTTGGAATCGCTACTGAAATTATGCAATGGAAATTCAGCAAGGCCGTGTTCGTGCAAGCTTGCTGCAAAACCTTGTACTGTGTGCTCATGATAAAAAAGGCTTGGCGGTGGTTTTAAATGGGCAATACGTTTGCGCCCGCGGCTTGCTAAAATATCGACAGCAAGGCGACCGAAACTTTCACCATCACAATCATGGTAAGCATGATCAATGCCACAGTCTGTGCGGCCATGGGTGGCGAAGGGCAAGTGGTTTGCAGTCAGATAACGCACGCGTTGATCATCGGCTTGGGTGCGGGAAATGATAACCCCATCAGCCAATTTATTTTCAACCACATAACGCACCGGCGCCATGGGATCATCAAGGCTATAGGGGGTCACGACTAAATGATAAGCCGTGTTTGCTAGTGCTTCGGATATTCCTAAAACAAAATGCTCGGTGAAGCCTGTGGCATTGCTTTCCGTGTTTAAAATTAAACTGATCACATTGGTTTTTCCGGTGCGCAAACGCACGCCTGCACGGTCTGGCATATAGCCAGCTTGTTGAGCGGCAAGCTTCACACGGCGCTTGGTATCCTCAGCAATTTCGGGATTATCGCGCAGCGCTTGGCTGACGGTTGAGATGCCAAGACCGGTTATTTGCGCCAAACTGCGCAATGTGGGGCGAGGGTGAGGGTCTTGGGGTTTTGCCATAGCAAGAATAACACTATCGTTAATCTGAAACGATACAAGCCTTTAAATAGCTTTGTGCAGTGCAGCAAAAATATATTTTATGAATCTTGATCTGAAACGTTGCAAAAAGATTTTTTTTCACATAGCGTTGAGATGTATCCACAAAACGACAAGGGAGGAAATTGTCATGGGATTGAAGAAATTTGCTGCAGGATTAGCTCTTACGGCATCACTATTTGCCAGTGGCGTTGCTTATGCAACTGATCTGGAAGTTACACATTGGTGGACATCTGGTGGTGAAGCCGCCGCTGTTGCCGAATTTGCCAAGGCTGTTGATGCCTCGGGCGATCATTGGGTAGATGGTGCTATTGCTGGTTCAGGCGACACTGCTCGTCCAATCATCATTTCGCGCATTCTCGGTGGCAACCCAATGGGCGCTACACAGTTGAACCCAGGCAAAGATGCTGATGATCTGATTGCTGCTGGTCTTCTCGAAGACATTACTGACGTTGCAACTGCTGGCGATTGGGCTCACATTTTGCGCCCGGCTTCACAGCTCGCAAGCTGCACGAAGGATGGCAAAGTTTATTGTGTTCCAGTGAACTTGCATTCAGCACAATGGATGTGGACCAACCGCAAGGTGTTTGAAGATGCAGGCATTGCTCCGGCACAAAACTGGGCAGAACTTGTAGCTGCTGCTCCAGCATTGCAAGCCAAGGGCATTCAGCCTTTGTCACTCGCACAAGGCTGGCCGGTTGGTTTGTTGGTGGGTGACGTTACAGTTGCTCTTGCCGGTGTAGAAAACTATGTAAAGGTTTACAAAGACCGCGATTTGGCAATTGCTGGTGGACCAGAATTTGCCAAAGTGTTCGAAGCACTTGCTGCTGTGCGCCAATTCGTTCCAGCTGACAAAATGGTTCCACAATGGAACGAAGCTGTTGGTCTCGTGATCCAAGGCAAAGCTGCTGCGAACATTATGGGTGACTGGGCTGGTGGTGAATTCCAAGTGGCCAAAATGGTTGCTGGTAAAGACTATGACTGCTTGCCAGGTCTGGGTGTAACTCCAGTTCTGAACACCGGCGGTGACGTGTTCTACTTCCCAAAGAACAAAGACCCAGCAGTTACTGCTGCTCAAAAGAAGATGGCCGCAACTCTTGTCACCAAAGAAGTACAAGTTGCATTTAACCTGAAGAAGGGTTCGTTGCCAATGCGTGCTGACGTTGATCTTGCTGCTGCCAATGACTGCATGAAGAAGGGTCTGGAAATTCTTGACCATTCAACAGCTGTGTTCCCTGACGGTATTCAAATGATTGATCGTGACTCGCTCAACCAGATCAATGACGTGGTCACAGCATTCATGGCTGATCCGGCCGCGAAGGCGTCTGATGCTCAAGCTAAGTTTGTGGACATCATTAAGAACGCTCCTAAGTAAGCTTTATTGATTTGATACATTGCGCGGGTTCGGCTCTCTTCGGGTAGCCGGACCCGTTGGCTACTTATTAATATGGTGGGGAGTTGGGGCATATGGATCGGCCAAATCCGTTATTTAGAAATTTGTCGTCTAAAATTGCATCATTGCCAATGATGTTGATTGTGCTGGGCGTTTTCGTCGGCGGCACGGCTTGGACGGTGTTGTTCTCTTTCACCAATATCAAAATTGTGCCTCTATTCACACCGCGTGAATGGATGAATGGTTATGTTGGTTTGGCAAATTACACACGGTTATTCAAAACCGACCGCTGGATGGATTGCCCGGGCATCACGCAAATCGGCACTGATGCTTGGCAGTGGAAATGCGCAGGCGCTCTGCCCAATGTTGTCACATACGCTGTGCTCTCGATTATTCTGTCAATTTCAATCGGTTTTTTGCTTGCTGTATTCATGGATCAGAAAATTCGTTTGGAAGGTGTATTCCGTACGATTTATCTTTATCCATTTGCGCTTTCTTTCATCGTCACCGGTCATGTGTGGGCGTGGATTTTGTCGCCTGAATATGGTTTGCAGGCGGGTGTTCGCCTTCTGGGCTGGACCAGTTTTTCATTCGGGTGGATCGCTGATCGCCAGATGGTGATGTATGCCATTGTGATTGCCGGCATTTGGCAAGGCTCGGGCTTTGTTATGGCGTTAATGCTGGCCGGTCTTCGCGGCATTGACGATGAAATTTGGAAAGCCGCCAAGATTGATGGCATTTCCACATGGCGCACTTATTTGCAAATTGTGCTGCCGATGATGAAGCCAGTGATGGTGACAACATTTGTTATCGTGTCATCGGGGGCGGTGCGCATTTACGACCTTGTGTTGGCTATCACTGATGGTGGGCCGGGTATTTCGTCAGATGTGCCGACGCGTTACATCTATCAGAATTTCTCGGCCAATTTAGGGCAATCGCTGGCCGCTTCCACCTGCATGTTGGTTGCTATGGCATTCATTTTGATCCCATGGATCAGAATGGAATTTGGCAAGAAGGGCTAAGAAAATTATGTCGAATTCGTCTGCACCTGCAATTGTTCCTTCAGGCCGCAAGCCTAAGAAATTGATCTCCACAGAACGCGTTGTTGTCTATTCAGTATTGTGCCTCTGCGCGCTGTTTTTCCTCTTCCCGCTTTATATTATGGTCATTACTTCTCTGAAGGATATTGAGGCCATTCGCAGTGGCAATATCTTCATTCCAACCATGCACCCAACATTAACCGCTTGGGGCAAAGCATGGAACAGTGCTTGCACAGGCCTTTATTGCGAAGGCATTAAAGTTGGGTTTTGGAATTCTGTTCGCATCACCTTCCCAAGCACAATTGTGTCAATCGCCGTTGCTTCGATTACGGGTTATTCTTTAGCGAACTGGCCGTTCAAATTTTCGGAAGTGTTTTTCACGGTCTTACTTGTCAGTTCGTTCATTCCCTATGTGGTGATGCTCTATCCATTAGTATTGATCACCAGATGGCTTGGCATCTATTCAACATTGCCAGCGGTGGTTTTGGTTCACACGATTTTCGGCTTGCCTATTTTGACGCTGTTATTCCGAAACTATTTTGCATCATTGCCGCAAGAGCTTTTCAAAGCTGCGCGCGTGGATGGTGCTGGCTATTGGCGTATTTTCTTCCAAGTGTTTGTGCCCATGTCAGTTCCAATTTTCACCGTGGCGGTGATCTTGCAAATCACTGGTATTTGGAACGACTTTCTGTTTGGTGTGATCTACGCTGGACCTACCAATTATCCGATGACGGTGCAGCTCAATAACATCGTGAATTCGGTGCAAGGTGGCAAGGAATATAACGTCGATATGGCGGCCACCATTTTGACAGGCATTGTGCCACTGGCAATTTACTTCTTCTCAGGCAAATATTTTGTACGCGGCATTGCAGCCGGCGCAGTTAAGGGTTGATACTATGAAAGCAAATTCCACTCCCAGCGTTTCGGTTCGTGGCTTGGCGCTGAGCTATGGTGCGGTGCAAGTTTTAAAAGCGCTTGATCTTGATATTATGGATGGCGAATTTTTGGTGCTGCTTGGCCCATCTGGTTGCGGCAAATCTACATTGTTGAATTGCATTGCGGGCCTGCTTGATCCATCGCATGGATCGGTTTTCATCAAGGGTAAAAACGTGACTTGGGAAGAGCCCAAAGATCGCGGCATTGGCATGGTGTTCCAATCCTATGCGCTCTATCCACAAATGACAGTTGAGAGGAACTTATCGTTCGGTCTTCGCGTTTCGGGCTTGCCGAAAGAGGAAATTGAGAAGCGGGTAAAGCGTGTTGGCGATATGCTGCAGCTTGGGGAGTTGTTGCAGCGCAAACCCTCGGCGCTCTCCGGTGGTCAGCGCCAGCGCGTTGCTATTGGCCGGGCCTTGGTGCGCGAAGTGGACGTGTTCTTGTTTGATGAGCCATTGTCAAATCTAGATGCCAAGCTTCGTGCAGAGCTCCGCGTGGAAATTAAGCGCCTGCATCAACGTTTAGCTAATACCATGATTTATGTGACGCATGATCAGATCGAAGCGATGACGCTTGCTGACCGTATTGCCGTTATGAAGGGCGGCACCATCCAACAATTGGATGCCCCGCAGACGATTTATAACAAGCCGAAGAATCTTTATGTGGCGGGCTTTATCGGTTCGCCATCAATGAACTTCCTCAAAGGCAAAATTGAAGGCGCTGGTGCCAAAGCCATATTCCATCTTGGCGGCCAGAAAATTCCATTGAAGGATTATGCCCCCGATGCGCCGTTGAAAGCGGGCGCTGCTGTGCTCGGCGTTCGCCCAGAGCATATTCAGCTCGACATGGCGGCCTCAAAAGCTGGCAGTGACGCTTATAAGGGCATTGTCGATCTTGTTGAACCTATGGGTTCAGACAGTTTGGTGTGGCTGAAAATTGACGACACACTGTTCAGCGCCCGCGTTGAATCAAACCAGCATTTTGAACCCGGTCAAAAAGTGGATGTTCGCTTCCGCATTGGCCTTGCTTCTGTGTTCGATGAGGCCTCCGGCGATCGGCTGTGACGAATGCTTGATCTCGCAGGAACATGGAAGCTCAAGAGTTTAGACAGCACGCATAATGCTGCTATGGCGGTGCCGGGTGATGTGCATTCGGCTTTGATTACCGCTGGCCAAATTTCGCACCCCTATATGGGACGCAATGAATATGATGCGCGCTGGGTTGCTTCCGAAGCTTGGCAAATCACACGGGCTTTTCAGTTTGACGACGATGTGAAGCGTGGCTGGTATCTCGATATAACGTATCTTGATACGGTGGCCGATGTATTTGTGAATGGTGATTTGGTTTTGTCGGCCGAAAATTCGTTTCGGCGTTATCGGCCAGATGTTTCAAAATATCTGAAGCAAGGTGAAAATGAAATTCGCATTGTGTTTCATTCCAATGTGAAAGCTGCTGCGGCCAAGCAGGCTGAACAACCATTTTTTATTCCTTACTCATTTAGCAATTGCCCAATTCCGCACCCCAACATGCTACGCAAAGCGCAGTGCCATAATGGCTGGGATTGGAACTTGGCAATTGCGCCATTTGGACTTTATGGCGATATTAAATTGCGCCCCATGGATGATGTGCGGGTTGAGCATGTGCAAGTGTCGCAACGACATTTGCCAACGGGCGCAGTGCAGGTTGATGTTCATGTCTCATTGGCGCGTGTTGGCAAAACTACTGCTGACGTTGCAATTCATTTTGCTGGCGAGACGCGCAATATTCGCGTGAATGACAGCGCCCACACTGAAACGTTTCAAATCACCAATCCAATTTTGTGGTGGCCTGCTGGCTCTGGCGCGCAACATCTTTATGATCTCGAAGTGACAACGCGCAATGATGTGATCAAGCGCCGCGTGGGATTGCGCCATATTGAGCTTATCACCACTCCAGATGACCTAGGTGCGCGCTTTGCCTTCAAAGTGAATGGCCATGAGATTTTCTGCAAAGGGGCCAATTGGATTCCAGCAGATGCTTTGCCTTCACAAGCAACACCTGCGCTGACTGAGAAATTGCTCCGTGCTGCCGTTGCCGCCAACATGAATATGTTGCGCGTGTGGGGCGGTGGTTTTTATGAGCAGGATTACTTCTATGATCTCTGCGATGAATTGGGTTTGATGGTTTGGCAGGATTTTATGTTCTCCTGCAGCCTCTATCCGTCGACACCAGAATTTCTAAACGAAGTGCGCGAGGAAGTTGATTATCAAGTGCGGCGCTTGGGGCATCATGCTTCAATGGTTTTGTGGTGTGGCGATAATGAACTTTTGGGTGCGCTCACTTGGTTTGAAGAATCGCGCAACAATCGTGATCGCTATTTGGTAAATTATGATCGTCTGAATCGGTGCATTGAAGAAACAATGGTGAAGGCTGATCCTTCGGCTTTGTGGTGGCCTTCATCACCTTCACCCGGCCTCCTATCATTCGGCGATGCATGGCATGATGATCGTTCAGGCGACATGCATTTTTGGTCGGTATGGCATGAAGGCAAAGACTTTGATCACTATAGAGATGTGACACCACGCTTCTGTTCCGAGTTTGGCTTCCAATCATTTCCTTCGATGGCTACCATGCGCGAATTTGCTTCAGCATCAGATATGAATATCGCGTCTCCCGTGATGGATTCGCACCAGAAAAACAAAGGCGGCAATGCGCGCATTGCCGAAACCATGTTCCGCTATTTCCGCTTCCCGATGAAGTTTGATGATTTTGTTTACGTCAGCCAAATTCAGCATGGGCTAGCTATGCGCACCGCTGTTGAATATTGGCGCACGCTGAAGCCGCATTGCATGGGCACACTCTATTGGCAGCTGAACGACACATGGCCAGTGGCTTCATGGAGCGGGCTTGACCATGGTGGCGCTTGGAAAGCGCTGCATTATATGGCGCGGCGTTTTTATGCACCATTGGCTGCATTTGCGGTCCCTTCTAAAGATGGCAAGACCATAAGCATTATGGCGGTGAATGATGGTTTGAGAGCTGCTGAAGCTGAAGTGCTGTGTGAAGCGGTTAAACCCAATGGTGAGCGCCGCAAAATTAGCACAGCAAAACAATCAGTTCCGGCCGATCGTTCACTTGAGCTGTTGAGCGTTAGTGCGCATGAACTTGAGGGCGCAATTTTGCACATCACTTTAAATGGCACAGACAGAAACCACTTTGCCCTCAAACCTTATAAGTCGTATGCGTTTGAAGATTCGAAAATATCATTAAAAATCAATGGCACGTCACTCACTCTTAGTGCCGAAAAGCCAGCCTATTATGTTTCACTTGAAGCAGATGTGGCGGGGCATTTTTCTGATAGCGCTTTTGATCTTTTGCCCGGCGAAGCCAAAACAATCAATTTCACCGCCGATGATGTATCGACCAAACCCACTTTCACAATCCGTGATCTGTATTCCGCAACTTGCTGCTAACGAGGAGGCCCCCCATGCCGCAGAACTTATCATTCCAACTTTACAGTGCCCGTGACCATCAACCTTGGGAACAAGTGATCGTCATGCTGGCCAAGGCTGGCTACACCGATGTTGAAGGCTTCGGTGGTCTTTATGACGAGCCTGAAAAATTCCGTGCATTGCTGGATCAGCATAATCTCAGCATGTCGTCCGGTCATTTCTTTCCGCTCAGCTCGTTTGAAACTGACAAAAAGAAAGTGCTCAAAATTGCGAAGACGCTTGGTATGCGCAATATTTATTGCCCCTATGTATTGCCGGATGATCGTAAAAATACAACTGCGGGCTGGAAAGCTTTTGGCAAGCGCTTGGCTGCTGCCAATGATTTCATCCGTGGTGAAGGCTACGGTTTTGGCTGGCACAACCATGATTTTGAATTTGCGAAGCTGCCTGATGGCTCGATGCCACATGAGCGGGTTTTTGATGCGGCCCCATCGGTCGATTGGGAAATTGATGTAGCGTGGATTGCGCGCGCCAAACAAAATCCGATCAAGTGGATTAAAGCCTATAAAGACCGCATCACATCCGTGCATGTGAAAGACATCGCTGAACAAGGAAAAAATCTTGATCAAGATGGTTGGTGCAATGTTGGTGAAGGCACAGTGAAGTGGCCAGAAATTTTCAAGGCGCTGCAAGGTGGCCGAGTGATGCACTACGTGATGGAGCATGACAAACCAAAAGATGTTGACAGCTTCGCTAAAAAATCAATCGCGTTTTGCAAGAAATTCTAAGAGGATATTATGGGAAAAATTTTAGGCGTTGGCATCATTGGATGCGGTAATATTTCGTGGGCTTATTTGAAGTTGGCAAGCCTCTTCAAAGACATTGAAGTGCGGGCCGTGGCGGACATTAACATGGACGCCGCAAAGGCGCGCGCTGCAGAATTTGGTGTGCGGGCCCACACGGTCAAAGATTTGCTGAAACAAAAAGATATAGACATTGTGGTGAACCTCACAGTTCCAGCAACCCACTTCAAAGTGTCTAAGCAAATTCTTGATGCCGGCAAACATGTTTATTCGGAAAAACCACTCACCTTGTCTTATAAGGATGCTTTGGCGTTGCAGAAATATGCAGCAAAGAAGAAGCTTCGTGTGTGTGCCGCACCTGACACGTTCTTGGGCGCATCACACCAACAAGCACGCAAGGCCATTGATGATGGAATGCTGGGCAAAGTTGTTTCGGGCACCTGCCACTTTATGGGTCCTGGCATGGAAATGTGGCACCCCAATCCAGATTTTTTCTTTAAGCCTGGGGGTGGTCCGGTTCTCGATATGGGCCCCTATTATATTTCAAACCTGATCAATCTTATTGGTCCGGTGAAGCGTGTTTCTGCGTTGTTGGGCACTGGGCGCAAAGAACGCATCATCAATAGCCAGCCCAAGAATCCGCGCAATGGTGAAAAGCTGAAAGTCACCACGCCAACAACTTATCATGCCTTGTTGGAATTTGTGTCTGGTGCTTGCGTCACGGTTTCATTGTCTTGGGATGTGTGGGCGCATAAGCATCAGAATATGGAAATTTATGGCCAGACGGGTGCGATGTTTGTGCCTGATCCAAACTTCTTCGGCGGTGATGTGATGGTGGCTGGTAGTGACCAGTCTCCTAAAGCCTTGCCAGCTTGGGATCATCCTTTCGGCAAAAATAACTGGGGCATGAACAACAGTCAAACTGATGTGCTCTGGGCCAACTATCGTTGTGCGGGTCTTGCGGATATGGCAAATTCTATCAACAAGAAGAAGCTGGCGCGGTGCGATATCTCGCTGGTTGCCCATGTTGTCGAAGTGATGACGGCCATGATTGAATCTGGCACAAAGAAGAAAGTTGTAAAGTTGAAATCCACCTGCAAACGTCCGGCACCTTTGGGTCCGGAAGATGCGCGGGCTTTGATGAAGTAAAGTAGACCCTCACCCTGAGGTACTCATGCGGAGCATGAACCTCGAAGGGCGGGGGCGCTGCACCAGTGCTTTGAGGCATTGCTTTGCAATGCACCTCAGCATGAGGGATTGGAAATGAAATATAATAGATGTGGAAAGTCTGGTCTTCTCCTCCCCGCCATCTCCCTTGGCCTGTGGCATAATTTTGGGGCGGCAAGCGATCATGGCATGAAGCGAGCATTGTGCCGCAAGGCTTTGAATTTAGGCATCACGCATTTTGATCTCGCAAATAATTATGGCCCGCCTGCGGGTTCTGCTGAGGAAGCTTTTGGTCATATCTTGCGTGAAGATTTTGCCTCTCATCGTGATGAGATGATCATCTCCAGTAAAGCCGGCTATCATATGTGGGATGGGCCTTATGGCGAATGGGGCAGCCGCAAATATATGCTGGCAAGCCTAGACCAAAGCTTGAAGCGCTTGGGGCTTTCTTATGTTGATATTTTTTATTCGCATCGGTTTGATCCTGATACGCCCTTGGAAGAAACCATGGGTGCACTTGATACTGCGGTGCGTTCGGGCCGGGCTTTATATGTAGGCATTTCAAACTATCCGCCGGACCAGATAAAAAAAGCCGCGGCGATTTTGAAATCACTCGGCACACCCTGCCTCATTCATCAACCACGTTATTCGATGTTGCAGCGTGAGCCGGAAATTGCCGGAGCCTTTGAAGCCTCTCACGGTGCTGGGATGGGCAGCATTGTGTTCTCGCCCTTGGCGCAGGGGCTCTTGAGCAATAAATATCTTGGTGGGGTGCCAACGGGCAGCCGTGCCACTGTCAATCAATTTCTCAAGGAAAGTTCGATTGACGCGGCAACTGTTGCCAAGTTGACCGCTCTCAATGCCATTGCCGAAAAACGCGGGCAAACGCTGGCGCAAATGGCCATTGCGTGGGTGCTGCGTGATAAGTGGATTACCTCAGCTTTGATTGGCGCCAGCAAACCCGAACAGATTGAAGATTGCGTTGGCGCATTGAAGGCACCCCCATTCTCTGCGCAGGAATTGAAATTGATTGAGAAGGAACTGGCAGCATGATTTCAGTGAGGCAATTGGCCCATGCTTGTGTGATGACGGATGACATCAAGAAAGCCGAAGAATTTTACTGTGGTGTTTTGGGATTAGAAAAGGTTTTTGATTTTAACCGCCCAACTGGCCGCATGGGATTTTATCTGGCGGCTGGTGGCCGCACTTATATTGAAGTATTCACGAATAAAGATGCGCCCTTCACACCGCTGGGCCAGATCAATCATTTCTGCTTTGAAGTTGCCAAGCTGGATGATGCCATTGCGCACATCCGCAGCAAGGGTGTGAGTGTCACAGATAAGAAATATGGCGTTGATGATACATGGCAAGCGTGGCTGGCAGACCCATCAGGCTCGCGCATTGAGCTGTTTGAATATACCGCCAAGAGTGCGCAATTTGTGGGCGGAGACAGAACGCCAGATTGGTGATTAAGCTCATGAGCACCTATAAATTTATTGAGCGGCCCGCCCCCTCGGGTGCGCCTCTGTTTTTCACCTTTCACGGAACGGGGGGAGATGAAAATCAATTTTTTGATTTGGCGCAAAGTTTAATTCCAATAGCTCATATCATTTCCGTGCGCGGTGATGTTTCCGAGCATGGGGCTTTGCGGTTTTTTAAGCGTACTGGTGAGGGCGTTTATGACATGGTGGATTTGGCGGTGCGGACCAAGGCCATGGCCGAGTTTGTGGTCGCCCAAAAGCTTCGATTGAATGCGCCGCGCGTCATGGGTCTTGGCTATTCCAATGGGGCCAACATTTTAGCTTCCGTGATGTTTAGCGAACCTGCCTTGTTTGATGATGCCGTGCTGATGCACCCGCTCATTCCGTGGGCACCAGCCGATCAATCAGGTCTGGCGGGCAAACGTGTATTGATCACCGCAGGCAAACTCGATCCCATTTGTCCGGCGCAGCAATCTGAAAAGCTTGCAAAATATTTTGGGCGACAAGGTGCCGAGACCAAATTGCAATGGCACGATGGGGGGCATGAGCTGCGCCAAACTGAGATTGATGCGGCGAAAGCATTTTTGATGTGAGTTTTAGTTCTTGTTAAAGGGAAGCTTCCCCCTTTTCCCCCAAGCTGATACACTTTAAATATTTAGAATGTGCATGCCTTTTGGTACTTTCAGAGGTTTGTCGTTGGTCAATAATGCCGTGCAACCAGACTCTATGGCACTCGAAACATGAATGGCGTCCAGTGTTTTTAGACCGAGTTGGGCGCGAAGCAAGCTTGCCCGGATATAGATTTCACGTGTCGTGGGGATCAGTTCAAATGTTCCGCTTTCCTCAATGAACCTGCGGTAAAGCACAAGCAGTTCAGTGTTATCAGTTCGGAATGCCGGAACCAGAACTTCGCAAAGCGTCAATTCACTGGTGCAAATAATGGATTCCCCATGATAAATGCTATCGCGTATTTCACGCAGACTTATTTCAAGGGTTGAAAACCCCTCGATAAAATAGATAAATATATTTGCGTCAAAATAAACACGTTTGCCTTTGAGTTTGTCTCTCAGTCCCATGCGGCACGTTCTGCCTTGATAAACTCTGCGGCTTCTTCAGGGGATTTGAATAACCCTTTTCCAGAGCCAATCCAAGACGAAATATCCACGCCTTTTTTTGTCTTTGTCGCAGTTGCGCGTTTGCGCGAAACAATGTCTCGCGGTTTTAAAATGATGTTGCCGTTGGCCACACCAATCTCAAACACATCCCCTTTATGTGCGGAAATCTGTTCGCGCACCGCAGCAGGAATAGTGACTTGGCCTTTTTCTTTAAGTTTTACGAGGGTCATGAAATTTCCAACAGTTAGAAAGTACGACTTTCTGTCAATCTTACAAGGCTGTGATGTCAACTACATTGACATAAAAAAAGGTGACATAAAAAAGAGAACGCTTCTCTTTAAAGGTTGATCTGTATAAATCAAAGGGAAGCGCTGCCGTTTCTCACCCCATAAAAAAACCAAAACCGCACTCTCTTGTGAAGAATGCGGTTACGTCAACCCGGCGCGCCGCCGGTACATACGTGGTCGGCGCTTAGAGTTTAGTTCGTTAAATGCTTAAACAGCCTGGAGGCTGTCAGCAGATGATTTGCCGGTGCGCTTGTCAGCGACGATTTCGTAACCAATCTTCTGGCCTTCATTGAGACCACGGAGACCCGCACGTTCAACAGCGCTGATGTGGACGAATACGTCTGGTCCGCCGGCATCTGGCTGAATGAAGCCG
>JANLPA010000151.1:0-12098 GCA_031366855.1 Hyphomicrobiales bacterium | reverse complement strand
GTGTGGTGCAACTGGTTTGCTTGGAGCCCGGTGCTTTCACTCGGTTGCGCCATTGCTGCTGGTTATATTCTCAATGCACTATTTCCAATTCCGTTGTTCACTGAACAATCGGCTGAAGTTATTGCGTGGCTTGCTGATCCTGCCAATGCCGGAAAAGCCGCTGCTGATGCCATTGCTGCAGTTACAGCGGCTGGCACTCCGGCAATTCGCGGTTGGGAATTATTAAGCCTTAACGTTCCGGGCCTTGGTGCTTTGCATTTCAACGCCACATTTTTGATTGGCGCGGCTTTGATGCTGGTAATGCTTGCCATTCAACATCGCGGCATTGCATCCACCGCCAAAGCACAAAAACTTTTGGCCATCGTCGTGTTGGTGCCATTGCTCTTGGTTGGGCTTGTGCCAATTCTAACTGGCGCAATTGTTAGCTCCAATGTAACTGGGCTCGTGCCACCAACAGCAGCTTATTCTGGTGTTGATGGAACTTGGAGCAATGGTGGCTGGACCTTATTCTTAGGTGCGCTTTATATTGCTGCATGGTCAACATATGGTTTTGAAACCGCTGTGTGTTATACCAGCGAATTGAAGAACCCCAAGACTGATACGTTCAAAGCAATCTTCTACTCTGGTTTACTGTGCTGTGTGTTCTTCTTCCTTGTGCCATTTGCATTCCAAGGTGTGCTCGGCCAATCCGGCATGCTGGCAACGGGCATTGTTGATGGCACTGGCATTGCCGCTGCCCTTGGCAACATGGTTGGCGGACATCCTATTATCACTCAGATATTTGTGATCTTGATGATCCTCGCATTGTTTCTTGCCATTATGACGGCAATGGCTGGTTCATCGCGCACGCTTTATCAAGGTTCGATTGATGGTTGGTTGCCTAAATATCTCAGTGGCGTGAATGCCAATGGGGCACCCAGCAAGGCCATGTGGACCGACTTTGTGTTCAACTTGTTCTTGCTGGCACTTGCCTCTGATGTGGCTGGATATTTCTATGTACTTGCCATTTCAAATGTGGGCTACATCATTTTCAATTTCTTGAATTTAAATGCCGGCTGGATCCACCGCATTGACTCAGGCCACATTGCGCGGCCTTGGAAAGCCCCTTCAGCCTTGATTGGTCTCAACACCATTTTGGCTTTTGTGAATGCGCTGTTCTTGGGCGCAGGCGCAAAAGTGTGGGGTTACTCCAACGCACTTTGGGCTGGCTTGATTTTCGCAGCGCTCATCATTCCAGTATTCTATTATCGCCACCACATTCAAGACGGCGGTAAGTTTCCGAAAGGGGCACTTGAAGCGTTGGGCTTGAAAGATGGTGACATGGGCGAGAGAAAGGCCGGAATGTTGCCTTATCTCGCCCTTCTTGCTGGTGCAGTTGTTGTATTGTTGGCCAATTGGTATTTCCAATTGCCAGCTTAATCAACCGTAGAAATCTGGTGCCGCCATTGCTCTGTGATGGCGGCATTTTTATGAGACCTGATAGCCAAACTCACCAGCTTGGCTTGTGAGCCACTCCCAAAAGCTTTCCGAGAAGCCACGGAACACGGAGAGTGTAAATTCATCAGCGCCGGTTCGTGTGAGATGAACCGAGACATGGGCCATCTGCGTGAGGGCGGATTTTCCGATGGGAAATTCATCCGCATGCAAATCAACTGGCGTTCCTTTTGTTAAAACCGCACGGCATTTTGGCCCACCTATGCGGATCATCACACGGCCATGGCTTTGATCAGAAACTGAAGCCAAACCAACCAGTTTCTTTTTTAACTCCGTGTACGGAGCATTATAGACATAGTATTGATCTGGCCCGGCCCATTGCACCTCAACTTTTTTCAAGGTGGCCAGTGCATCTTTCAGCGCCTTGGCTTTGCCTTTGCGGGCGATGGCCATAATGATGGTGACGGGATGGACAACCGAAAGTGTCACCCCCGGTGCCCCCTTATCGGCACCAAAGCGGCCTGACTTTGCAACACCTGCCAATGCGGAGGTTCTAAGCATAGAGCCTCTCATTCTTGGGATCGAAGTGAACCGGATCACAAATTTCGGCGAGATAGTGGTGCCCACGCAGGCCATCAAACACCTTCACAATTTCACCATGACGGTCCCGACCATTTGAGAGAAGCGCAAGACCCAGCCACATATTTAACATGGGTGACCATGCCACTGAGCAGATGTAACCTTGGTCAGCCTGCATCGATGGAGCATCGCCCTGTTTTAACAAATGCCCGCCAGATCGAATTTTCATGGTGCGATCGACAGGTTTAATGCCGACAACGCATTGCCGCGCCAGATCAACCATGCCTTCGCGCTGCGCCATCACGCGGCCGATATAGTCTTTCTTGGTAGACATCATTTTGCCCAGGCCCAAATCAGCAGCGGTGGTGGTGCCGTTCAATTCGCCGCCCGCCACATGGCCTTTTTCGATGCGCATAATGGACAGTGCTTCAACGCCATATGGCACGATGCCGAATTCTTGGCCTGCCTGCATGATAGTGCGGGCCACAGCATTGCCGAAATCCGCTGGAACCGCGAGCTCATAAGCATGTTCGCCTGAGAATGAAATGCGGAACAGTCGGGCTTCCACGCCCCCCATGATGGTGATTTCTTTGGCAGCGAGATAAGGCACCGTTTCATCATTGAGCGTGAGCTTATCCACGAGCTTCTGCAATGTGGCGCGTGCCTTTGGGCCAGCCACAGCCATTTGCGCCCACTGTTCAGTGACTGAGACATATTGCACATCAAGCTCTGGCCAATGCACTTGATGAGCAAATTCAATGTTGCTCATCACGCGAGCAGAATTGGCAGTTGTGGTGGTCATCACATAGTGATCTTCAGCGAGACGCGATGTGGTGCCATCATCAAAAACAATGCCATCTTCACGCAGCATCAAACCATAGCGGGCTTTGCCAATGCTCAGTGTACTGAAGGTATTGCAATAGAGGCGATCCAGAAACATACCCGCATCTTTGCCTTGAATATCAATCTTGCCTAGAGTGGAAACATCACAAATTCCGACGCTGGCGCGGGTAGATTTAACCTCGCGTGAGGCAGAGGCTAACCAATCTTCACCTGCTTTTGGAAACCACGATGAGCGCATCCACAATCCGGTTTCCACAAACACGGCACCCTGCTCCACAGCCCAGTCATGCAATGGAGTCTTGCGAACCGGTTGAAAATGATGGCCTGTGAAGGGGCCGGTGAAAGCACCAAATGACACTGGTGTGTAGAAAGGCCTGAATGTGGTGGTGCCCATTTCGGTAATGGATTTTCCAGAAGCTTCGGCCAAAATTGCAATGGCATTCACATTACCAAGCTTGCCTTGGTCGGTGGCCATGCCAGTGGTGGTGTAGCGTTTGGCGAGTTCCACATGGCCGTAGCCTTCGCGGGCTGCCAAAGGCAAATCTTTGGCAGTGGCATCATTTTGATAATCGATGAAGGCTTTGCCGGTGGATTCTTTCACCCACCAGAAAGGCTGTATGGCAAAAGCTTCATCACGGCATTTTGGTGTGGGCGGGCCTTTACCTTTCATGGTGCCAGCGCGCGCGCCGTCCGCCAGACATTCGGACAACAACATATGGCCGGCAGCGCTGCCAATGGCGGTGAATTCAGCGCCTACATTCGGCGGCGTGAAAGCCGCGATGGCCTCATTCCAAATTGGTTTTGCGCCACGATGGCACATGAGATTTACGATCGGACTCCAGCCACCCGACATGGCCACAGCATCACATGGAATTTTTCCGTTTGGCGTTTCAATGTGCGTAACCCCCTTGCCGCCTTTCACATTCACAATGCAGCCACCCGCACGGGTATCTATCTTAACGACAACATTCACACCGTGGTTTTGCAGATCAATGGCCGTGCGTTGGCTGGAACTATTGTTGGTAAAAATCGCAATGGATTTTCCGGCCGCTGCTGCATAGCGATTAGCATAATGGCGCATCGCCGATGCCAGCATTACGCCCGGCACATCATTGCCGCCGAACACTAGAGGGCGTTCTTCTGCGCCCGCCGCCAACACGGCACGCTTTGCATGAATGCGCCAATAACGCTGGCGCGGCTCAAACGGTGCGGGCACCGTCACATGATCATTAACACGTTCAAGTGCACCAAAGATGTTTCCGTCAAACCAGCCGAAGATTGTGGTGCGCGGCATGAGCGTGACGTTTGGAAATGAAGCGAGTTCGGCTAGAACGAATTGCGACCACTCGAAACCTGATTGGCCACTGATCTCTTCATTTTCAAACAGCAGCGAACCACCCAAGCGTGAACCTTCATCCGCCAAAATCACACGGACTCCTGACCGCGCTGCGGTGATTGCTGCCATCAATCCAGCGGAGCCGGAACCAACGACGAGCAGATCACAATGCGCATATGATTTTTCGTATGTGTCGGGGTCTGCGTGTTTTGATGCAGTGCCGAGGCCCGCAGCTTTTCTTATCAGTGGCTCATAAATTTTTTCCCAAAAACTTTTGGGCCACATGAAAGTTTTATAATAGAAGCCAGCAACGAAGATTGATGACGCAAGTGAAGTGATTGCGCCTACATCAAAATCCAATGATGGCCAGCGGTTTTGGCTTTTGGCAATCAGGCCATTATATAGTTCGATCATAGTGGCCCGCGTATTGGCTTCTTTGCGGCCGCCTTCGCGCAGTTCCACGAGCGCGTTGGGTTCAGAGCTGCCTGCGGAAATAACACCGCGTGGACGGTGATATTTAAAACTGCGGCCTATGAGATGCACGCCATTGGCGATAAGGGCGGAAGCGAGTGTATCGCCTTGATGGCCTGTAAATGACTTGCCATCGAATTTGAAATTCAGCTCTGATGCACGATCAATCAGCCCGCCATTCTTTATGCGAAAGCCTGTCATGATTTTTGCTTCCGTTCAAAATTTTTAGCAATTACCGCGCCATAAACGTCATGGGTTTTGGTATCGCGTGAGACCACAAGCCAAGCGCGGCAGCCGCCTGAGTGATGCGCGAACTCATTAATCTTGCCGCGCGGGTTATCTCGCTCGTAAACATAAGAATGCCAGTTTGGATCGTCGAGACTTTGAGGACGTTGCACTTTGGCATCGCCGAGGAATGTAAATTCTTCAACAGGGCGGCTTCCGCAATGGGGGCAAGGGATCAGCATCAGTGTAAATTGGGCGTTGCGCCCTGCCCTTTCTCATCTAGCATGCGACCAGTCTTAAAACGGTCTAGCTTGAATGCTGTTGCAACTTTATGCGGCTCGTCTTTGGCAATCAAATGCGCGTAGCACCAACCGGAAGCTGGAGTGGCCTTGAAGCCGCCATAACACCAACCCGCATTCAAATATAATCCGTGTACTGATGTTTTATCTATAATCGGCGATCCATCCATCGACATGTCCATCACACCGCCCCACGAGCGCAACGCGCGCACGCGGGCCAGCGATGGGATCATGGCAACACCCGCTTCAATCACATGTTCCACCATGGGCAAGTTGCCGCGCTGAGCGTAAGAATTGTAGCCATCGATATCGCCACCAAAAACGAGGCCGCCTTTATCAGACTGCGAAACATAGAAATGGCCCGCGCCAAATGTGACAACGCCATCAATGTATGGCTTCAAACCTTCGGATACGAAAGCTTGCAACACATGGCTTTCGATGGGCAGTTTTAATCCCGCCATTGCGGCTACTTCTGATGAATGCCCAGCAGCACAGAGGGCGAGTTTCTTACACTTAATTTCGCCGCGTGAGGTCTGCACGCCAACCACTTTGCCTTTTTCCGTTTTGATGCCTATCAGCTCACAACCTTGCAGAACATCAACACCGCGCAAATCAGCGCCCCGTGCATAACCCCAAGCAACTGCATCATGGCGCACGGTGCCACCGCGCCTTTGAAGCAACCCGCCTTTGATTGGGAAGCGGGCATTTTCATAATCGAAGAATGGATACATCTCACGCACCGCTTCGCGGTCCAACAGTTCAGCGTCCACTCCATCAATGCGCATGGCGTTTCCGCGTCTGGCAAAGGCATCGCGTTGCGCATCGGTGTGGCAAAGATTGAGAACGCCGCGTTGCGAAACCATGGCGTTGAAGTTGAAATCTTGCTCCAGTCCTTCCCACAGTTTCATCGACAATTCATAAAAAGGATTATTGCCGAGCAACATATAGTTAGAGCGAATGATGGTGGTGTTGCGACCGACATTGCCGGAGCCAATATAATTTTTCTCCAGCACCGCGATGTTTTTCAGTCCATGTTCTTTGGCAAGATAATAAGCGGTAGCTAGCCCGTGTCCACCGCCGCCAACAATTATAATGTCATATTCTTTCTTCGGCTCAGGTGATCGCCATGCCGGGGTCCAGTTTTTGTGGCCCGAGAGGGAATTCTTTAAAAGTGAGAAGACTGAATATTTCATTAGCAGTCCAGAGTGGTGTCGCGTTCCCATTGGGTGAGGTGGCGGGCATATTGGTTCCACTCATTGTGCTTCAGTTTAAGATAGCCTGCTGAAAGCTCCTCGCCCAATGCGGCACAAAGCAGTTTGTTCTTTTCGAGATTGCGCAAAGCATCCAGCAAATTGAGGGGCAGCTTTTTCAAATCTTTTACCGTGTGGCTTTGGGTGTACATATCAATATCGAGGCGCTTGCCGGGATTGGTTTTGCGTTCAATGCCGTCCATGCCCGCAGCCAAAATTCCGGCCAACATCAAATAGGGATTGGCTGATGGATCGGGCAAACGGAATTCGCACCGGCCAGCATCAGGAATTCGCACCATATGCGTGCGGTTATTGCCGCCGAAGCTGATTGTATTTGGCGACCATGTTGCGCCTGAAATTGTGCGCGGCGCATTGATGCGCTTATATGAATTCACCGTTGGGTTGGTAATGGCCACCAAGGCATCAGCATGTTCAATCAAACCGCCGATGAAATTATAGGCCAATGGTGAAAGGCCCATTTCATCACTTGCGTTTTCGAACAGGTTCTTTTTGCCAGCTTTATCCCACACAGAAAGATGGGCGTGACAACCATTACCGGACAGATTTATAAAAGGTTTAGGCATGAAGGTGGCGCGCATTCCGTGCTTTTCAGCAATGGCTTTCACCATGAATTTGAAAAAGGCGAGCTGATCAGCGGTGGTCAACGCATCGCTGAAATTCCAATTGATTTCGAATTGGCCATTGGCATCTTCATGGTCGTTTTGATAAGGGCCCCAACCAAGCTTGGTCATGGTGGTGCAGATTTCACCGATCACATCCAAGCGGCGCATGATGGCAGATTGATCGTAACAAGGTTTTTCCTGCGTATCTTTATCATCAGAAACCGAAGTGCCGTCAGCATTGATCAAATGAAATTCGGGTTCGCAACCGGCCATGAGTTTCATATTTTTTGCAGCGGCGCGTTCCATGCCACGTTTTAGTGCAAGGCGCGGGGCTTGTTCTAAGGGCTTGCCGCTCATGTGCGGGTCACCCGCCATCCAAGCGACTTCGGGCCGCCAAGGCAATTGAATAATAGAGTCAGTGTCGGGGAATACGAGCACATCGGGGTGGGCCGGGGTTTGATCGAGCCAGGTGGCAAAGCCTGCAAAACCAGCGCCAGATTTTTGCACTTTGTTGGCGGCTTCAGCCGGAACCAGCTTAGCGCGCTGCACGCCAAACAAATCCGTGTAGTTGAACAAGAAGAATTTAACTTTGTTCTTCGCTGCGTATTTAACGAGATCTAGTGTCATTTCATTCTTCCCTTTTTTCTTCTTGTAACCTACCCCTCATCCGCCCTTCGGGCACATTCTCCCACAAGGGGAGAAGGTGGCGCGAAGCGACGGATGAGGGGGCTGTCAAAACCGCACCTTGCCTGGTATCCAATCCGTGCCCGCCAGTGGCACTTGCGCCATGGCGGCGGCCTCGATAGTGAGCGCGCATAGATCTTCTGGTTCCAAATTATGCACATGCGATTTGCCATTGGCACGCGCAATGGTTTGGGCTTCCAGTGTGAGCACTTTCAAGAAATTATAAAGCCTGCGGCCAGCTTTCACAGGGTCCAAGCGCTTGGATAATTCTGGATCTTGCGTGGTGATGCCAGCGGGGTCGCGGCCTTCATGCCAATCATCATAAGCGCCTGCGGTGGTGCCCAGCGCATTATATTCGGCTTCATAATGCGGGTCATTATCGCCCAGTGCCACAAGAGCTGCCGTGCCGATAGATACTGCATCAGCGCCTAGCGCAAGAGCCTTTGCCACATCGGCACCATTGCGAATGCCGCCGGAAACAATCAGCTGCACTTTGCGGTGCATGTTCAGTTCTTGAAGTGCGCGTACTGCTGGGCGAATACAGGCCAGTGTGGGCTGGCCCACATGTTCGATGAACACTTCTTGCGTGGCCGCTGTGCCGCCTTGCATGCCGTCCACTACAACAACATCGGCACCGGCTTTTACAGCCAGCGCCACATCATAATAGGGCCGTGCACCACCGATTTTCACATAAATGGGTTTTTCCCAATTGGTGATTTCGCGCAGTTCGGCGATTTTAATTTCAAGATCATCAGGGCCAGTCCAATCTGGGTGACGGCACGCCGAGCGTTGATCAATGCCCTTGGGCAAGCAGCGCATGGCGGCCACACGATCAGAAATTTTTTGGCCGAGCAACATGCCGCCGCCGCCGGGCTTTGCCCCTTGGCCGATCACCACTTCAATGGCATCTGCTTTGCGCAGATCATCAGGGTTCATGCCATAGCGTGATGGCAGATATTGATAGACCAGATGTTTCGATTGTCCACGCTCTTCTGGCGTCATTCCGCCATCGCCGGTGGTGGTCGATGTGCCCGCCGCAGAGGCACCGCGCCCCAGCGCTTCTTTGGCATTAGCAGAAAGTGAACCGAAGCTCATGCCCGCAATGGTGATGGGAATTTTGAGTTCGATTGGTTTTTTGGCAAAGCGAGTACCGAGCACAACATCGGTTCCGCATTTTTCACGGTAGCCTTCTAAAGGATAGCGCGAGATTGATGCGCCTAAAAATAGGAGATCATCAAAATGCGGCAGCTTGCGTTTGGCGCCTGCGCCCCGAATATCATATATGCCAGTTGATGCTGCGCGGCGGATTTCAGCCAGTGTGGCATCATCAAAGGTTGCCGATTTGCGCGGCGGGGTGCGCGGTGTGCTTTCCATCTTATCCTCAATATGCGTCTGCGTGGTCAACGCTGAAATTATAAAGTTTGCGGGCCGAACCATAGCGCTTAAAGTCTGATGGCTTTTCGGTGCGGCCAGCGGCTTTGAGCAGGCGCTCCAAATCAGCAATGTGTTCGGCACGAATTTCTTTCTCAATGCAATCAGCTCCAAGGCTTGCCACTTTGCCTTTCACATAAAGGCGGGCTTCATAAATTGAATCGCCCAGCGCATCGCCTGCATCGCCGCACACAACCAAGTTGCCGCGCTGGCCCATAAAGGCCGACATGTGGCCGACGGAACCACCCACAACAATATCAATGCCCTTCATTGAAATGCCGCAGCGAGATGAGGCATCGCCATCGATTACCAGAAGTCCGCCATTGCCTGTGGCTCCAGCCGATTCCGATGAATTGCCTTTGACCCATACGAGGCCAGACATCATATTTTCCGCCGTGCCCACGCCTGCATGGCCGTGAATGGTGATTTCAGAATGCTGGTTCATGCCACCGCAATAGAAGCCGACATGGCCAAAAATATTCACTTGCACCGGAGCTGCCAAACCAACGGCGATGTTATGTTGGCCTTTGGGGTTCTTGATGACCCAATGGGTTTGGTTGGTGTTGGCTGGTAAAGTTTGCAGCGTGGAATTTATGCCGCGCACGCCAACTTCAGTTTGATCAAGTTCATTCATTGCATTCCTCCCCGCACGGCAAGGCCCTCATCCGTTGCCCCATGTGTAGATTTTGCTGGGTTCTGGTTCCCAGATTCTTGCTTCGTCGGCACCCGGCAAATGGGCAATCGCACGATACTCGGTTGCCATGGCAACCCAATCATCGGTCTCGGCCATCACAGCGTGTTTACAAGCAATGGGGTCGCGCACCACAGCAAAACCATCGGCAGTACCAACCAAAAATGTGAAGAAACCGTCGAGGTCTTTGAGGCCAGATTCCAAAGCTTCTTTCAAAGTAGAGCCCGTCCGCAATTTATGCGTCATGTAAGCGGCGGCAACTTCAGTGTCGTTCTCAGTTTGAAATTCCATACCTTCTTTGCGCAGGTTTTCACGCAGGCGATTGTGATTTGAAAGTGAACCATTGTGAACGAGGCAGAGATCGGCTCCGGTGGCGAAAGGGTGTGAACCTGCTGTGGTCACAGCACTTTCCGTTGCCATGCGGGTGTGGCCGATGATGTGGGTACCGCTCGCATTGTCTAAATCAAACTTGTCATAAACATTGGCGGGCAAGCCTGTCTCTTTAAAAATCTCAATGGTGTGACCAGAACCCACAACACGCACTTCGGGGTGATGTTCCTTCAGCCATTTTACTACGGCCGTTTCTTTAGCATTGGTGACCAGAATGCAGTGATTGCCAATTTTCTTAATCGTGCAATCGCATTTCAGAGCCTTCTCCAACCCCACATCAATTTTCTTCCAATCATAACTGGCGTCATTGTGCGCCAGTGAAAATTTGGTTTCAGATTTCTTGGTTGGGTTGCGATAAATGGCAACGCCCGCCGAGTCTGGCCCGCGATTGGTCATTTCAATCAGCATGGGTTTAAACATTTTGCCAAGCTTCGGCTTAAGTTTGGGATTTTTAAGATAGAGTCCAACAATGCCACACATAATGTTTCTCCGGGTGTTCTCCATTCGGTTGAAGAGAGACTATCAGGAGTAAAAATGAATATCAACTGTTAGGAAATATTTATTCACTGAGGGAATGCCTATTTGCGCGGCTTGGCAGCGCCATGCAACCAAATCTTTTGCCTCCGCTATACCCCTAGCGCCCTATTATAGGAACGCATTCCTTACCTCTCTAAATGGGATTAAACGCCCAACATTGTACTTCACGGACCCATTCTGCTATCATCGGGGGCGGTGAGTCGTGAGAAACGAGCTTTTGTCCTCTGCACTCAGGCTAATTGATATTGTTGTTCCGGATGATGGATGCCTGATCGTGCTTGCTGAATCGTACTTCGATGAATCTAATACTCACGGCGGGAAGGAACGCCTTTGCGTTGCTGGGTATATCTTTAAAAAAGAAGCCGCCGAACAACAGGCTACCCTCTGGGCGGAGTTGCTTGCAAAATGGAAGCTCCCATATTTTCATATGATCGAATGTGCTCACAACATAGAAAAATTTGCACATCTTAAAAAAGATGAATGTGACTTAGCTGCACGTGATGCCATCAAGATCATCAAAGAAACTGCTAGTATGGGCGTTGGCATTACTGTTCTTGAATCTGACTATCTCGAAATCATGCCAAAGGTAGAATTTTATGGCAGCGCATATGATGCTTGTGCTCGTGATGTAATATCGGGCGTTGCACATTGGATAGAGGCGAACGAGTTCGAGGGGGTTATGCATTATTTCTTCGAGGACGGAACGAACACTGAGAATAATGCAAGTTTTAGCATTCTACGCATGATGAAGGATGCAGAAACCAGACTGGAGGCCCGCTACGGCGGTCACACCTTCATCCCCAAGGTGAGGTCGCCTGGTGTACAGGCGGCTGATATTTTTGCATGGCATGCTGGACAGGATTGCAAAAGAGCTCTGCGGGGCGATCCAATCCGAAAGGACTTTGAGAGTCTATGTGAGATTCCTCACAGAATGTTCCATATGACGCGAGAGAGGTTGCAAGAACGTGCCGCCATTATTTCCGCCGAACTTAAATCGGCCAATCTCACCGCCGAATCAGCAGATAAGATTTGGCAGGAAGCCAAGGGACGAAATTAGCGCCGCTTGGGAACTATCATTTTTAAAACGGCCTCAAACTCTTTGCCAGTCTCATCCACACCAATAGCGCGAGCGGCCTCTATAAACCGCTCGCGTTGTGTTTTTTCTTTCTCTGGCGTTTTGGTGGCGTGTTTCGCAGGGCTTCGAGCTTTGGGCTTCTTATCCATTGCAAATCACCTTCCACTAGTCGTTCGATAGGTCAATCTCTTGCCCACGATACCTAACAGCGCACGATCAACACGCGCCTG
>JANLPA010000148.1:0-8124 GCA_031366855.1 Hyphomicrobiales bacterium | reverse complement strand
AAAGAAATTGAAATTGGTTATGCCCGCGTTCGCGCCAGCCGCATCACCTATGTAGGTGAGCTGGGTTGGGAACTTTATATCGAAGCAGAATTTGCCGAGCATGTTTTCGAGACAATTCAAGCTGCTGGAGCTGAGTTTAATTTAACACCTGCTGGTATGCACAGCATGAACAATGCCCGAGTGGAAAAAGCCTATCGCCATTGGGGCCATGACATGTCAGACGAGGAAACACCACTGGAGGCCGGTTTAGGTTTTGCGGTGGCATGGGACAAGCCCTGCGGATTTATCGGGCGTGAAGCCTTGTTAAAACAAAAGGCCCTGCCCCATTTGCCAAAGCGACTGGTGTGCATAGCTTTGCAAGATGATAGCGCAACGGCACCGATGATCTACCATGAAGAGCCGATTTATCGCGACGGAGTCAACGTTGGTTCCACCACGTCTGGCGCATGGGGCCACCGCGTGAATAGATCACTTGGGCTCGGTTATGTAAAAGCACCTGAAGGCGTCACCAAAGACTGGATTGAAAGCGGCAAATGGGAAGTGGAATTGGCCTGGAAGAAATATCCTGCAAAAATTCAACTTGGTAGTTTCTATGATCCTAAAGGTGAACGGATTAAAGCCTGATTGCTTACACAAGAATGTGAACACTCCATTCATCTTTTATTAGAGCGATCGACATACTCTCCGCCTCTGGAGAGTTAATATGACTGCATCACGCGAAATTCGATTGGCCGAGTTGCTGGGCGCATTGAGCCACGCCCTAGATTTAACCGAAGGCCAACCGGCCGGACATTGCGTTCGAAGTTGCTGGATTGGCATGCAACTGGCAAACGAGCTGCATCTCAGCGAAGCGCAATCTTGGGAACTTTACTACACACTGTTGCTCAAAGATTTGGGATGCAGCAGCAATGCGGCGCGCATCTGTGAACTTTATCTGGTGGATGACCGCAAATTCAAAACCGATTTCAAACGCATTGATGGCAGCCTGCCACAGGCTTTGCGATTTGTGTTATCGCACACGGGTTTGAAGTCTGGCTTGGCTGAACGTTTCCGCGCCATCATCCATATTTTCCAAAATGGCGGTGAAATTTCCAATGAACTGATCGCCACAAGGTGTCAGCGCGGTGCCGACATTGCCCGCAAAATGCGCTTCGGTGAAAATGTTGCACAAGGTATTGCTGCATTAGATGAGCACTGGGATGGCGGCGGCAAGCCCATGCAACTCAAAGGGCAAGATATTTCCCTATTTTCACGCATCGCTCTTTTATGCCAAGTGGCCGATGTTTTCCAAATGGCGGACGGGCCAGAAGCCGCCCGCAAAGAAATTCAAAATCGCAAAGGAACATGGTTTGATCCAGAACTTGTAGTTGCGTTTGAGCGCATTTCCAAAGGGTCGCTATTTTGGGATTCGCTAAACGGTCCTGATGTTCAGGAATTGATTTATGAATTTGAACCGGCCCAGCACAGCACCTTGGTTGATGATGATTACCTTGATGATATCGCAGCTGGTTTTGCTGAAGTCGTTGACTCCAAAAGCCCCTTCACCAGTGGCCACAGCAACCGTGTCACACTCTATGCAGATTTAATTGCCGAAGATTTGGGCTTCAGTTTTGAACGGAGACGATGGCTAAAACGCGCGGCCCTGCTGCATGACATTGGCAAACTCGGTGTAAGCAACACCATCCTCGACAAACCAGCAAAACTTGATGCCGATGAATGGGTGCAGATGCAACGCCATGCCGAATATTCTGAAAAAATTCTCTCGCGCATTTCTGTATTTAAAGATTTAGCACCCATCGCCAGTGCCCACCATGAAAAGCTGAATGGCAAGGGCTACCCTAAGGGGCTGCGTGGTGACGAAATCAAAATCGAATCGCGTATACTTGCAGTTGCCGATATCTTCGATGCCCTCACCGCAGACCGACCTTACCGTGCAGCCATGAGCATTGATAAGGCCATTGCCATTCTGGCCCAAGATGTGGGCACGGCGATTGACCAGCGCTGCTTCAACGCCCTGCTGAATTCACTACAAAAAACCGGATTGCAAGCAGCTTAATCAAAAGCGTTCGTCAAATTTGTAAAATTGTTCTTTATTCAGAACGATAGGCACACTATATTACACCAACAGAAACTTAATGGAGGCTGACATGACATTGCAACTTGGTGATATTGCTCCAGATTTTGAAGCAGATACAACCGAAGGCCGAATTCGCTTTCACGATTATATTGAAGGTTCATGGGCCATGATGGTGTCTCACCCGAAAGATTTCACACCCGTTTGCACCACCGAGCTTGGCTCCATGGCACAGAAAAAGCCGGAATTTGATAAGCGCGGCGTGAAGATGATCGGCATTTCAGTTGATAGCGTGGATGATCATTTGCGCTGGAAGAATGACATTAAAGACGTAACAGGTGCTGACGTGAGCTACCCAATGATCGGCGATAGCGACCTCACCGTGGCCAAGCTTTACGGCATGATTCATCCCAATGCTTCAGGCAATGCCAAAAGCCGCACCGCTGCGGATAACTCCACCGTGCGCAATGTGATGATCATCGGCCCTGATAAGCGCATCAAATTGATCCTCACTTATCCCATGAGCACTGGCCGCAACTTTGATGAAATTTTGCGCGTAGTTGATTCATTGCAGCTCACCGCCACAAAATCAGTGGCAACCCCGGCCAATTGGAAACAGGGCGAGGACGTTATTATTCTTGGTTCAGTTTCAGACGAAGCCGCCAAAGAAAAATTCCCGCAAGGCTGGAAAACTTTGAAGCCATATTTGCGATTGGTGAAACTGTAATAAAGGATGCCACTTCTCAATAACGCACTCGAATTGCAACGCGAAGCAACGGCTTGGCGCAGGCACCTGCACCAGATACCCGAATTGCAATATGATGTATTTGAAACCGCAAAATTCATTACCGAAAAGCTGAAATCTTTCGGCTGCGATGAAGTGGTGACAGGCATTGGCCGCACGGGTGTTGTGGCACTTATTCGTGGCAAGAATGGGCAAGGAACTACCATCGGGCTTCGCGCTGATATGGATGCTCTACCGATTGTTGAAGAAACCGGTTTGCCCTATGCCTCCAAAACATCAGGAAAAATGCATGCATGCGGCCATGATGGCCATTCCTCCATGCTTCTTGGTGCTGCAAAACATTTGGCCGAAACACGGAATTTTTCTGGTTCTGTTGCGCTCATTTTCCAACCCGCCGAGGAAGGCGGTGCGGGAGCCAAAGCCATGATTGATGATGGCATGATGGAACGTTTTAACATCTCGCGTGTCTTCGGCATGCACAATTTGCCGGGCCTTGCACTGGGTGAATTTGCGGCCTGTGAAGGCCCCACCATGGCTGCGGCTGATAAGTTTGAAATCTCCATAACAGGCCGTGGCGGCCATGCAGCTCTTCCGCACCAAACGCTAGATCCCATTTTAGCAGGTTCGCAATTGGTGGCTGCTTTACAAAACATTGTATCGCGCAATACTGATCCTTTGGCTTCGCTGGTAATTTCAGTCACCAAGTTTCACGCGGGCGATGCTTTTAACATAATTCCGCAGCGAGCAGAAATTTGCGGCACAGTTCGCACGTTGCAAGCCGATATGCGCGACACCGCCGAACGTCGTATTAAAGAAACAGCTGCAGGCGTCGCCCTTGCCAGTGGCGTTGAAATAGCGGTTGATTATCAGCGCTATTATCCGGTGACGATCAACCATTCCCGTGAAACTGAGTTGGCAATGGCAGTGGCGCGCGATGTGGCTGGGGCCAATAAGGTTGATGCGAAATTTCCACCCATGATGGGCGCTGAAGATTTCTCATTCATGCTCGAAGCCCGCCCTGGATCATTCATATTCATGGGCAATGGAGAAAGCGCCGGCCTGCATCATCCCAAATATAGTTTCAACGATGAAGCCATCAGCCATGGCGTGAGCTATTGGGTGAGATTGGTGGAAACGGCGCTAGCGTAAGGACCCTTCGAGGCTCGCAAAAGCTCGCACCTCAGGGTGAGGTTATATGTATTCCCTCATGCAGAAGTGCGCGGAACGCGCCTCGAAGCATCTCTTCCTCTAAGCCCACCAATTTTTCGCGGTAAACATTCCAGCCGCTTCTTCAATCACAGCCGCTGTTTGAAACAGTGTTTCTTCATCAAATGGTTTGCCAATCAGCTGCAATCCCAATGGCAAACCTTCGGATGACAAACCAGCCGGAACCGCGATGCCGGGCAAGCCCGCCATGTTTACGGTAACAGTGAAAATGTCGTTTAAATACATCTGCACTGGATCTGTGATTTCTCCGGGGGCAAAAGCGGCTGATGGCGTTGCTGGTGTCAACACCACATCCACATTGCTCCACGCTTCATCAAAATCGCGTTTAATCAGTGTACGGACCTTTTGCGCCTTCACATAATAAGCATCATAATAACCAGCCGACAAAACATAAGTGCCGACCATCACGCGGCGCTGTACTTCAGGACCGAAACCTGCGGCACGGGTTTTCTCGTATGTGTCAATCAAGTCATCACCCGGCACACGCAAACCATAACGCACACCGTCATAACGTGCGAGGTTTGATGAAGCTTCGGCGGGCGCCACAATATAATAAGCTGGCAACGCATATTTCGTGTGCGGCAGCGAAATCTCTACAATCTCCGCACCCTGCTCCTTTAGCATCTGCGCGCCACGTTCCCACAGCGCATTAATTTCTGGAGCCAAACCATCAGCACGGTATTCTTTCGGAATGCCTACGCGCAAACCTTTAAGCGGCTTACCAATGGCCGCTTCATAATCCGGCACGGGACGATCAACTGAAGTTGTGTCCTTCAAATCCACCGATGCCATGGCTTTCAACATAATCGCTGCATCGCGCACATCGCGCGTGATTGGCCCGGCCTGATCAAGCGAAGATGCAAAAGCCACCGTGCCCCAGCGCGATACACGGCCATAAGTTGGCTTTATGCCAACTGTGCCCGTAAACGCTGCGGGTTGACGGATGGAGCCGCCTGTATCAGTGGCCGTGGCCGCCGCACAAATATGCGCTGCAACTGCGCTGGCCGAACCACCAGATGAGCCACCTGGCACCAATGACTTATTAGAATTATGCCGCCGCCAAGGGTTTGTGACGCCGCCATAATAACTGGTCTCGTTGGAGGAGCCCATGGCAAATTCATCCATGTTGAGTTTGCCCAACATCACCGCGCCCGCATCCCACAAGTTCTGGGTGACTGTCGATTCATACCCGGGTTTGAAGCCGTCCAAAATATGGCTGCAAGCTTGGGTGTGAACGCCCTTGGTGGCGAATAAATCCTTAATGCCCAGCGGAATGCCTTCCAGCGCTCCACCTTCGCCCTTGGCCAATTTCGCATCGGAAATCTTCGCCATGGCGCGGGCTTGGTCTGGCGTTTCAGCCACATAGGCGTTGAGGATTTTTGCTTTTTCGATGGCCGCAATATAGGCATCGGTGAGTTCCAAGGCGGAAATTTCACGGGCCTTCAATTTGGCACGCGCAGCGGAAATGGTGAGGGCTGTTAAACTCATTCGACTACTTTCGGAACCATAAAGAAATCATCTTCGGAAGCGGCAGCACTTTGCGTGACTGCCTTGGCATAGCCACCATCCGTCACCACGTCAGCGCGCTGGCGCATGTCCACTTCAACTACGGAGGTGAGCGGCATTACATTGTCCACATTCACTTCATTGAGCTGCTCAACGAAGTTCAAAATCACATTCAATTCACCAGCAAGGCGCGGCAGATCTGAATCGGCCACTTTAATGCGGGCCAGATGGGCAACGCGCCGCACGGTTTTTTCATCAACAGACATCGAAGATTCCTATTTGAATTTGGCGCTGAATAGCATCACCTTAGCGCAGCTGCAACTTGGCAATCTCGCGGCCCTCAGCATCGAAATTATCTTCCGCAAGCCAAGCCTCAAAACCTTTGCGCACATTTGGCCATTCCGTGTCCAGCATGGAAAACCAAGCCGTATCACGGTTGCGGCCTTTGATAATATAATGCTGACGGAAAATACCTTCAAACGTGAAGCCATAACGCGCAGCCGAGCGGCGCGATGGCGCATTCAAAGCATCACATTTCCATTCAAGGCGGCGCACGCCCAAATCATCAAAGGCATGGCGCATCATCAGATAAATCGCCTCTGTGCCTTCGCGAGTGCGCTGCAAGGCGGGGGAAAGCCAGATGTTACCAATCTCAATTGCGCCATTGGCGGCATCGGCCCGCATAAAGGCGCCCATGCCCAGCGCTTCGCCAGTGGCGCGGTTTACGAAAGCATAAAACCAAGGGTCACGCGCCGCCTGTTTTTCGCGCAGCCAGTTGGTGAAAATCTCTTCCGAGGCAAATGGCCCATAGGCCATGTAAGACCACAGCCCATCATCCTTGCCGTTGATCGAAGCAAACAGCGATTTCGCATGGCGCTCCACCTGAAGGGGGTCCAGCCGGATCCAACGACCAGGAATGGGACGCAGGTCTGGCACGGTGCCGGGAGGCAGTGGATCAACGAGAGGGCCGACAGGATTTTTGCTCATAGCGCTTCATAGTTCGAGTTGTTTGCTCAGGCTAGAAAAAACGCTAAGACCAGCCCATGTCCATCCTCCTCGATGCCGCCCTGCCCGCCATATCCGCTTTGCCCATGAACCAGCGCCTCATGGCCTTGGACCTTGGAGCCAAAACCATCGGCGTGGCCACGGCGGATTATACGCGCCAACTCGCTACCCCGCGCCACACTATAGTTCGCACCAAATTCACACCCGACGCGCAGTCGCTTATCAAATTCGCCGCAGCAGAAAACATCGGCCTCATCGTGCTTGGTCTGCCGCTCAACATGGACGACACCGAAGGCCCGCGCTGCCAATCCACGAGGACTTTTGCACGGAATTTCGGCAAACTCTCGCCTCTACCGATTATCTTCTGGGACGAACGCCTTTCGAGTTTTGCAGCCGAACAGCAAATGATCGAGGCCGGAGTGCGTCCCGAAAAACGCCAAGCCAATATCGACAAATTAGCCGCCGCGATTATTTTGCAGGGGCTGTTGGATGCGCTGAGGTAGAAAGAGACTTCATCAGTCACTTCGTGACAGCTTCTCCAAAGGAGAAGCGCGATTTTCAACTTCACCCTTCTCCTGTGGAGAAGGTGCCCGAAGGGCGGATGAGGTCCCTTCCCCCACGCTCCGCCATCACCAACAAAATCCCATCGCAAACACCAATCAAATTCTCATAAACATCCAAATTTCCAACACGATGAACATGCAAACCCTTTGATTGTAGATAAGCCGAGCGCTTTTCATCCCGCGCCACCTCTTCTGCATCCCCATGCGTGGCACCATCCACCTCAATCACCACGCCAAATTCATGATTGATGAAATCCACGATGTAAGGTCCAACAGGCACCTGACGATAAAACTTAAACCCACCCAAACTGCGATTGCGCAAAACGCCCCAAAGCTTGCCCTCAGCCGCAGTCGGTTCGCGGCGCATCCGCTTGGCGCGGGCGTAAGTGAGTGGAGTTGGGTCCATTCATCGAGGCTATTAGAAATTCAACTTGCGGGCAAACCTAAACTTCACGCTTCTCCTCCGGAGAAGCTGTCACGAAGTGACTGATGAGGTCCCTAGCCACAAATTCAGCGCATAAGTCTGCAAAGAAATCACAGCAACATTCCAGACTCCTAAACTGGAGCCAGGGACCTCATCCGCCCTGCGGGCACCTTCTCCAAAGGAGAAGGGCGAAGTCTGGCGCCGCCCCCAATTATTTCACCCTTCTCCTCTGGAGAAGGTGGCGCGAATCGACGGTTGAGGTCCCTAGCAATTGACGCTGGTCAAAAATTACACCCCACATCGCAAATCAGTATATATTTTCCACAGCTAGAATAACGATTTGCAAAGATCGACCAATGTTCCTAATGTGTTCAACGATGCAAATAGGAGAGCAAAAAGTATGCACAAATCGATCTTAGTACTGTGTGAGGTATGAGGGCTATCGCAGCGAAGCAGAACGCATTGACAAAGATTTAGAGCGACGCTTGTTTAGTTCAGCGCTGGATAGACTAGAAGAAGCACCACTTAGGCTTGTCGAGGTTGAATCTCATGGCAGTCCTTTTCATGAACTTCGGATGGG
>JANLPA010000121.1:0-24518 GCA_031366855.1 Hyphomicrobiales bacterium | reverse complement strand
AACCCCGGCCAACAAGGCGAAGAGCGCTGGATTTGGCTGCAAATGAAATTGATTGCCGATGCTGGCATTGTGGGTTTGCCCAACGCTGGTAAGTCTACATTGCTCTCAGTGGTTTCAGCCGCACGGCCAAAAATAGCCGATTATCCCTTCACCACCTTGCACCCGCAATTGGGTGTGGTGAAAGTGGGCAACCATTCTTTTGTGCTCGCTGATATTCCAGGGCTTATTGAAGGTGCATCCGAAGGCTTCGGTTTGGGTGTGCGTTTTCTGGGACATGTGGAGCGCTGCGCCGTGCTCATTCACATGATTGATGCCACGGGTGATGATTTGGTCAAAGCCTATAAGGTGATCCGCGGCGAGCTGAAAGCCTACAGCCCGATTTTAGCTGCAAAACCCGAAATCATTGCTTTCAATAAAATTGATGCGGTTGCTCCTGAAGACTTAGAAAAGAAGCTGGCTGACTTTAAAAAGAAGGTGAAAAAAACGCCTTTGCTAATGTCGGCTGCCACCCAGAAAAATTCTGATGCCGCCATGTATGAACTGTTCTCAATCATCAACACGGGCCGCATTGCTGCCCGCATGCCAGACCCTGCGGGGGTCACCACCGAAGGGTGGAAGCCATAATGTCGAGGCTAACTTCTGCCAAGCGCATTATCATAAAAGTTGGCTCGGCGCTTCTGGTTGATCAGAAGACTGGAACCATCAAAGCCTCATGGCTGAACTCGCTGGTTGATGATGTTGCCGATCTTAAAATTGCTGGCGCTGATGTTATTCTGGTTTCATCCGGAGCCATCGCTTTAGGCCGCCGCACTTTGGGATTGCCCAAAGGCAAATTGAAACTCGATCAAAGTCAGGCCGCAGCAGCGGTGGGCCAGATTGCACTGGCGCAAGCCTGGTCAGAGGCGCTCCGTACACGGAACATTGTTGCGGCTCAAATTCTGGTCACCTTGCAAGACACCGAAGAACGCCGTCGTTATTTGAACGCCAGAGCTACACTTTCCACTTTGCTCGCCCAAGGTGCAGTCCCCGTGATCAATGAAAATGACACGGTGGCCACTTCTGAAATTCGCTATGGTGATAATGATCGCTTGGCCGCGCGCGTGGCCTCTATGATGTCGGGCGATGTGCTGGTGTTGCTGTCTGATATTGATGGGCTTTATTCGGCTCCGCCCAATCAAAAAGGGGCAACATTTATCCCTGAACTGCGCGAGATCACCTCCGAAGTGGAAGCCATGGCTGGCAAACCCATATCAGGTGTGGGCTCTGGCGGCATGATCACAAAAATAGAAGCAGGCAAAATTGCTTTGTCGGCGGGATGCAACATGGTGATTGCCTCTGGCCATGAATTACATCCGCTCAAGCGCATCACGGAAGGGGCCCGCTGCACATGGTTTCTTGCTGAAGCTTCGGCCATGCAATCGCGCAAGCGTTGGATTGCCGGAACACTTCAGCCTGTTGGAAAATTGATTGTAGATGATGGCGCAAAAGGAGCTTTGATCAAGGGCAAAAGCTTGCTCCCCGCAGGTGTTAAATCTGTTGAAGGCAATTTCTCGCGTGGCGACACGGTAAGTGTAGTGCTGCCAGATGGCATTGAATTTGCGCGCGGATTGGTGGCCTATGATTCAATCGATGCCAAGCGCATTGCCGGATTAAAATCTGCTGACATTCAAAAGCTTCTGGGCAATGATGATCGCGACGTAATCATTCACCGCGATGATTTGGTGATGGTGGGCGGAGAGCGCAATTGAACGAGGCGATTTTAGAGATCGGCCAAAAAGCCCGCCGTGCTGCGCGGGTGCTGGCGCTTGCCTCAACTACGCAAAAGAACCAAGCCCTCATTGCCATGGCTTCTCACATTCGCAAAAACAGCGCTGAGATTATTGCGGCAAACCAAAAAGATTTGACCGCAGCCAAAGCCAAGAATTTGAAAGCTGCCTTTGTTGATCGCCTCTTGCTCAATGAGGCCCGCATAGAAGCTATGGCCAAGGGTCTTGAAGAAGTTGTGAGTCTGCCTGATCCAGTGGCCCGCGTTCTGGCAAAATGGATGCGCCCCAATGGCATGGAAATTTCGCGCGTGGCAGTACCCATTGGTGTGATTGGTATTATTTATGAAAGCCGCCCCAATGTGACAGCTGATGCCGGAGCACTCTGTTTAAAATCGGGCAATGCCGCAATTCTGCGTGGCGGCTCTGATGGCTTTGCCACATCGCAAGTTATTGTCGCCTGCTTACAATCCGCCTTGAAAGAAGCAGGCCTAGATGAAAACTGCATCCAAATGGTGCCCAGCACTGATCGCGAAATTGTCGGCGCTATGCTCGCAGGCCTTGGCGGCACAATAGATTTGATCGTGCCACGCGGCGGAAAAACTCTGGTGGCCCGCGTGCAGAATGAAGCGCGCGTTCCGGTGTTCAGCCACCTTGAAGGCATTTGCCATGTCTATGTTGATAAAGCCGCTGATTTAGAAATGGCGAAGAAAATTGTGCTCAATGCCAAAATGCGCCGCACAGGTGTGTGTGGTGCGGCTGAAACGATTTTGATTGATCGTGCAGCGCTTCAAAACTTGAAACCAATCATCCGCATGCTGATTAATGCCAAATGCGAAGTGCGCGGTGATGCTGAGACGCAGGCAGCTGACCCCGCTGTGATCGCAGCCACCGAAGAAGATTGGTCCACGGAATATGAAGATGCCATCGTCTCCATTCGCGTCTTGAACGGCGTGGATGAAGCCATCGCTCACATTGCCAAATATGGTTCACAACACACCGACTCTATCGTGACGACAGATGTTACCACTGCCGAAAAATTCTTGAACACTGTTGATAGCGCCATCGTGCTTCACAATGCCTCAACCCAATTTGCAGATGGTGGCGAATTTGGTTTTGGCGCCGAAATCGGTATTTCCACAGGCAAGCTGCATGCGCGCGGACCCGTAGGTGTGGAGCAACTCACCACATTTAAGTATCAAATTCGCGGGAATGGGCAGACCAGACCCTGATGCTCAAACTCCCACCCTTCGGACGTGGACAGCGCATTGGATTGTTTGGCGGTTCCTTTAATCCGGCCCATCAAGGCCACCGCATGGTTGCACTCTATGCGTTAAAACGATTACAGCTTGATTGGGTGTGGTGGCTGGTCTCGCCACAGAACCCACTCAAAGATACAAAAGAAACTGGCGAGTATTCCAAGCGCCTGATACACACCAAATCAATTGCCAAGCACCCGCACTTTGTGGTCACCGATATTGAAAAACAAATTCACAGCAGAAACACCGCGCAAACCTTGGCAGCCATGACAACAGCCCTCAAGCAGGCTCATTTTATCTGGATTATGGGAGCCGATAGCTTCCGTGATCTCGACCGCTGGAAACGCTGGAACCATATTGCTGAAACTTTGCCATTGGCCGTGCTGGCACGCCCCGGCTATTCGGTTCGCGCATTAGGCTCGCAAGCCGCAAACCGCTATGCCAAAAACCGCGCGCGCAATGAGCAGGCTGGCCTATTGGCCAAACGCAAAGCCCCTGCCTGGGTGTTTGTGTCAATGCCGCTGCGCAAAGAGAGCTCCACTGCCATTAGGCATGGCGCATAGTTGCCATTTCCCACGCTGGCATGACGGGGAGAGAAGTGTTATAGGCAATCAAATTCATTTTAAGGACCAAGACCCTGAGCAAGAAACCCGTTAAGAAAAAAGCAGCACCTGTGAAGAAAGCCGCTGCTAAAAAGCCAGCAAAGAAAGTGCCTGCAACCAAAGCCAAGCCAGCGCCCAAAAAGGTTGCGGCAAAGAAAGTGGTTAAGAAACCAACCAAGAAAATTGCAGCAAAAAAGCCGGCTAAAAAAGTCGCGGCTAAGAAAGTTTTAGCTAAAAAGCCAGTGGCCAAAAAGGCTATTAAAAAGGCTCCTGCTAAAAAAACTGTAGCCAAGAAGGTAATCAAGAAAGCTCCTGCCAAAAAAGTTGTTGCTAAGAAAGTTGCTGCAAAAAAGCCAGTTGCCAAAAAACTTGTTGCTAAGAAGGCTCCTGCTAAAAAAATTGCAGCTAAGAAAGTCGCAGCCAAAAAAATTCCAGCAAAAAAAGTGGTTGCTAAAAAATCAACCGTCACCGCCAAAGTCGTGATCGCCCCTAAAGGTCCGCGCTATGCTGGCCCGGATTGGCCTTTGATGAATGTGATTTTGGATTCGATGGAAGATTCCAAGGCTGAAGAAATTCTCCCCATCAATGTGATGGGTCGTTCTTCAATGGCGGATGGCATGGTGATTGCGTCTGGCCGCGCCAATCGCCACGTGGCAGCTATTGCCGATCAGCTCGTGGATAAGCTTAAAGCCCATGGCCAGAAAGATATCCGCGTTGAAGGTTTGGAAACATCTGATTGGGTGTTGGTTGATGCTGGCGATATTATTGTTCACATTTTCCGCCCCGAAGTGCGCAGCTTCTATAATCTTGAAAAGCTGTGGTCGGAGCATGCTCCGGTTGACAGCAGTGCTGAAGAATAATTGCGCATTTCAATCGCCGCCATCGGCCGCCTGAAAACCGGGCCCGAAAAGCTGATGGCGGATGATTACCAAAAGCGCATTGAAGTGTTAGGCCGCAAGGCTGGTATAACGACGCTTAAAATTGGCGAATGGTCCGAATCACAACTTCCCACTGCTAAGCAGCGCATGGACGAAGAGGCCCAAATTCTAATGGCAGCAGCCCCGCAAGGCGCAACCACACTGGTATTGGACGAACGGGGACGATCACATTCCAGTGAAGATTTTGCAGCTCGCATCAGAAAACTCGGCGATAGCGGTGTTTCTGACGTGGTTTTTATGATCGGTGGACCTGATGGCCACAGCCCTCAGACTCGCGAAAAAGCCACGGAACTCATAGCCTTTGGCCCCATGGTTTGGCCACATAGGTTGGTGCGGATCATGTTGCTCGAACAAATTTACCGATCCGTCACTATTATGGTGAATCATCCCTATCACAGGTCATGAACTGGCCGCATTTTAGACATGGGATTTTGTCAAAACTCAGCCTGATGATCAGACAAACCTTCAACTTTGCAGGCATGTTAGCCTGTGTTCTTTTGGGCACGGCACAACCTTGTTTGGCCGAAGGCAGCACCTCATCAGGAACGGCGCAAGAGTTAGATGCCATTGAGCAATCGCTGCAATCATCGACAGAAAAACAAACAGCCATCGCCATAGAAATTGAGTCTGCGGTTAAAGCTCAAGCTGAAATCTCAGAAAAATTAATCGACCTTGCAAAAACGCTTGGCAGTCAGAAGAAAGCCGTTGTCGAGGCGGATTCCCATCTTAAATCCTTGACCAGCGAGGCCATTGTCATCCGCAGCGATCTTGCCGAAAAGCAAAACAAACTTTCGGAACTTTTAGCGGGTTTGCAGCGCCTAGAGCAAAATCCACCACCGGCCTTGGTAGTTGATCCTCAAGACGTGTTGCAAGCCTTGCGCGGTGCCATGATGTTTGGCGCAGTGGTGCCGGAAATGCGCGCTCAGGCCACAGAGCTAAAAGCCAAACTAAATCGGCTCGAAACCATCGCTGCCGAATCCGAATCAGCCAAGAAAAATTTTAGCGATGCTGTCTTGGCTCTCAATGTCAGCCAGCAAGAATTGAAGACCTTACAATCCGAAAAGAAGATTTTTGCCATCACTGCTGCAAAAGATCTGGACGCTGAAAAACACCGTGCCGAGGATTTGGCCGTTCAGGCAAAGAATTTAAAACAATTATTGGCCAATCTTGAAGCAGCAAAAATTGAAGCAGAAACCCGAAAAACTGCTGAGGCTAAAGCCAGAGAAGAAGCCGAAAAACTTAAACTGGCAGCCCTTTCAAAACCCGCCATCGCCATTTCTGAGCAACTTGGAAAGCTAGCTTATCCCGTGCAAGGCGATATTCTGAAGCAATTCGGCGATGATAATGGCCTCGGCAGCCCGCTTGAAGGTGTGGCCATTGCAACCACGGCTGGTCAAAACGTTATTTCCCCTGTAGATGGCCGCATAGAATTTGCTGGACCTTTTAGGTCTTATGGACAACTCTTGATCTTGAATGCGGGAGAGGGCTATCTGGTGCTCTGTGCAGGCATGAAACAGATCTCGGCTGAAATTGGTCAATCCGTTAAGGCCGGAGAACCGTTAGGAATTATGGGTGAAGGTCCATCGTCAGTGGCCCTCGTCGGTGGTGAGCAAGAATTGGCACGTCCCGTGCTTTATGTTGAGTTTCGGAAAAACAGTGAACCGGTCGATCCGAGCCCATGGTGGCTAGGCGGCAGAAAAGAGGCGATGAAATGAAATTAAACTCCACAACGCGTGCATTTGGCTTGGTGCTTCTGGGCGCTGTTGCCAGCGCCGTCACCTTGCAGGCCTTTAATGGCGCAACCGCCGCAACCAACGCCGACACTTATAAATTGCTCAATCTTTTTGGCGATGTTTATGACCGCGTTAAAAGTGATTACGTTGAACAGCCCGATGAAAAGAAAATGATGGAAGCTGCCATCAACGGCATGCTCACCTCGCTCGATCCGCACTCATCTTATATGGATGCCAAAGAATTTGCGGACATGAATGTGAAGACCCGTGGCGAATTTGGCGGTCTTGGCATTGAAGTCACCATGGAAAATGGCGTGGTTAAAGTTGTGGCTCCCTATGATGGCACCCCAGCCGCTAAGGCCGGAATTTTGGCCAATGATTTAATCGTGAAAATTGATGGCAAAGATGTGCAAGGCACCACGCTCAATGAAGCTGTTGAGAAAATGCGCGGTGCCATTGGCACGCCAATCACCTTGATGATCGTGCGTGAAAAGCGTGAGCCCTTTGAAGTAAAAATGGTGCGCGATTCAATCAAAATTGAATCGGTGAAATATAACGCTGAGGGCGATGATGTGGGTTATGTGCGCATCAGCACTTTCAATGAGCAAGCTGATGACGGCCTGCAAAAAGCTATTAATGAACTTGATAAGAAAATGGCTGGCAAAGAAAAGGGCTTCATACTCGATCTTAGAAACAATCCTGGCGGTCTCTTGCAGCAAGCCATTGCAGTATCAGATGTGTTTATGGAAAAAGGCGAGGTGGTTTCAACGCGTGGCCGTAACGCTGATCAGGTTGAACGCTACACCGCACAGAAGGGCGATTTGACCAATGGCAAGCCGCTGGTGATCTTAATCAATGGCGGGTCTGCTTCAGCGTCCGAAATTGTGGCGGGCGCTTTGCAAGATCAAAAACGCGCCACCATCATCGGCACAACCAGCTTCGGCAAAGGCTCAGTTCAAACTATCATTCCACTGGGCAGCGAAGGGGCTATGCGCCTCACCACACAGCGCTATTTCACGCCTTCAGGCCGCTCAATCCAAGCCAAAGGCATTGCTGCCGATATTGTGATTGAACAACCCTTGCCCCCAGAATTACTCGGCAAGAATGTATCTACCGAAGGCGAACAAGGTCTTAATGGCCATTTGGCCAACCCCGGTGGTGGCAGCGAAGGCGGTGGCTCATCAGCCTATGTGCCAGAAGATAAAACCAAGGACGTGCAATTGAAAGCCGCCATTGATTTTCTCCACGGAGTCAAAGTGGTCACCAACGTGGTGCCACCCAAACCAACCGATGCACCGAAACAATCGAACTAGAATTAAAGGCGGGGCTTAAATCCCGCCTTTTTATTTGGCAAAATCCTTATAGTTAACACCTCATTAACGCCTATCTTGCCACACTGGCGCTAGACGAATCTTCTTCAGAGATGCCATGCGCCGCGATGACTTAAATCAGCCGCTCCACAAGCGAAGCCTGAGCCAGAGACTATGGGAAAAACGCCCAAGTGCTTTGGCGGCTGCCTACGTGGCTGTGCTGGCAGGCATGATTGTGGGCGGCACTTATATAGCCAGGTTGCCGCATCCTTTTGCTGGCGAACCCATTGTCACGCTTGCCATGGCACCGTTGGAGGAGATCAAAACCGCCAGCGTTGAACCTTTGTTTGATCAGCAAGAAGAGGTGATTGCAGAAGAGCCGAGCCCACCAAAAAAAATATCCATTAAAGTTGAGCCCGCTATCGAGCAGCAAAACTATGAGCAGGACGCAACAATCTATGTGAGCCCTAAAACACCACTCACCAAAGCTCCCATATCTGGTTTGGTTGAATTAACCGCAGCAGGGCCACTGCCGCGCGTCGGCGGCGGCAAAAAGCCATCGGAAGCCTATGCCCGATCTGTCTCCATGGGCATCATCCATTCCGATGCACCAAAGCTCGTTATTATTCTGGGCGGCATGGGTCTCAACGAAAAACTCACATCACAAGCTGCTAAAGATTTACCTAGCGATATTACCATGGCTTTTGCCCCCTATGGCGAGAACCTGCAGGCGCAAGTGAATAAAGCCCGAGCCAATGGTCATGAAGTGCTGTTGCAATTGCCATTAGAGCCTGTTGGCTTTCCTGCTGCCAACCCCGGCCCCAAAACCTTGCTGGCCGATGGTGCCGAGGCTGAAAACCTTGATGCCCTCTATTGGCATATGAGCCGTTTTACCGGCTACACAGGCATTGTTAATTATATGGGCGGGCGCTTTCTAGCCTCAGCCCCTGCTGTAAAGCCCCTGCTCAGTGAACTTCGCAAACGGGGTCTTTTATTTATCGAAGATGGCTCCTTGCCGCTCTCTGCCACCGAAGACGTGGCTAAGGCTTTGAACTTTCAAGTGCGCCGTGGCCAAACCGTGATTGACGCCAATGCCGATCCTGAATCGATTACAGCAGCACTTAATTTGTTGGAAGAAGAAGCCCGCAGCAATGGCATTGCCATTGGTACCGGCTCTGGCCTTGATACGACAATTAGAACAGTGAATGATTGGGCCAAAGCCGCTGTTGAGCGCGGCGTTATTTTTGTGCCAGCCAGTGCCGCCTTCAAAGGCAGATTGGGCTGATGACGGATACAAGCCACATAACAGCCTATCGCCCCTGCGTGGGCATTATGCTGCTCAATAAAGCTGGCCTCGTGTGGGTGGGCCGCCGTTTTGAAAAGCAAAATGATGATGGCATTGGCAAATGGTGGCAAATGCCCCAAGGCGGAATTGATGAGGGTGAAGACCCTGCGCCTGCTGCATTAAGAGAACTCGCCGAAGAAACTGGCATCACATCCGCCAAAATAATAGCCGAGGCCCCCGAGTGGCTCACCTATGATTTGCCTGCGCATTTGATTGGCAAAAGCTGGAAAGGCAAATATCGCGGCCAGAAACAAAAATGGTTTGCCCTTGAGTTTTTGGGGCCCGACAGCGAAATCAATCTCGCACCTCCCGGCCACAAACAAGAATTTGATGAATGGCGCTGGGTTAAAATGGATGAGATGCTGGATTTAATCATTCCCTTCAAGCGTGAAGTCTATGTTGACGTGATCGCCAGCTTCCGGCATTTGGGCGCATGACCATTTCTCATATCATATTCGATTGTGACGGCGTTCTTGTCGATAGCGAGCCCCTGTCTATGCGCGCCGATGTTGAAATCTTGAAACGTTTCGGCATTGAAATGACTGAAACTGAAGCCCACCGCCGCTTTGTGGGCCGCACCTTTGAAGCCATGCTGAAAGAGCTTTCCGCCCAGAGCAATGTTGTGTTTCCAGAAAATGCCGCCGCGTTGAAAAATGCTCGTGTAAACGAATTGTATCGCAGTGAACTGCAATTGGTGCGCGGTGTGCGTGATGCTTTAGAAAGTATCCGCAATTTGGGCCTCACCATGTCCATTGCTTCAAACAGCCCGAAAGAGCGCGTTAAACTCGCACTCCAGCTCACCGGCCTGATTGGTTATTTCAAAGACAATATCATAACCTTCGAAGACGTGCCCCACGGCAAACCAGCACCCGATGTGTTTTTGCTCGCGGCCAAAAAAGCTGGGGTAAAAGCCGATCACTGCATCGTAGTCGAAGATTCAATCACAGGTGTGACGGCCGCAGTTGATGCAGGCTGCTGGACGCTTGGCTTCACCGGCACCCACGAAGACGAAGAAACCCACGGCACAAAGCTGAAAGACATCGGTGCCGAAGCGCTGTTTGCAAAGATGTTCGATCTGCCAGCCTTGGTCTCGACCTTTGTTTTAGAGAACTGAAATCCGCGTCATTAATTTATTCCACGGCAATAGAATAATAGCGAGGCCTGCAAATATCAAAACCGAGCCCACAAGCCGCAGCGGACTTAAAGTTTCTCCTAAAATAAAATAGCTCGATAATCCGCCAAACACTGGCACCAGTAACGCAAATGGTGCGGCTTTGCCCGCAGGATAGCTTGAAAGCAAATAGCCCCAAACGGCGAAGCCAACCCAAGTTGATAAAACCACCGTGTAGGCAATTGCTGCAATCGCAATGGGTTGGATATGAGTTATGGCCGAGACTATGCGATCCGGTCCCTCAAAAACAAAAGCAATGGCAAGGGCAGGAATTGGCGGCACCAAGCTTGCCCAACAAACACCAGCCAATGTACCAAAGCCTGAATCAGCGCCGGCCTGCCTCATCGTAAAATTCCCAAAAGCCCACGTGCAAGCTGACAACACAATAAAAACCATGGCCAACGCCGGGATCGCGCTGCCTGCACCAACAGTTGAGGCAATGGTGCTAAGTCCCGCCAGTGATACTGCTCCACCTATATATTGTTGCAGCTTTGGCCTTTCGCCCAGAAACAAAATACAAAATAAAATTGTTACAAAAACTTGAAGCTGCAAGGTGACTGACGAAAGCCCCGCAGGCATACCCTTAGCCATCGCTACAAATAGAAATACGTATTGCCCTAAGAAACTTGTGAGACCGACAATGATCAAATCACGCCAGCGCATATTTTTTGGTTTCGGCAAAAACAAAACTGGCAAACAAGACAGTATAAAGCGGATGGCCGTCAACAAAATCGGAGGAACACTAACCAATGCCACTTTCAGAACAACAAAATTTAAACCCCAAATCGCGGTGATTAAAATTCCAAGTGCAACGTGCTGCCAGCGCATAATTTACGTTCCAGACCTGAGCGTTTCTATGAAGCTGCTGCTTGGAAAACAAGGCAAGAATTGTTTTGGTAACAATATAGTATGAGGTGCGCGACAGTTAAGGGCGTGTGCTATGCAGCTTCCACATTTGACTCCCCCCCGTTAATTGCTAAATACCGCCCCAAATACATTATTGCGAGATATGACCATGGCAAAAGCACGCACTCTTTATGACAAGATCTGGGATGATCATGTGGCCCACGAGGCCGAAGATGGCACGTGCTTACTATATATTGATCGCCATTTGATCCATGAGGTTACCTCCCCCCAAGCCTTTGAAGGCTTGCGCATGACTGGCCGCAAAGTGCGCCACCCGGAAAAGACGCTTGCTGTGGTTGATCACAACGTTCCCACCACAGATCGTTCCAAAGGCATTGCCGAGGAAGAAAGCCGCATTCAGGTTGAAGCACTTGCCAACAATGCAAAAGAATTCGGCATCGAATATTTTAACGAGCTGGATAAGCGTCAAGGCATTGTGCATGTGGTGGGGCCTGAGCAAGGTTTTACATTGCCCGGCACCACAATCGTCTGCGGCGATAGCCACACCTCCACCCATGGCGCATTTGGTGCTTTGGCCCATGGCATCGGCACGTCGGAAGTGGAGCATGTTCTGGCCACCCAAACGCTCATCCAGAAAAAAGCTAAAAACATGAAGGTGGAAGTGAATGGCAAATTGGCCAAGCACTCCACAGCGAAAGACATCATCCTCGCTATCATCGGTGAAATCGGTACAGCAGGCGGCACTGGTTCCGTGATCGAATTTGCCGGCGAAGCCATCCGCGATCTCTCCATGGAAGGCCGCATGACGGTGTGCAATATGACCATTGAAGGCGGTGCGCGGGCCGGTATGATTGCGCCAGATGAAAAGGCTTACGCTTTTCTCAAGGGCAAACCCAAAGCGCCAAAGGGTGCTGATTGGGATGCTGCTCTCAAATATTGGGAAACTTTGAAATCAGATGAAGGCGCTCATTTTGATCGCATCGTGAAACTCGATGCTGCAAATCTGCCGCCCATCGTAAGCTGGGGCACTAGCCCAGAAGATGTGGTGTCTGTTGCAGGTATCATTCCTGATCCTGCTTTGATTGCCGACGAAGGCAAGCGTCAATCAAAAATCCGCGCTCTTGAGTATATGGGCCTCCATGCTGGCCAAAAGATCACTGATATTCCGCTGGATGTAATCTGGATCGGTTCCTGCACCAATGGCCGCATTGAAGATATGCGCGCTGTGGCAAAAATCGTCGAAGGCAAGAAAATTGCTGGCAGCTTAGATTACGCGATGATCGTTCCAGGCTCTGGCCTCGTCAAAGAAATGGCCGAGGCTGAAGGCTTGGATAAGATTTTCTTGGCTGCTGGCTTTGAATGGCGAGAACCCGGTTGCTCCATGTGTCTGGCCATGAACCCTGACCAATTGAAGCCCGGCCAACGTGCCGCCTCAACCTCAAACCGCAACTTTGAAGGCCGCCAAGGCTATAAGGGCCGCACCCACTTGGTCAGCCCGCAAATGGCCGCTGCTGCGGCCTTGGCGGGGCGGTTTGTGGATATTCGAACCAATGCTTAACCTGTTTGATATCTCGAACAGATCATCAATGGTAGGCAAAAGGAGAATGAATCTTGGGCAAAGTCTACGACCAAATTACGCCGCAAATTGCAGGTTGGATCAAGTGGCAAAAAGTGTTTTTCGTTGCCACTGCATCGCTCTCGGCTGACTCTCATGTGAATTGTTCGCCCAAAGGTCTAAACACCTTTCACATGCTTTCTGAACACGAAGTCTGTTACCTAGATTTTACTGGAAGTGGTGCTGAAACTATAGCACACCTGCGTGAAAACGGCCGCATCGTCATTATGTTTTGCGCTTTTGATGGGCCGCCCAAGATTGTGCGACTGCATGGCCAAGGAAAAGTCGTGCCTCCTGACAATCCGCGCTGGAATAATCTTGCGCCGTATTTTGGCACCTCAGAAGAACCGCGCTGCTTCATCACGGTCGAAGTCTCGCGCATAAGCGATTCCTGCGGTTTCGGTGTGCCCCTGATGAATTTCGAACGTGAGCGCGACTCCATGGCCCTATGGGCCAAGGGAAAATCAGAAGCCGACTTGGCAGACTACCGTCGCCAGAAAAACGCGGCAAGTATCGACGGCCTACCTGCTTGGGACGAGCCCTATCCAACTTCTTAAGCATTAAAATTACATGCCGTTATCGTTGGAACAAGTTTTCCTTTGCGGTCAATCCACACTCGTTGACCGAGCGTGGGTTGGGAGCAGCCACTTTGGCGGAGCAAATTTGTGGATATCAGGCAACAGCAAGCGACCACAATTTTAACAGATTTGATAAACGTTCCGTTTACGTTAATGAAACAACTGGATGGTAAGTGATTCGCATATGTGTGGGTCAGAGTGGTGGAGTTTCTAATGAGTTCGACAACAATTGCTGCAGATGCAAAATTTCTGCGCCGCGTATTCATGGGCCTTGTGGTCCTCACCCTGTTCACCGGCGGTATGGCCGGCCTCGCAACCGTCCAAGCGATGAGCACAAGCCCCGGCACCTGCCTGTTTTTCTGCCAGTAGCGCATCAACACTCGTCATTCCCGCGTAGGCGGGAATCTAACTTTGAATTCAGAGAATTGCCTGAAGTTGGTTTCCCGCTTTCGCGGGAATGACGATTATTTATGAAAAAACCGACCGTGGGGAGATCACGGCCGGCTTTTAGAACTCAGGTTAACCTTGCAGGGGACCTGGTGGATTCTAGTAGCAAACCCATTGCTTAGACCATGTCACAATCTTGTGGGTGTGGTTCCAATTCCAATGCTTGTGCTTCACCATCTTCCAGCCGCAATCTTCGTCGTAGCCAGCATCATAATAGCCATAACCACCATCATAATAGCCTGAACCACCAAGGTTAAAGCCAAGGTCAATGTTCACATTTGTGTTTGCTTGAGCCGAAGCTGCAAAACCAAGAGTAAGAGCAGCAGCGGCAGTGAGAGCGATAAGGGATTTGCGTAACATAATTTAAGTCCTTCCAGTTTGTTGTTCAGTTGAATGCGTTTCGATGTGACCCTTATGAAACATCGGCCCTGAACCTATTCTGAGGGCACCGTTAATCTGCCGTTCATGTTGAAAATTTCGGTGGCAGCCTGTAGAAGCTCGCTCATGAGCAGAAAACCCACCATATTTATTGACGGCGAAGTAGGCACAACCGGCCTGCAAATCCGCGATCGTTTAAAAAATCGTGAGGATGTGGAATTGGTGTCCATTCCCCATGACAAACGCAAAGATATGGATGCCAAGCGTGAATTGCTGAACAGCGTGGACGTGGCCATTCTGTGTTTGCCCGATGATGCAGCCGTTGAGGCTGTAAGCCTTATCACGTCGAACACCCGCGTGATTGATGCTTCAACCGCATTTCGCGTGAACCCAGATTGGGCTTATGGCTTTGCCGAGCTTGATGCCCGGCAGCATGATAAAATTGCTGCAGCAAAATTTGTGTCAAACCCCGGCTGTTATCCGCAAGGCTTGATCGCTCTCACCAGGCCCTTGATTGCGGCTGGCCTTCTCGAAGCTGATTACCCCATCACTTATAATGCCATCAGCGGTTATTCTGGTGGTGGCAAAAAGATGATTGAGGACTATGTAGCCCAAGGGCAAAGCGCTTCGCCTTACATGCCATACGGCCTCACTTTCAAGCACAAGCATTTGGCCGAGATGAAACTTTATGCCGGCCTTTCACGCGGCGTTATTTTTCAACCCGCTGTGGGCAATTATGCTCAAGGCATGATGGGTTGCGTGCCATTGTTTACGAAGCACTCTGGTGCAGAAATCCACAGTGTACTGACGAATTATTTTGCGGGCTCACGTTTTATCAGTGTTGCTCCACTGGAAGCCCATGAACGCCATGCAAGCTTAACCCCCGAGGCATTGAATAACACCAACAATATGCGCCTGCATGTATTTGCCAATGATCAAGCGGGCCAAGTTCTGCTCATAGCGATTTATGACAATCTCGGCAAAGGCGCATCGGGTGCTGCCGTGCAAAATCTCAACATTATGATTGGTGCGGATGAAGCCACATCAGTCGATCTCGTTTCATAAGGAAAGATCATGGACAAATTTAATACACTCACCGGTGTGGCTGCTCCGCTCAACATCACCAATATCGACACCGACATGATCATTCCAAAGCAGTTCCTAAAAACCATTAAGCGCACCGGACTTGGAAAATCGCTGTTCTTTGAAATGCGCTACACCCAAGAAGGCGTTGAGCTGCCAGCGTTTGTTTTAAATCAACCCGCCTATCGCAAGGCTGAAATTTTGGTGGCAGGTGACAATTTCGGTTGTGGTTCCAGCCGCGAACATGCCCCTTGGGCGTTGTTAGATTTCGGCATTCGCTGCGTGATTGCCACCAGCTTTGCTGATATTTTTTATAACAATTGTTTCAAGAATGGCATTTTGCCGATTGTTGTGAGTGCCGAAGATCAGAAAAAACTTCTGGATGATGCCCAACGTGGTTCCAACGCCACTATGACCATTGATCTTCCAAATCAGGAAATTCGTGGGCCCGATGGCGGCACCGTGAAATTTGAAATTGATCCCTTCCGCAAACATTGCCTGCTCAATGGCTTGGATGATATTGGCCTCACCATGGAAAAGGCCGAGTCAATTTCCAGCTTTGAAACGAAAAATGCGGCATCGCATCCCTGGCTTTAAGTTATGAACACCATCCTCATTACGGTCCTGCCCGTTTTCGGTATGATCATGCTGGGCTATGGTTTTTCCAAGGCTAAAATTATTGATGAGGCTTCGGGCAAAGGCCTTTCACTTTTTGTATTTAACGTTGCCATTCCAGCTTTATTGTTTAAGACCATGGCCACATTAGGTTCACAAGATTCAGCCCCTTGGAGCCTATGGGGCGCTTACTTCGGTGGCTTAGCGCTGACTTGGATTGCCGCCGCCTTCGTTTCCAATTTCATCACCAGCCTCAATGTGAGCGGCGGTGCTGCAACTTCGATGGCTTCGGGCTTTGGCAATTTAGCTTTGCTCGGAACACCTCTGGCTTTGGCGCATTTTGGTCAATCGGTTGCAGTACCTCTTGGAATGATCCTTTCCATTCACGCGCCCATTCTGTGGTTCACAGCAACTTTGCACCGCGAAATGGCCAAACACTCTGGCAGTTTCTCCATTGAACGCACTGGCAAAGAACTTCTCACCAATCTAGCTAAAAACGCCATTGTGCTGGCGCTGCTTACCGGAACAATCTGGCGCATCACCGGGCTTGGCCTTCATCCCATTCCTGAAAAAATGTTGCAAATGCTGGCCGATGCTTCTGTACCCACAGCCCTCTTTGCGCTGGGCGTTTCGCTTGCGGGTTATTCACTCAAAGGCTCGTGGGATGGCATGTTTGCAATTATTGGTTTAAAAATGATCGCAATGCCAGTCGTGGTTTTAGTGCTTGGGCATTACGTGTTCCACTTGCAAACATTGTGGCTCGAAATTGCTGTGCTGTTTGCCGCCATGCCCACCGGCGCCAATGCGTTTTTGTTTGCCCAGCGCAGTGATGAAGCAGTGCCTGCCATTTCAGGAGCTATTGCTGCGGGCACGGGCCTTGCCGCCATCAGCGCTTCCGTGCTTCTTTATCTGATGGACGCTGGTTACATTTAAGCATGACGAAAATTCTGGCCATTTCCTCGCAAGTGGTGTTTGGCCCCGTAGGCTTGAACGCCATCGTTCCGGCTTTACAAGCCGAAGGCCATGATGTGCTGACTCTTCCCACTGTGACACTTTCAAATCATCCGGGCCATGGCAAACCAGCAGGCACCGCGCATGATTTGGGCCCCATTATTATTGCCCTCGAAAACATCAAAGCTTTCGACAATATTGATGCCGTGATCACAGGATATTTCTCCAGCGCTGAACAAGTTCACATCGCTGCTTCACTGATCAAAAAGCTAAATCCAAAAATCATTTTGATTGATCCTGTGCTGGGTGATCACGGCAAGCTTTATGTTCCGCCAGCTGTTGCTGAAGCTATCCGTGATTACCTCATCCCACTGGCGACTATCGCCATGCCCAATGCTTTTGAGCTGTCTTGGCTTACAAAGGAAAGTGTTGAGAATGAAAGCCAAGCAACAGTGGCCGCCCCGCAATTAAATGTGTCGGAGGTTATTGTAACCTCAGTGCCAGCAGGCGATGACTTGGCAACCCTGCGGATAACGCCTTCCGGTGTTACAGTGATTAAAAACAAAAAACGCGACAGCGTTCCCAATGGCACGGGCGATATGCTTTCTGGCCTTTACCTCGCACGCCAATTTGGCGATGTGCGAGAATCTGCTTTGGCGGATTCGATGGCAATTTTGCAAAATGCCATAGCGCTGAGTGGCGAGACTAAAATTCTCGCCATTGCCAAGGCTCTGCACTAGCCAAAAGCTAGTCGCATCACAGCGCCCAAGCGCTTGGCAAAATCGGCAGGCTCCGCCACCACTTCACCTTCCAACATAAAAGCCTGATCCAACAACAAATGCGCAGCATCATCGACGGATGTGGCACCTTTGCTTTCCACCATTTTAGCAAGCGCCTTCATCAGGCCATGGTGAGCATTAATTTCTAAAACGGGCGCACTGACCGCAACGCCAGAATCTTTCTGCCGCGATAAAAGCTTTTCCAACGTGCGATCCATCTGCCCATCATTGACCAAGCACACAGCACTATCAGTCAAGCGTTTAGAAATGCGAACATCAGAAACCCTAACTCCCAATGCCAGTTTAAAGGCCGCCAGCAAAGCAGCAATTTCAGGATCGTCAGATTTTGCTTCCGGTTTTTTATCTTTGGTTTTGATCAAATCCAAATCAGCCGAACCATGCGCCACTGATTTAAATGGTTTGCCATCAAAGCCCATGGCGGTGCGCACCCAGAAACTATCGACCGGATCGGTGAGCAGCAGCACCTCAACATCTCGCGCCTTATACCCCTCAAGCTGGGGGCTAGACGCTGCCTTGGCCGCATCTTCCGCCGTCAGATAATAAATCGCCGTCTGATTTTCTTTCAGACCCGCAATATAATCTTTCAGCGACACAACATCTGACTTAGTCGTCTTAAAGCGCGCAATGTCAAACAGCGCATCGCGCCGTTCAAAATCTTCGTAAAGACCTTCTTTAATCACCGGCCCAAACACATCCCAAATTTTAGCGAATGTTACGCCATCATTTTCAGCGCATTTTTTAAGTTCTGCCAACACGCGGTTGCCAACGGCTTTTCGAATGACTGCAACATCTGGATTATTTTGCAGCATCTCGCGCGACAAGTTTAGCGGCATATCAGCACTGTCAATCACGCCGCGCACAAAGCGCAAATAAGGTGGCAGCAACCCCACATCATCGGCAATAAACACGCGCTTTACATAAAGCTTCTGACGACCTTTGCGTTCAGGATCATAGAGATCGAAGGGCCGTTCACCCGGCACATAGAGAAGCACATTATATTCTTGCCGGCCCTCTGCACGGTAATGAATGACGAGCGCTGGCGCGTCGGTGCCGTGGTTCAAAATTCCAAAAAATTCTTTGTGCTGTTCAGCCGTAATTTCAGATTTAGACTTCATCCAAATGGCGCTGGCTGAATTGATCTGGCGCGGCTCAGCCTCACCAGCCAACATAATTGGGTGGGCAATATGATCAGAATAGGCGCGTACAACTTCTTCAAGTTTCCAGGGCTCCAAATAGTCCAAAGCATCATCGCGCACATGCAGCACAATGCGGGTGCCGCGTTCTTTAGCTGAAGCCTCCTCTACGGTGAATGTGCCTTCACCTTTGGAGCGCCACACATTGCAAGCCTTGGCACCCGCTTTGCGCGAAAACACTTCAACTTCTGATGCAACCATAAAGGCCGCATAGAACCCAACACCAAATTGACCAATCAAACTTGGCGCATCCTTGGCCTTATCGACAAAAGTCTGCGTGCCAGATCTAGCAATGGTGCCTAAATTATCTGTCAGCTCTTTAGATGACATGCCAATGCCACTGTCTTCGATGGTCAAGGTCTTGGCTGCCTTATCAGGCGTCAGAGTAATCGCCAGCTTCGCGTCCTGTTCCAACAGCTCGGGCTTAGCGATGGCTTGATAGCGCAACTTGTCGAGCGCATCCGATGCATTGGAAATCAACTCGCGCAAAAACACATCGCGGTCAGAATAAACTGAATGCACCATCATGTGCAAAAGCTTGCCCACTTCGGCTTGAAATTCTTGCGGTTTTGCTGCTGTCATGTGCCCAGTCCCTGTTGCGCAAGGGTATTGAGAAACATCGGCCTTACGTCAAGAAAAAAAGGGCGGTCGCAACCAGCAAACCGCCTTATTTACTCAACTGACTAATTTGAGTCTTTGGACTTGGGGTATAAAGGGCGCCCGGCTGGTCCAATAGAACTTCGGGGGGCTGGGGGGCTAAACCGAAGTAAAAACCAACCGGGCGGTTGAGGCAACACACAAACTATCATCCTGCATCTTGTTCAAGGCTTGATGCAATTGCGGCAAAACCAAGGAATTTTCAGCCCTTGCAAATCACACCTTGGAGAGTCAATGTTACATCTTGATGACGGACATCAATGAACCAGAAAATAGCAATAATATTTTGCGCTTTACTTCAAAAACGCCAAAGCCCATCCGCTTTGACCGCCACGAATTAAGTGTGATTATGAGCCTTTACGGGCGCTATGTGGCCGAGGGCGAATGGCGCGATTATGCTATTGATTTCAGCCCGGAAGCAGCAAGCTTCGCCATTCACCGCAGGGCCAGCGAGCAGCCGCTTTACCGCATCACCAAAAACCCAAGCCTTGCCCAAAAGCAAGGTCAATATTCCGTAATTGCGCCAGGCGGGCTAATCTTGAAGCGCGGCCAAGATTTAGAACAAGTTTTGCGCGTGCTGGTCAAAAAGCCAAAACTGGTGGATGCATAAAAAAAAAGGCCCCAGTTCTCACCGGGGCCTTCAAATCAAATTTTGAACTCTTAGTTGCGGTTGCCGAAAAGACGCAGCAACGACAAGAACAGGTTGATGAAGTCAAGATAGAGCGTCAAAGCTCCACTGATGGCTTTTTGGCCCAAAACTTGCGCGCCATCACCTTCAAAATACATTTCCTTGATCTTCTGAGAATCATAGGCGGTGAGGCCCGTGAAAATCAAAACGCCAAGAATTGAAAGTGCAAAGCTCAAAGCCGAGCTGGCCAAGAATATATTAACGATGGAAGCAATGATAATGCCAATCAAGCCCATAAACATAAATGAGCCCATGCCAGTGAGGTCACGTTTGGTGGTGTAGCCATAGAGACTAAGCGCACCGAACGTTACAGCAGTGATTAAAAACACCTGCGCGATGCTGCTATGAGTATAAACCATGCCAAGTGAAGCAAAGCTCACGCCCATCAAAGCGGCGTAAAGCCAAAACACACCTTGTGCCGTGGCCACACTCATTTTGTGCAAGCGGAACGACAAGAACATCACTAAAGCGAAAGGTGCCAAGACCAAAACCCACTTCAACGGACTATTAAACAAGGCATTGCCAAATGGTGTCAAACCATCAGCACCAATAGCTAAGTTATAAGTTCCAACGGCAGCAACGCCAGTGAGCGCCAAACCAGCAGCCATATAATTATAGACCTTGAGCATATAAGCCCGAAGACCCTGATCAATCGCAGCATCGGTGCGCGCACCGGTTTGCGGGATATTATGAAGTTCAGCCATGAGTCCCTCCTAAGAACATAAACGCAATATGGGGATGCGCTCCCCCAGCGTCAAGACCTCAAAAATTAACCACGCTCTATCAAATTCATGGCTTTGGCCAGCGTTATGTCTAGCGCCGTCATGCCATGTGCGGAATGCGTGGCCAGCGTCACATCCACCCGTGCATAAACATTAAACCACTCGGGGTGATGGTCCATTTTCTCAGCCACCAAAGCGGCCTCAGTCATAAAGCCAAAAGCCGCCCGAAAAGACTTAAATTTGAAACTTTTGAAAATTGCTTCGCGTCCCTCAACTTTACTCCAGCCCGAAAGCCCGTGCAAAGCCGCAGCAATTTCTGAGTCTGAAAGTTTGGCGCTCATGCCCCCACCATTGCATAGGATTCTTCAACCGCATAAGGCCCGCCGCCGCGTGAAGGCCGCGACGAAAACAAAACAAAGCGCTCCACCAAAAATCGCTGCGATCTATAAAGGGAATGAGACTCAATGAAATTTCTTAAATCCTTGGGGTCTGTGTCGCGCAATCTTGCAAGCGTAACATGTGGAATGAATTTCCGTGGCTCAGGCTCTAACCCAAGCGACTGGCACAGGCGCTCTTGCGCCAGCTGCAAGCGCCGTAATTCAGCATTTTCTTCCACATGCGCAATCAAGGCATGAGGTTTCTTGCCGCCAAACACATCGATGCCTTTGATGGTCACTGCAAAAGGTTTCATCTCAAGTCGGTCTAACGCAAAGGCCACTTCGCGCGCCAACCCGTCATCAATGTCGCCAATAAATCGTAAGGTGATGTGAAAACTTTCCGCATCGATCCAGCGCGCGCCAGCAATTCCACTCTGCATCATTTTAAGATCGAGGCTAACATCCTCTGGAAGTTCCACTCCGGTAAACAAGCGCAACATGGTCACTGCCCTCCGCCCAAATGATTCGCTCAGTCTAACTCAAACGCTAATTATGGCAACTTGGTTACAATTGCTTCCACATAGGGAACAATCTTCGGAATAATAATGGCCAAGCCCTTTTCATTAGGGTGAATGCCATCAGCCTGATTAAGCGCGGGCTGGGCTGCAACACCATCAAGATAAAACGGATAAAGGGCCACTCCAAATTCTGCGGCAAGCTTGGGATACATGCCATCAAACTTCGCCCCATAATCAGCGCCCAAATTGGGCGGAGCCTTCATTCCCAACAAAAGAGTTGGAATGTTGTGGACTTTCAATTTCTGTAAAATCTCGCTCAATGCGGCTTCTGCTTGGGCTGGATCAAGCCCACGCAAAGCATCATTGGCACCAAGCTCAACAATGACAGCCCTCACATCGTCGGTCAGCGCCCACTCTAATCGAGAGGCCCCTTGCGCTGCCGTATCGCCAGAAACGCCTGCATTGATAATGGTCGCGTCCACACCCTTGGCGCGAAGCGCTGCTTGCAATTTATCAGGCATGGATTGTCCGGGGTCCAAACCATAGCCAGCCGTTAAACTATCACCCAAAACTAAAATTGTGGTTGTGCCAGCGAAAGCTTGCCCCCACATGAACCAAACGCCCAGAAATACTGTAATGAGTCGTATCATCATTCCTTTATCGGAAGCCAAGCTTCAACTTACAAGGCCAATCACCTAAATGTTAAAAGCCAATTCTGCGCTCGATCTTAAAAATGTGAAACTCACCTTGAACAGTCGGGCAGGCCCGGTAAACATATTGCGCGGAATTGATGTTGAGGCCACAACCGGCCAAGCCATCGGTATTGTGGGTCCATCAGGCTCAGGCAAAACCTCGCTGCTGATGGTGATCGCCGGATTAGAGGCTGTCACATCAGGTCAAATATCAGTTGCCGGAGAATCCTTAAATGGCCGAGGCGAAGAATCTCTGGCGAAATTTCGCCGCGATCATATTGGTATTATTTTCCAATCCTTCCATCTCATCCCCACCATGACGGCGCTGGAAAACGTGGCCGTGCCTTTGGAATTTAAGGGTGTTAAAAATGCCATGGCCCGCGCCAAGGAAGGCCTCGAGCGAGTTGGCCTCGGCCATAGGTTAACTCATTATCCTGGCCAGCTTTCCGGCGGTGAACAACAGCGTGTGGCCATTGCCAGAGCAGTCACATCAGGAGCTAAAATTTTGCTGGCCGATGAACCAACCGGCAATCTTGATCAAGAAACTGGGGCAAGTATTATCGAACTTCTTTTTGAGTTGAAAGCCCGTGAACAAGCAACTTTGCTTCTGGTGACCCATGACCGTGCTTTAGCCAAACGCTGTGATCGTATTTTGGAAGTGCGTGATGGTTTGGTGAGCGAAGGCAAGTTGAAATGAGGTTCGACTTGTGGGCAACCTATGCCAGACGCAATTTGCGCTCTGGCCTCAAAGGGTTTTGGATTTTTCTAAGTTGCCTCACCTTGGGTGTATCAGCCATCGCCATCATCGGCTCGCTCGCCAGCGCCGTGCAACGCGGGCTAGATGAACAAGGCCAAACGCTATTAGGCGGCGATCTTGAATTTGCCTTAACCCAGCGTGAAGCCACGCCTGAGGAGTTGAACTATATAAATTCACTGGGCCAAGTGAGCCGCATTGCCACCATGCGCGCCATGGCGCAAAGCAATGGCGCTTCAACTTTGGTTGAACTTAAAGCCACTGATAGAAATTATCCGCTTTATGGCGAGATGAAATATAACCAAGGTACACTGCCAAAAGTAAGTCCAACTGAAATCGTAGTCGATCCGCTTCTCCTGTCGCGCCTCAAACTGAAACTTGGTAACCAGCTCAAACTTGGCAATGCCACTTTCACAATCGCTGCCGCCATCGAAACTGAACCAGACCGCATTGCCGATGGTATTATTTTCGGACCCCGCATCATGTTGTCGCAAGAAGCCCTCACCGCAACAGGTTTGGTTCAGCCGGGTTCACTTGTCACCTGGCGCTACCGCATAAAATTGAAAACTGATGCCACCTTAAAAGCTGGCAAAACCGCCGCCGATGCGGCCACAAAAAAATTCCCTGATTCTGGTTGGCGCATCCGCACCACCGACAAAGCAGCCCAAGGGGCCGATGAGTTCATCAATCGCTTGGGATATTTTATGACTCTGGTCAGCGTGGCAGCACTCACCATTGGTGGTGCCGGCATTGCCAATGCGGTCACAGCTTTTGTAAATCGCAGGCGCTCATCCATTGCCACACTGAAATGTTTGGGCCTGCCAAACCGTGATGTGGTGGGCATTTGCCTTACTGAAATTATGGCCGTTAGCGTGCTTGGCATAACAATCGCTCTCATGGCCGGAGCCGCCGCACCTTATATCGTTCATGCCCTCTTTGGTAAAATTCTGCCCCTGCCAATCTCAACCACACTAGATTGGAGGCCATTGGTTTTTGCTGCAGTGCTGGGCTTTCTTGTCACCTTGGCTTTTGCGCTTTGGCCGTTGTCGCGCATTGCCAACATTCAAGGTGCAGCCCTGTTTCGTTCCCACAGCATAGATGAAACTGGCAAACCCGCTTGGCATTATGTGATTGCGTCAACGGCTATTCTGGCTCTTGCCGCCATCGTCATTTTGTTCGGCTTTGATGAACCAAAAGTCACAGCAGCTTACCTTGGTGGCCTAGCTGCAAGCTTTATAATTCTGGCTGTTCTCGCGTCGCTCATCGTCAAAGCCGCAAGTCTTTTACCAAGACCTAAAAACCTCCTCCTGCGCCAAGCTATCCAAAGCCTCTACCGCCCCGGCGCCACCAGCCGTTCAGTTATTATGGCTTTGGGCTTGGGGCTAACTCTATTCGTAACGCTGGCCTTGACCGATCAAACCATCAGCACTGAATTAAAATCAGGCATCCCTGAACAAGCCCC
>JANLPA010000085.1:0-42033 GCA_031366855.1 Hyphomicrobiales bacterium | reverse complement strand
GCCTTTTGCTGTAATTGACGATGAAAGAAATATGTCAGTGGTTTTCTTTTCAATTGCAGCCAGTTCAAGTTTGGCAAGCAGCTTGCTTCCAATACCCCGTCCCTGAAATTGAGGATGCACAAAAAGCGAGTGAATTTTACCATCACCAAAACTGGCTTGACCAATAATCTCATTGTCCAAAGTCACTTTGTAAAAAATCCGCGACGTCATTCGAGTGCTGAAATATTCTAGAGAAAATAAATCGCAAGCCAACTCAACTTCTTCTGTCGAATAGTCTTTAGAATTTACAGTGCAGATGACATGCCTTGTTAAGGCACTAATCTCCGCTGCGTCCTCCACCGATGCAGGATCAAAACTTATCACCCCATCCCCTTGTTAATCTCTTCCGTCATTTTCTTGGCATCGCCGAACAGCATCAACGTGTTGTCGCGCCAGAACAGCGGGTTGTCGACGCCGGCATAACCACTCGCCATGCCGCGTTTAATGAACATCACGGTTTTGGCTTTCCACACTTCCAACACTGGCATTCCGTAAATCGGCGAAGTAGGATCATCCTTGGCCGAAGGGTTGGTCACGTCATTTGCGCCAATCACGAAGGCAATGTCGGTCTGCGCAAATTCGCTGTTGATGTCTTCCAGTTCAAACACTTCATCATAAGGCACATTGGCTTCGGCCAACAGCACATTCATGTGGCCGGGCATACGGCCAGCAACAGGATGAATGGCGTATTTCACGGTGACACCTGAGGCCTTTAAATGATCCGCCATTTCACGCAGCGCATGTTGGGCTTGGGCAACAGCCATGCCGTAACCCGGAACGATGATCACACTGCCCGCGTTCTTCATCATAAAGGCCGCATCTTCAGCAGAACCTTGCTTCACAGGCTTGGCTTCACCAGCCGCAGCAGGGCCAGCTGTTGCGCCACCAAAACCACCGAGAATAACCGAGATGAAAGAGCGGTTCATGCCTTTGCACATGATGTATGAAAGGATCGCACCCGATGATCCCACCAGTGCGCCCGTGATGATGAGTGCCGTGTTGGCCAGCGTAAAGCCAATGCCCGCCGCAGCCCAACCCGAATAAGAATTGAGCATGGAAACCACCACAGGCATATCGGCACCACCAATGGGAATGATAAGCAAAAAGCCCAGCGCCAAACTCACAATAACAATTAACCAAAATGCAATTGCTGTGGGTGCCATAAAGAACATGTAAAGCAGAGCCACCAGCGCAATGCCGAGTGCAATGTTAATGTTGTGTCGTGCTGGCAACATAATCGGCGCACCCGACATGCGGCCATCAAGTTTCAAAAACGCAATGATCGAGCCTGTAAAAGTCAGCGCCCCAATGGCCACACCCAAAGCCATTTCAATGCGGCTCTCAGCATGGATCACGCCATCAGTCGCAATGCCAAAAGCATCCGGCGCATAAAAGGCCGCTGCCGCCACACACACGGCTGCAAGCCCCACCAGTGAGTGAAACGCCGCAACCAATTGCGGCATGGCCGTCATGGCAATCGTGCGCGCCAGATAAGCGCCAATGCCGCCACCAATGGCAATGCCACCGATGATCAAAGCCCAAGCCAGCGGATTGGTGGGGGCCGAAATTCCAAGCGTAGTGAGAATGGCAATGCCCATGCCCACCATGCCGTAAATGTTTCCCTTACGCGAAGTGGCAGGCGATGAAAGCCCGCGCAACGCCATAATGAACAACGAACCTGAAACCAGATAAAGCAATGCTGCTAAGTTGGCGCTCATCTTATTTCACTTTCTTTTTATACATGGCCAACATGCGGGCTGTAACGAGGAAGCCCCCGAAAATATTCACGCTCGCAAATATCAGCGCGAAGAATCCAAAGATCATTGCAATGGTGGAACCCGAAGCAATTCCGCCAGCTCCCACCGCCAACAAAGCACCCACCACGATCACCGATGAGATCGCATTGGTCACCGACATCAGCGGCGTGTGCAAAGCCGGTGTCACATTCCACACCACGAAGTAACCCACGAACACTGCCAACACAAAGATGGCAAAGAGCGAGAAAAAGAGATCGACATGTTCCATTATTTTGTTCCCGCAAACATTTTATGCACCAGAGCACCACCCTTGGCGATCATGGTTCCCGAGATGCACTCATCAGTTTCGTCAATGTTGAGCGCACCATCCTTGCCAATCATAAGGTCCACAAAGTTCTGCAAATTCTTGGCAAACAGTGGCGTGGCGTTTCCGGCCAAACGGCCCGCAAGATTGAGTGTGCCAATAATAGAAACACCTTTATGAACCACAATTTGATCGGGCTTCGAGAGTGGGCAATTGCCGCCGCGCTCCACCGCAAGATCAACAATCACTGAACCAGGTTTCATGCTCTCAACCATCTCTTTAGTGATCAACACAGGCGCTGGCCGGCCTGGGATTAGCGCAGTGGTAATCAGAATATCCTGCGTACGAACATGGTCTGCCACCAGCTTGGCCTGTTTGGCTTTATCTTCAGCAGAAAGTTCCTTGGCATAGCCGCCAGACGTTGCCGCATCGGCCACATCTGCAAACACAAATTTTGCACCCAGCGATTTCACTTGTTCCTCAGTCGCCTTGCGAACGTCGGTGGCTGAGACAATCGCTCCCAATCGCCGCGCCGTGGCAATGGCTTGAAGACCAGCAACCCCCACACCCATGATAAACACTTTGGCAGGCGGCACAGTGCCAGCTGCCGTCATCATCATGGGAAAGGCGCGGCCATAATGCGCGGCGGCATCAATCACCGCTTTATAGCCAGCAAGGTTTGCTTGCGATGAGAGAATATCCATGCTTTGCGCGCGCGAAATACGCGGCATTAATTCCATGGCAAAAGCGGTCACACCTGATTTGGCAAAAGCCTCTAAATCTTTGCGCTCGCCATAGGGCTCCAATCCACCAGCGAGCACGGCACCCTTCTTCATCAATTTCAGAATGCCCGCATCAGGACGGCGGATGCTAAGAACGATATCAGCATCTTTCACAACGCCAGTGCCCTTAACAATCTCGGCACCAGCAGCGGCGTAATCCGCATCGGAAATATTAGCGCCCAATCCAGCCTCAGACTGGACGGAAACTTTAAGGCCCTTCTTAACATAGGCCTTCACACTTTCAGGCGAGGCCGCAACACGGTTCTCCCCGCTTTGTGTTTCGGAGGGAACCGCGATTTTCATTGATGACATAAACCTATCAAGACATTTGCACGTTGGCGGCCACAAACAGCCCCATCAACACCAATGGCACAAGTGCCACCAACCATTTGCCGCCCATGCGCAGCGCAAGAAGCGAAGCAATAACGCCAATAATAATACCCGCAAAACCCACAAACACATTTAATGGATTGGAAATGAAGCGAAACGCCACCAAAGCCACAATAACGTAAAGGCAGATAATCGATCCCGCGACTGAGAAATCCAAAAAGCCTCTATAAGTCGCTTTATGGGCATCCATGCCAGTGGCAGCGTGATGAGGATTTGAAACGTGATCAGCCATAATGAGTCCTTAAAATTGCGTCTAGCCACCTTTGTAGCTAAACAAAGCGTCAGCCGCAATGCGCATGGATTGTCGCGGCAGGATTGGGAATTTGAAGATGAAATTAGCGAATAAAGTTGCAATTGTAACTGGAGCAGCAGGCGGGATTGGCAAAGCCATCGCCAAAGCCTTCATGGCTGAAGGAGCGCGCGTTGCGATTGCAGATTTGAAAGCCGAAGCAGCAGAAGCCACAGCCAAAGAATTGGGCAACAATGCAATTGCAATTTCAATGGATGTGACCAACGAAAAATCGGTGAATGACGGCATCGCCCAAGTTCTAAAAACTTGCGGCCAGATTGATATTCTGGTTTCCAATGCGGGCGTGCAAATTGTGCATAAGGCCGAGGATTTTCCCTTTGCAGATTGGCGGCGCATGATGGCCATACACTTGGATGGGGCATTTCTCACAACCAAAGCCGTGCTGCCGCATATGTATAAACAAAGCTCAGGCTCCATCATTCTCATGGGCTCCGTGCATTCAAAAGAAGCCTCGCCTCTGAAGTCGGCTTATGTCACTGCAAAACATGGATTGCTGGGTTTGAACAAAGTTCTTGCCAAGGAGGGCGGTAAACATGGCGTGCGCTCAAACGTCATCTGCCCAGGCTTTGTGCGAACCCCCTTGGTGGAAAAACAAATCCCCGAGCAAGCAGCGAGACTTGGAATTTCGGAAGAAGACGTTGTAAAAAAAATCATGCTGGGCGGCACCGTCGATGGCGAGTTCACAACGCTGGAAGATGTGGCCGAAGTGGCACTTCTTTTCGCCAGCTTCCCCACCAATGCGCTTACAGGTCAATCATTGGTGGTAAGCCATGGCTGGTTTATGGAATGAGTGCAGGTAAGTTCTCAAATACATAAATGGCATTGGGCAGTTCATGCTCATCCCATTTATAAGTGTCTAGCTTCACAAGCCTTGCACCCAGCGCTTCATAAAACCTGCGTGCACGGAGGTTTTCGGTAAGCACACTCAGCGAGAGCGAATGGCCACCTTGCTTCAGCCATTGCGTCGCAGCCAGCTTCATCAGTTCGCTGCCTATACCTTGGCGAAGGTAGTTGGCGCGCAGATAGAGCATGAATACATGCCCGTCTTCGCCCTCGAAATTCAGCTCTTTGGGTTTTCCGGCCACGATGAAACCAATGGCTGTTTCACCATCATAGGCGGCAAAAACCGCCCGAGATTCATCGGCCAGTGATTCTTACCATATCGACAGGCGCGATGACGCAACGGATTTCTCCAACAACGCTTTGGGGACAATCTCGCTGTAGCACTCAGCCCAACACTGGATGTGCAGGGCTGCCATGGCTTCAGCTTCGGAAGGTGTCGGTCGGCGGTAGATCATAAATGATCCGGCCAATTTTGTTTGCCGTGCAAGATGCGAAAAATTCGAACTTTCCCACGCCCAATCCGATAAAATACAATGTGATTGTGAAAAAACGTTGTTCGAAGCGGCTTCTTGGACCCTTGCCTCTCAATGCCCATCTTGGGCTGAAGTGCAATTAAGTCGAGCAGATCAAGCAATTCATTTTTGTATTCACGCGACTGCTTCTCACCAAAATTTTCGATGCCGTAGATAAAAATCAGATCAATATCTTTTTTAGCCCGCGCCGAAACCTCAAGCTGCATTTTTATTGCTCAAGTGATGTGCCTTGGCCAATTCCTCAAACCGTTGTTCAAACTCTTCACGGACATAAGGTACAAATCCACTTGCCTCGCCTTCATCCAAAGCGGCTTGAATTTCTGCAATCGCTGCGCGCCTCTTTTGGTCTTTCACCAAAATATCGCGCACATAATCACTCACATCGCTATACTTCCCATCAGCAACTTGCTTGTCAGCAAATTCCTTCAGTTTTTTCGGCAATTTAACGCTGATCGTATCCATCGCAAACTCCTTAATAACTGAACTATAACGTCTCCAACTCATCAATCAATCCAGAAATCACACTCAAACCCTTCTGCCAGAATTGTGGGTCGGTCGCGTCCAAGCCAAAGGGTTTCAGCAATTCGGAATGATGCTTGGTGCCACCAGCTTTGAGCATATCAAAATATTTTTCCTGGAAGCCGACCTCGTTCTCGCGGTAGCGCGCATAGAGCGAATTCACCAAGCAATCCCCAAACGCATATGCATAGACATAAAATGGTGAATGGATGAAATGCGGAATGTAGGTCCAGAAGGTTTCATAGCCTTCTCCAAACTCAATCGCATCGCCAAGGCTTTCATGTTGAACCTCCATCCAGAACGCATTGAGCTGATCAGGTGTCAATTCACCTTCGCGGCGTGCCGCATGAACCTTGCGTTCAAATGTGTAAAACGCAACTTGGCGCACCACAGTGTTGATCATATCCTCAGCTTTTGAGGCGAGCAGAATTTTGCGTTTGGCTTTATCCGTGGTCTCGCGCAACAAAGCTTGGAAGGTGAGCATTTCCCCAAACACTGAAGCAGTCTCGGCCAATGTTAATGGAGTGGATGCCATTAAAGCACCCTGCTCCGCCGCCAGCACTTGATGAACACCGTGGCCTAACTCATGCGCCAATGTCATCACATCGCGAGTCTTGCCCAGATAATTTAACAACACATATGGGTGCGCCGATGGAACCGTGGGGTGAGCAAATGCACCAGGCGTTTTGCCCGGACGCGTTGGCGCATCAATCCATTTTTTATCGAAAAAGTCTTTGGCAATGGCGGCCATCTCTGGCGAAAAGGCACCATAAGCTTTCAGCACCAAGCCTTGCGCATCAGCCCATTGCACTTCGCGCGTATCTTCAGCTGGCAGTGGCGCATTACGGTCCCAATGCATCAGTTTATCTTTACCCAGCCACTTGGCTTTCATTTTATAATAGCGATGTGAAAGTTTTGGATAGGCTTCGCGCACTGCGGAAACCAAAGCATCAACCACAGCAGGCTCAACGCGGTTGGAAAGGTGCCGGGCTTCAGCAATGTCTTTAAAGCCGCGCCAGCGATCAGAAATCTCTTTATCTTTGGCCAATGTGTTGGTGATCAGCGTGAACAGTTTCACATTCTCGCCAAAGGTCTTAGCAAGCGCCAATGATCCAGCCTTGCGCTGCGCTTCATCTGGGCTCTGCATCAAATTCAAAGTTGGTTCCAAAGTAAGCTCTTCGCCATCAACGTGAAACCGAAGTCCGGCCATGGTTTCATCAAACAAGCGATTGAACGCACCAAACCCAGTTTGTGATTTTTCGAGGAACAACTGCTCAATTTTGTCTTCAAGCTGGAAAGGGCGCTCCATACGCAAATTAACAATCCATGGCCGATAATGTGCGAGTGCCGGAACTTGCATCGCCTTTTCCAAAACCGCATCATCAATCAAATTCATTTCAAGTTCAAAAAACAACAACCCACTTGAGACATCCGTAATCTTTGAACTCACATCACCATAGAATTTTGAACGCGCTGAATCAGTAGTGTCGCCCACATAATAAAGCTGCGCATAAGAACCGATGCGTCCAATTAAATCGGAGAGCTTTTCATAATCCTGCAAAGCGGAAGCCAAGGCCGCGCCATCAAGCCCCGCCAATTTTCCTTTATACTGAGCAGCAAATTTTTCAGCCAACACAACACTTGTCGCAAGATCGGCTTTGAATTCAGCGGAATCAGGGCCTGCATAAAGATCATCAAGGTTCCATTCCGGCAAATTTTCAAGTTTTGGCGTGGCTGACATAAATAAATCCTCTGATTGCTGAAAATAGCATATGGCCCACGTTTATAAGGAAAACAACCAAAACGGCACAACATATTAAACAGTCAAAACACCAATATGTGCGAAAATGCGATAGGTCGTTAAGAGGGCTTTTACCACTCTCAGTCACAAATACCCTCAACAAGTGGCCAATCAGGCCCGAGAACTGATGAGTGAGTGAAGCCAGCGAATGACGTCCCGCGTTTTAATCGTAGAAGACGAACCAGCCCAACGCCGCATCTTGGAAGAGATGGTCAAACGTTTTGGCTTTGAAATTCACGCGGCCGAAAATGGCCTGAAAGCACTGGAAATTTTAGGCACCCCAACAGGTGCCACCATCGAACTTGCTATACTAGATTTGATGATGCCCGGCATGGGCGGCTTGGAATTTTTAGAAAAATTGCAAGCCATCAGAGGTGATCTCAAAGTCATTGTGCAAACCTCGCAAGGTTCGATCGAAACTGTCATTAAAGCCATGCGTGCCGGTGCCGATGATTTCGTTGTAAAGCCGGTCTCGCCAGAACGTTTGCGTGTCTCCATTCAAAACTTGCTCAAGGTGAGTGCGCTTACTGAAGAAGTTAAACGCCTCAATAAAAAAGTGTCAGGCGCGCTTACATTTGGTGATCTTGTGGCCTCATCGCCCGCCATGGCCAATGTTACACGCCTTGGTCGCAGGGGTGCTCAATCCAACATTCCGATCTTAATTGAAGGCGAATCCGGCGTTGGCAAGGAAATGATTGCCCGCGCCATTCAAGGCGAAAGCGAACGCGCTGGCCGCCCCTTTGTGGCTGTGAACTGTGGTGCCATCCCTGAAAATCTCGTCGAATCGATTCTCTTCGGCCATGAGAAAGGTTCCTTCACCGGGGCCACCAACAAACATCTGGGAAAATTCCAAGAAGCCGACGGCGGAACATTATTCTTAGACGAAGTGGCTGACTTGCCCTTAGATATGCAAGTGAAACTGCTTCGTGCCATTCAAGAAGGCGAAATTGATCCTGTTGGCTCGCGCAAATCCGTGAAGGTCAATATCCGCCTTCTCTCAGCCACCAACAAAAACATGATCGAAATGGTCAAGGCCGGAAAATTCCGTGAGGATCTTTATTACCGCCTCAATGTCTATCCCATCATGGTGCCACCTTTGCGTGATCGCAAAGAAGATATTCCAGCCTTGGTCAATCACTTCATCACCAAGCTTTCTGCCGAAGAAGGCCGCAAGGTTCACGGCATTACCAACAACGCTTTGCAAATGCTGCAAGCCTATGCTTGGCCAGGCAATGTGCGCCAAATTGAAAACACCATCTTCCGCGCTATCGTTCTTTGCGAAACCGATACACTTGATATTCAAGACTTTCCGCAAATTGCTGCCTTGGTCGATGGCTATGAAGTCAAAATTCCACCAGCGCCAATTCCAGCCCCCCACACGCTGCGCCGTCCAGATGGCAACAACCAAGTTCAAGTGCGCACGACTGTTGGTCAAGTGAGCGATGGCAACGGCATTGGCGTTTCAATTGTAACGGATGGCGGCCACATTAGAACGCTCGAAGAAGTTGAAGCGGATATGATCAAGCTGGCCATGCACCGTTATCGTGGCCAAATGTCTGAAGTTGCGCGCAAACTGGGCATTGGGCGATCAACGCTATACCGCAAGATGAAGGATTTAGGCTTAGAAGAGGCAGTTGGGTGACACTTCTACAATAATTTTTCAATCCTCTGCTTGCCACCATTGTATTGCCACAGATGAAAGGTTAGTTTGCGCGCCGACTGTAGGGGAAGTATTCGATGCTGCGTTTTGTTCCGAAATTGATTTGCGCTTTTACGGCCTTGGCGCTGTTTTCAGGCGTTGCCGAAGCAGAGACAGTGAAAGTTTACAAAAAGCGCCGTGGTTTTTTTGAATCACTTTTTGGCAGCAATAGCAACTATCAACAGCGCCCCATTGTTTCTGCCGATGGAAAAATCATCCGCCTCAAGAATTATGATGTTGCCTCAAACCGTCCTGCTTTTGACGTGTTCGGCAATCGCATCAATTATAAGAACAAACAAAAATACAGTTCTGATGAACTTGATATTATTTATGGCTATGACCAGCAGAATTCAAAAAGGGCCCTTCGTGAATATGCCGAACCAGAACCGCTTCCTGGTCTGGGCATGGGCACCATTCAATATCAGCCGCCACTCGTCATTGCACTTTTTGATCCGGCATTTGCAAAACTGCAAACTGAATCCAGTGAAACTGAAGCCGTTAGATTAACGCTGGCTGATAAAGCCACAAAAATCCGTGCTGTTGACACAGAGCGCAAAGCCATTCTCTCGCTCTATAGTTCCAATGGTTTCAAACCGCTCTGGTTTAAAGATGGCCACATCACCGCGCGGGCGGCAGATGCTTTGAAAATCTTGGACCGCAGTGGTGAAGAAGGACTTGTTGCCACCAATTATTTGCCTCCAGTTTTATCTGGCTTTGAAGATGCCGACAAAGCCTTAGATGGTGACATTCTTAAACTCGCACAGTTTGATGTGGGTCTTTCAGCACGCATCGTAAAATATGCCCGCCAGCTTTCTGGTGGCCAGTTTGATCCGGCGCGCCTGTCACTTTATTATGATATTAAAACCAATCCGGTTGACGCCACTATGGCGCTCAAAATTATAGCCTATTCGCCATTTCTTGAAAGCTATCTTGCAGGCCTTGCGCCAACGCATCCACAATATGCCATTTTCAAAAAAGCTCTGGGTGCGGCGGCGGCCCCTGCACAACCGGCAAGTTTGATTGCCGAAGGGGTGCGCGTAAAGCCCGGCAAAACCGATCCACGCATTCCAAGCATCAGAGCCAAGTTGCAGCTTCTGGGTCTGCTCACAGCCGATGATGCGGCTAACAATAATGAAGAACTTTTAGATCAGCCGCTGTCCGATGCGCTCAAGAAATTCCAACTGGCCAATAAAGTCAAACCCACTGGCAGTGTGGATGCAGCCACAGTGCAAGCCTTCAACACCGATCACAGTGAAAATGATCGTCAGCGCATTATTTACAGCATGGAGCGCCTACGCTGGTTGCCTAAAAATTTGGGCCAGCGCCATGTTTTCGTCAATCAAGCTGCCTTTGACGTGAATGTGATGGATCAAGGCAAATCCATTTGGCAGAGCCGTGTTATCGTCGGCCGCCCGATGACCCAAACCGTGTCTTTCTATGACGAAATCGAAACCGTTGTCTTTAACCCCACCTGGGGTGTTCCGGCCTCAATTATCGTCAATGAATATGGACCAAAAAGCCGCAAAGACCCGGGCTATCTCGATCGCCAAGGCTTCAAGCTCGTCGATTCAAAAGGCAACCCTATTTCATCGCGCAATGTAGATTGGTGGGGCATGGGCAACGCGCCCACCTTTGGCGTGCAACAACCCTCAGGCGATGGCAATGCCTTGGGCGAAATCAAATTCCTGTTCCCCAACTCACACTCGATTTATATGCACGATACGCCAACCCGCAATCTATTCGCAGAATCGATGCGCGCTTTCAGCCATGGTTGTGTGCGCGTACAAAACCCACGCGAATTTGCGCAAGTGCTGCTCGGTTGGGATCAAGCCAAAGTTGCCGCAAACATAGAATCGGGTGATAGCCACTCCGTAAGCCTCACCCAAAAAACGCCAGTTTACCTCACCTATTTCACGGCTTGGCCGAACGCGGAGGGAAAAATCGTATTTTACGATGATTTCTATGGCCGTGATGCCGCAATGGCCAAGGCTTTTGCCTATAATCCAACAGCCAAACCCAAGTTTTCGGACGATAAAATTGTTGAAAACAATGAGATTATCGGTGGTTTGAATCAAAATTGAGCTTTTTAAGCTCCCATTAAGCACATTCAGGCACAGTGCATTAACGATGTGGCTGCCTCACAGTGGCCGCAATCTTGTTAGATGTCCCGTTCAGGTATAGAGTGGCTAGTTCTACTCACACCAGACGGAAAACTAGGTGAGGAGTCGGGTTTCCGCCCGGTGTGTGTGTAGAGTATGGGGATGAGTTTATTGGACGCTGATCAACGTCAGAAAATAACTGCTCGTTTTAAGAAAGCCATAGTCGCAACGACTGTGATGGCGAGCCTTTTACTTGGTGATTTAGCCCTCTTGGGTGCACCTTCTATTGCTGGTGGCGAAACTCGCACCATCCAACTTTATCACATGCACACAGGCGAAAGCCTGACCGTAACTTACATGCAAAATGGCCGCTATGTGCCGTCTGCCATGAAGCAAATCAATTATCTGCTGCGCGATTGGCGCCGCAAAGAAACCATCACCATTGATCCGCGAACCATTGATCTGGTCTGGGAACTCCATGAAGATTTAGGCTCGCACCGCCCAATTCACATTGTCTGCGGTTATCGTTCGCCAAAAACCAATGCCTTCTTGAAGCGTATAGGCCGCAATGTCGCCAACAAGAGCCAGCACATGGTGGGCAAGGCCATCGATTTTTATTTCCCCGATGTTCCAACAGTTAAGATCCGTAACAGTGCTCTGGTGCGCAAAGTGGGTGGTGTTGGCTATTATCGTTCAGCAGGCGGCCCAACAGGCTTCCTGCACGCAGACTCTGGCCATGTGCGCCATTGGGGCCCGGCCATCAGCAATTCGCAAATGGCCCAGATTCTCCGCGAAGGCTCCAAAACCGTTGGCCGCCGCATGCGCTTAAACAAAGGCAATGACAACACTGTGGCACCTGATGAATCAGGTGGCAGTCTGATCGCAACATTGTTTGGCAAGAAAAAGCCAGCGACAATTGAAACCGACCAAGCGTCTTCTACCGATGATCAAGGCGCAGATGATCAAGGTGCAGATGTAGCAGCAGCCTATGTTGGCAATGAAGATGACATGGCAGACTTGAGCGCCGATGCCTCCCAATCTCCGGCAACAGCACCCTTTAAACTTGCAAAATCGACTGTGGCTTCCGTCATTCCACCAGAACCGTCACTGACCAAAGACCAAGCAGCCAAGCTTGATGCTGCAGCAGCCGATGCTGCAATTCCTGATGAACCACAAGCGGCAGATAATGGTGCCAATGAACCCTTGGTGCGCCAAGGTTACCCAGTGCCAAAGCCACGTCTCAAGCCTGTTGATATTATGCTGATGGCTGCTGCAAATATTAAAAGCGTTCGTATTTCTGCAGCCAGCGGCGGCCCACCAGACCAATCGGGGAACTCTAAACCATCGCCAGTGGCTGACGGCCTATCAACAGTAATGGAAGCAGCTTCCTTGATGGAAGAACCAACTTCGGCTGAACCCAAAGCCAATCAAAAAGGCAAAGGCAATTTTGCCGCTGAGCTGCGCAATGGTACAACGGATGATGCCCCGGTCATTAAGCCTTTGCTGGCCTCAGCCAGTGGCAGCGATATCAATTGGTGGCTACAGCTGTTCTTAAATGGCGAAGCCGCTATCCGCCGCGATGGTGCGCCAACGCTCATTGGCAGCAGTGATGAATCGAGCCTGCCAAAAGCTGCAATCTTGGGCGAAGAAGGCGTGTCGTCCGGTACGCAAACCTCAGCAGAAGGCAAAGGCGATCTTCTGGTGGTGAACCGCGTAGGCAAAGGCAACCTTGATGCTCCTGCTTTAGGTGTAATCAATAATACGCAAAAAGTTGGGCAGCTGGTGACCGAGTAAAATACGGGCTTGAAACCTCCCTTTCAAGCCGCCTCTTCAGCCACACTCGGTGCCATGCCCAAGGCTGCCAGATAGACATCAATCAACGCTTCTTCTTCCTGGCGCTCAGATGCTTCCTTCTTGCGCAGTGAAATTACCTTGCGCAGAATTTTAATATCAAACCCAGTGCCTTTGGCTTCGGCATAAACTTCCTTGATATCGGCAGCGATAGTTTTCTTTTCTTCTTCCAAACGCTCAATGCGTTCCACAATGGCTTTGAGTTGGCCATGGGCAAAATGCGTATGTGTCTTGTCAGCCACGTTTATTCTCCGAAATTAATGTTGGGGTGGTGTGATTTTAATGATGGGACCAGATTGATGCTTGGCCTTCCACTCTTCATAAGACATGCCGTAAATATGCTGACGCGCTTCATCGTGCGAAACTGCAATGCCTTCAGCCTTGGCCGCATCTTCAAACCAATTCGATAAACAGTTTCGGCAAAAGCCCGCCAAGTTCATCAAATCAAGGTTCTGCACATCATCGCGCTCGCGCAAATGCACAATCAAACGCCGAAAAGCAGCCGCCTCAAGTTCAGTTCTGGTTTTCTCATCCATATCCATGGCCCTTACATAAGCGCTGAAACCAAAAGCGCCAATGCCGAACTTCAGTCATCCACAGACCTAAACACTTGTAGCCAGCCTCATAATGGCCTAGTTTCCAGCCGATTTTCGAGGTTGACGGCGGAAACCCTGAAACTAAATATAGTATTGATTCGAATGGCGCGTGGAGGCATTGGCATGATTGGCAAATTCTGGATTGGTGTGGGAGCAGCAATGTTTCTAGCCGCAGCCGGAACCCCAGCAAAAGCAGATCTTAAACTCTGCAATAACACCGCCAGCAAAGTGGGCGTTGCCATTGGCTATAAAGACAAAGAAGGCTGGGCCAGCGAAGGCTGGTGGACCGCCGGACCACAAAAATGCCTAACGCTTCTCAAGGGCGCTTTGATTGCCCGCTATTATTATGTCTATGCCGTTGACCAGGAAAAAGGCGGTTCTTGGGGCGGCAAGTCACAGATTTGTATTAAAGACAAGATATTCACCATCCGCGGCATTGATAATTGCACCGACCGTGGATTTCAAAAACAAGGTTTCTTTGAAGTGGACACTGGCGAAGAAGCCGACTGGACAGTCTCACTTTCTGGCGACAAGACAACTCCCAGCCAATAATTAAAGCGAGACACTAAATTGCGCAGAAAACGTAAGGTCAAAATCCTAGCAACGTTAGGTCCGGCTTCGGCCAGCCGCGAGATGATTGAGAAATTATATATCGCCGGTGTTGATGTGTTCCGCATCAACATGAGCCACACCAATCATGCATTGCTCAAAGAACTCCATGGCCATATTCGCGCTATTGAAGAAAAGCTAAAACGACCCATCGGCATTCTGGCTGATTTGCAAGGCCCCAAAATTCGCATTGGCACCTTCGCTGAAAAAGAAGTGAAAATTGTAGCGGGCGAACAATTTGTGTTCGACACGAACCCAGAGCCTGGTGATGCCACCCGCGTGTTCCTGCCACATCCTGAAATTTTTGCTGGCGCCAAGAAGGGCGACAACCTTTTGCTCAATGACGGCCGCTTGCGCGTGGAGATCACTGAAGCTGCGCCAACGCGTTTAGACACAAAAGTCATTTATGGTGGCATGCTTTCAAACCGCAAGGGCGTGAACCTGCCTGATACGCTGCTGCCAATTCCGGCCCTCACCGATAAAGACCGTGCTGATCTTGAAGCCGCAGCTTCGCTGGGTGTGGATTGGATTGCCCTTTCATTCGTGCAGCGCCCAGAAGATGTGGCCGAAGCGCAAAAGCTGGTGAAAGGCCGCGCTGGTGTTATGGCTAAAATTGAAAAGCCATCGGCCCTTCCGGTGTTGGATGAAATTCTCAAAATCTCTGATGGCATTATGGTGGCGCGCGGCGATTTGGGTGTGGAACTTCCACTTGAATCTGTGCCTTCTATACAAAAACACATTACTCGTTCAGCCCGCCGTTTTGGCAAGCCCGTTGTGGTGGCAACGCAAATGCTGGAATCGATGATCACTGAACCAGTGCCAACCCGTGCTGAAGTGTCGGACGTGGCAACCGCCGTTTATGAAGGTGCCGATGCTGTCATGCTGTCCGCCGAAAGTGCTTCAGGTGCTTGGCCGGAAAAAGCCGTGCAGACTATGGATAGGGTAGCGCAATCTGCTGAAGGCGACACCTATTACAGCGGCATTGTGCACGCCCAACGAAGCGAGATTGAATCAACTGCAGCTGATGCCATTGCGTCTGCCACAAGGTCGATTGGTGAAACGCTTAATGTGCCAGCTATCGTATGTTACACTGGTTCAGGCTCCACCGGTTCTCGCGTGGCCCGCCAACGCCCCAGCATGCCCATTCTGGCTTTGACGCCTGTTATCGAAACGGCACGTCGCTTAACTCTCACCTGGGGAGCGCACCCCGTGTTGGTTGAAGATGCTAAAAGCTTAGATGACATGATGAGCCAAGCCGGCGAAATCGCTTTCCGCGAAGAATTCGCCAAACCAGGTGAGAAGATCATCATTACCGCAGGCGTGCCGATTGGCGCACCGGGGACAACGAACATGCTGAGAATTGCGACAATTGGGCCGGGCGGTAAGGGGTTTTAGGGTATTGCGTGGTGCAAACCCCTGATGCAGCTCGCATTTAATTGAGTGGAGTGGTATGTCTGGACGGCGCCCTTTTGGCAAGGATGATTTTTTGCTTTGAGTGTTGAGATGTTTGGCGCGGGGTGCGGTCATGTCTTCGGCCTAAGATTGCGACTTTGAACTGGTGCCGCTGGCCCTGATGTTGGTTCGCTGATCTTTGGTCCCAATCACCGTATCGCGCTTATTAATCGCCAGCCACTCCATAGGGTTTTCCAAAGATCGCGCCACGTGCGCTTTGTCTCTCACATCATTGCTAAGTCACCTCGGCCAAATTCGATTATTCAGTTTGGTATTGCCTTGTATGTTTAGTGCGATGGCGCTGCATGGGCAGGATTATAGCAATCTTCTTTGGCCATAATGGCCCAAGCGATACGCGCCATTTTATTGGCCAGTGCCACGGCCACCAACTTGAAGGGCTTCTTGGCCAGAAGGTTCCGTGCCCAATCGGCCAAGGGGCTTTGCGTCTTGCCGCTTTTGATCCGGTACAAAGCGGCATGTGCGCCCACCACTAACAATCTTCGCAGATCGCGGTTGCCCATCTTGGAGATTTTACCAAGGCTGGCTTTGCCGCCGGTTGAATGTTGGCGCGGCACCAAACCGATCCACGCAGCGAACTCACGGCCTCCGGAGAACTGTTTGGGATCATTCACGGTTGCAACAAGTAAGGTTGCGGTCAATGCGCCAATGCCTGGGACAGTCGCCAAGTTCTGGCTCTGCTCGTTTGATTTATGTTGTTTGGCAATCGCCCCATTCAGAACTTTGATTTCGTCTTCCAGATTATTCAGCGATGAGACCAAAGCTTTCAGGGCATGGCGCATCACCGTAATTCTTGGATATCGTTTCGCATTTTTGCTTGTTTTTAGCCGACAAGGCGCACATGAAGAACAACTTTGGAGCTGATTTTCCTTTTAGGAAACCCCGGAAAGGATTTCACCCCGTCCATTCTCTGGAGGGCCGCAACAACTGCATGCCGTATGTGCGCAATGAGCGAGACGGTACTGCGGTCGTTGGTGTGTATCTCCGCGTCACCAACCCTCGACTTCGCGAAGAGATTATCTGCGCTCATTTTCTGCAAGCGTACGGGAAATGGAGAGCGCAAAGTTTGTTGGCGGTGACCATACTTGGCAGAGATAACCCGTGGGATTTCCAAATCGGCATCAAGGACGGCACACAAGGCAATATCGTGGACGCGTTTTATCTTGAGATAGTATCAATCGCGAACGACGAGTGGTCTCATCAGAACAACACTCGCGAGGACTTGTTTGTAAAGGCGAGGGATAGCAAAGCCATTCCGCTAAGTCTTCTGAAGAAAATCAACATCGGCTTTCCAGATGAGTCGGTAACAAAACAAATAGAAAAGTTTGAGCGTGCGGGACATGGGAAAAATGACGAAGTGGCGAACCCGCACTACGGCCAAGATGCGGTTATATTTGTGTCTACCTCACGCCCAATCGTTCGGACACTTTACGACCTCATCCTAGACGCCTTCAACTCCAAGGTGACGAAAGATCATGACGGTAAAGAGCACACAATCTTGATTATTGATAATCGTGCGACGGCTTACGACATCGACGATTACCATGACGCAGTTAAGCGTTTGCACTCCGCGAATCCCAGTTGCCCGTTTAGAGAAGTGTGGTTCTACAATGGCTACTACTCGGACAACGATGGCTACAACGCTGAGTATTCATTCGCTCCTCTAAACGTGGCAGATGAAATCTTAGACCCGATAACAGACCGCATGAAAGCCAGTGGCTCTTCTATCAATGAAGATGGAATAATTTTTTATTGAGCGGAATTAGGGTGACACATCACTTATCTTTGAAAGCAGCAGGCTAACTACAACCCAGCCGCCTTCCGCAGCGCTTCATTCACGCGGCTTTGCCAGCCTTTGCCAGTCGACTTAAATTTCTCAATAACATCGCCGTCCAAGCGCAATGAAATTTGCTTGCGCGGGTTTGCAATTGCAGGTCGTCCACGTCCACGGCGAATAGAGTCCATCAAATCAGGAAACGCTGATGCAAAAGGTTTGGCTTGCTCCAATTCTGCATCAGTGGCTTCTGCCGCATCCTCATCATTCGCAATTTGCATTTGGATGGCAGCTTCCTCGGCATCAGTGAGCTTGTGGGTTTTGCGCATAATATTGCTCATAGGCTTTCCTCTCTTTCCGGCTGGCCGGACGCATTGAAACAATTGACAAACCTTGTGTCCCTAATTTCACAAACACTGTGGCAATCACATCATTGGACAAAATACCAATCGCCATGAAACGACCTAGCTTGGCCGGAACAACGACAGCGTCTGCAAAATATTCGACGTCAAGATCAACAAAGTCGAGACCATGTTTTGTGAGATTGAGTTGGCGCTTAAATTCATCAAAACTGATCTGCATAAGAATTATATGTAGCACATTTAATTAGAGAAGCAATATTAAAGTGATACATTAAATAACAATAGCCCGAAATTAGTTAACCCTATGCACAAACAGCGCCTTAATCTCATCACTTAAATGAAACAGCGCCAGCAAGAAAATCAAACCGCCGATCAACATAATAAATGTGGTTGGCAGCAGGCGGGGCTCAAGGCCTTTGCGTGGGTGCTTTTCCAACCAGCCCATCCAGCCCGCCAATCCAGCGCCGGCCAGCAAAAACCCAATTGTGATCCAAAATTCAGTATTTAACATGGTTTAATTCAGTTGTTTCCAATGGTTGACATGCGCAAATGTGATGACTATGGTCCGGCCAGAAATCAAGGGATAAGTTCTATCCCACTACTAGGTGTATATCATGAAAGTTCGTAACTCACTGAAAGCGTTGATGAAACGCCACCGCGACAACAAGTTAATTCGTCGCAAGGGCCGCGTTTATATTATCAACAAAACGAATCCTCGTTTTAAGGCTCGTCAGGGCTAATTCGAATTTTCGACAATGTTTGCGCCGCGCTGAAGCTTGCTTCCGCGCGGTTCTCCTTTTTTATGGCACAATCTGTGGTATGATAGGCGATGCGCCTTTTCGCTTCCCTCGCACTCTCAATCGCTCTGCTCTCTCCCGCACTTGCAGAAGACTCAGCAAAAACGCGCGATATCGAGCTTGATAAGCTTTTCGGCAGCCTGCACCAAGCCGCAGCCAGCCAAGACACCAGCAAAATCGAAGCCGATATCTGGGCGCTCTGGGCCCATAACGACAGCCCAACGGCCGAGCTGCTTCTGCGCCAAGCCGTTGCCGCCATGAATTCCCATGAATATTCAGCCGCTGAGAAAATGCTCATTCAGCTCATCGAAACCTATCCCACTTTCGCTGAAGGTTGGAACAAGCGCGCCACCCTCTATTTTATGGATGGCCGCTATGATGCTTCGCTCATTGATATAGAACATGTGCTGGAACTAGAGCCCCGCCACTTCGGCGCGTTAGCCGGTAAGGCCATGATCCTGCGCGCCCAAGGCAAACCCATCGAAGCCTTAAAAGTGCTGCGTGAAACGCTAAGCATCAATCCGCACATGGCATCTGTCGTGCAAGCGATCAAAGATATCGAGAAGGCTAATCCAGATATTTGAGTGGGTGGGTTCAAACTAACAATTGAATGCACTGGCTCCCAATGCCAAAGGAGGAACCCACCATGACAAGCAAACACAATGTTGTTGAATCTGACCCATCTACGTGGGACCCAAAATTAGATGCAGTTATTGCTGCCCCAAAACATCATAAAGTATTATTCGAAAATGAGAGCTTGCGTGTTCTAGAGGTAACTCTTGCCCCACAAAACGAAGAGCCAGTGCATCATCACCGCTGGCCATCAGTTTTTGTTTTGGACCAAATCCAACCACCAGTTTACGACATTGCCCCGGATGGCCTACAGCTTCCGCCCAATCGCGATGTCATCAAGGCTTTGGAGACTTGGGATGGCAAGGGATGCCTAGTAGTTCACATGGCACCACAACCAGCAGGTCGCGTTCTCAACGCGTCCCAGACAACACTTCACGGCATTCGCATTGAGATGAAGAGCACAAGCTAAAGCGAATTTAGGAAGTGTGCCTTTCCATTCCGGATATTTGAGTGGCTAATCTTCAAGCGTTGCATTACGCAACCTTAGCGCATTTCCGATAACACTCACCGAACTCAACGCCATGGCCCCAGCCGCAATCATCGGCGATAGCAATATCCCGAACATAGGATAAAGAACGCCCGCTGCAATTGGAACGCCCGCTGCGTTATAGATAAATGCGAAGAACAGATTCTGCCGAATGTTGCCCATCACAGCTTTTGATAAAGCTATGGCTTTTACGATGCCCATCAAGTCTCCTCTGAGCAGCGTAACACCTGCGCTTTCCATGGCAACATCGGTTCCAGTTCCCATGGCAATGCCAACATCAGCAGCCGCTAGCGCTGGCGCATCATTCACGCCGTCACCCACCATGGCGACGATGCGGCCTTGAGCTTTGAGCTTGGTCACAACATCTGCTTTCATTTCTGGCAACACATCGGCTTCCACTTCGGCAATGCCGAGTTTCTTGGCAATTGCTTCCGCAGTGGTTCTATTATCACCCGTCAGCATAACGATGCGAATGCCAGCAGCACGCAAAGCTTGAAGTGCATGGGCTGTTGTTGGTTTAACGGCGTCAGCAATGCCAATGGCACCCGCAACCTTACCATTGATAGCAACAAAGATGGCCGTGGCTCCATCGCTCCGCATGTGATCGGCCTTTGCTTCGAGATTAGTCGTTGCGATTTTTAGTTCTGCCATAAACTTGGCATTGCCGATCACAATGCGCTTGCGCTCCACCATGCCAATGGCGCCTTTACCGGACGGTGAGTCAAAACCCATAACTTTGGGAATTTCCAGCTTTCGTTCTTTAGCAGCTTTGACGATTGCCGCAGCAAGAGGATGCTCGCTGGCCTGTTCAACCGCCGCAGTGAAACGCAAAAGTTCATTTTCATCTTGGCCCTCGACGGCGAAGATAGATGTGACTGAAGGCTTGCCCTCTGTGAGGGTTCCAGTTTTGTCGATGACTATGGTATCGACTTTTTCCATGCCCTCTAAGGCTTCAGCATCGCGGATGAGCACGCCTGCCTGCGCACCGCGCCCAACGCCCACCATAATCGACATCGGCGTGGCCAAACCCAAAGCACATGGGCAAGCGATAATCAAAACAGCCACAGCAGCAACCAAACCAAAAGCATAGCGAGGCTCAGGCCCCCAGATTGACCACGCGACAAATGCCACAATGGCAGCAGCAATCACAGCAGGCACAAACCAACCCGAAACTTTATCGGCCATGCGCTGAATGGGAGCGCGGCTGCGTTGCGCATTGGAAACCATTTGAACAATGCGAGCCAGCACAGTTTCACTGCCAATTTTTTCCGCCCGCATCACAAAGCTACCGCTGGCATTCAAAGTGCCACCAATAACTTTTGAGCCTGCTTCTTTGCTGACAGGCATCGACTCGCCAGTGACCATCGATTCATCCAGCGCAGAACGTCCCTCGGTAATCTCACCATCAACCGGAACTTTCTCACCGGGCCGCACACGCAAAAGATCACCCATTGTAATAAGTTCAAGGGCCACTTCCTGTTCAACTCCGTGAACACCAACGCGTCGCGCAGTTTTAGGCGCAAGGCTAAGCAGCGCTTTAATCGCACCAGAAGTTTGATCGCGGGCGCGAAGCTCAAGCACCTGCCCCAACAACACCAGCACGGTGATCACGGCGGCAGCTTCAAAATAAACCGCCACCGCCCCATCCATTTCATGAAATGCTGTGGGAAAAATATTGGGCATCAGAGTAGCAATGATACTGTAGATCCAAGACACACCCGTGCCCATGGCTATCAAAGTGAACATATTCAGGTTACGGGTTTGCAGCGACTGCCAACCCCGCACAAAAAATGGCCAGCCCGCCCAAAGAACAACAGGTGTTGCCAACACCAACTGAATCCAATTCGAAAGCTGCTGGCCAAGCAGCATGGTGAGACCGGTTACATGCCCGCCCATCTCCAGAACAAAAACCGGAATGGTGAGCACAAGACCAACCCAGAAGCGACGCGTCATATCGATGAGTTCATGGTTGGGGCCACTATCTGCAGTAACAGTCATAGGTTCCAACGCCATGCCGCAGATCGGGCAAGTGCCTGGCCGCACCTGTTGGATTTGTGGATGCATGGGGCAAGTATAGATAGCGTCAGAAACCACAGGTTTAGCAGTCTTGGCACTGGCCTCAAGATATTTGGTAGGGTTGGCTTGAAACTTGGTTTTGCAGCCAGCCGAGCAAAAATAGTATGTCTGCCCCTTATAGTCAGACTTATGCTTTGCAGTTTGCGGGTCAACACTCATACCGCACACTGGATCGAGAACGCCAGCAAGCGGTTTATCGCTGTGTGACACTAACTCGAAATCATGTTTCATACTGAGGTTTCTCCATCCAGATTTTAATAAACGTTCAACTCACCAACAAGTTCCTTGACACCTATACCCCCTATAGGTATTTATCAAGGATGCAAAATGACGCTAAAGAAGCCGTCCTCAAACGGTTCAAAAGGATTGAAGGCCAAGTGGGCGGCCTATCTCGCATGGTTGAAGATGGCCGCTATTGCATTGATATTGTCACACAGATTTCGGCGGTGCGCGCTGCTTTGCGCCGGGCCGAAGAAGAAATTCTGCGAGACCATGTGAGCCACTGTGTTGAACACGCCATTTCCAGTGGCAACAAACAAGACCAGCGCCAAAAAATTTCCGAAGTCATCGAGGTTTTGGGACGCAGCAATAGATAGAGTCTAATTTCATACTGAGGATTCCAAATTTGTGCTGCGCGAAACCTTTTTCCATCAATCCGCATATGGAATCAGTTGTGCCGGCGATTAAAGATATCGAGGAGGCTAACGCAGATATTTGAAGCTTTATTAGGCAAGCGGAAACCGCTCGAACTCTGGCAGCTCATGGGCGTGCTTCATCCAGCCAATGCGTTCTGCCACTTGAATATGAGCGCGCAGCGGAACTGCATCGGGGTTATCATAAGTGGCACTTTGAATATCGATAATGCCCGGCAAGATAACTTCGTTCACATAAAAAATTCCAGAGCTGCAATTTTCACAAAAATACCTACGCCCGTTTTCTGATGACGCATAAACCTTAAGCTCCCCCTTGGTCACTTTAACAGCTTGGCTCTTATACATAGTCCACGCCACAGCAGGTGCACCAGCACAGCGCCTGCAATCACTACAATGGCACAAAGTGTGAGTTATGGCCTCGCCTGAAACTTCATAGCGCACTGCACCACAATGGCATCCACCGCTGATCATGATCGCCTTATCCTCCAAGAACCTTGCCATCCAAGGCATTCCTCCCTACATAGCAGGTGGCGGTGCTGCTGGGCAGGTGCGGAACCATTTTTCCCAGGGCCTATAATCGATTCTTTAGGGAGCTGTCCCTGAGCGAGACCGTGGTCTCATTCACACGGCCCCCACCTACGTAAGTAGGGACCAGGGATCGTCAGTTCCCACGGCTTCGGCGGCCCGCCACTTTTCTTGACATATGCCGTGGCATATGCCAAATTTACGATATGGAAGAAATCCGTAACGTCAAGCTGTTTCGCAATGGCCGCAATCAGGCCGTGCGCATTCCCCGCGAATTTGAATTGCCGGGGGAAGACGCTGTGATGCGCAAAGTGGGCAATCAGCTGATCATTGAAACGCCGAAGAAGAAAATGACGCTGAGCGAACTGCTCGACACGTTTGATACGATTGTCGAGCCATTCCCTGAAATTGAAGATTTTCCTGCTGAACCACTCGACGATGACCTCTTCAAATGAGTGTCTATCTTCTGGACACCAATATTCTAACCGAATTAGCACGCAATCCATTTGGTCCAAGTGCGCGCAATCTAAACCGTGTTGGCAGTGAAAATGTTTTCACCAGCATCATAGTTGCTGCCGAGGTGCAGTTTGGCATTGATCGGTTTAATGCTTTCAAACTGCTGCGCCAGATGGAACGCATTATGGAGACAATCGAAATTCAAACATTGCCCGAATATTCAGTCGCAACTTATAGCGCACTGCGCATTGAACTTGAGCGAAAAGGAACCCCCATCAGCTCCAATGATATGTGGATAGCGGCCCATGCCATTGCTGAAAATGCAGTTTTAGTAACAAATAACATTCGCGAATTTTCGCGCATCACAAATCTCAAAGTTGAAAATTGGATGCAGAGAGCATGATCGATCTTATTCAAATTAAAAAACAGGCCCGTGTGCAAGCCACGGCCATTCGCAAAGTCGCCCATGAAGAATGGTCTGCCCGAGCACCCTTGGCATTGGCGTCCCACCTCTTTCCAGTTCAGCCTAAAATCGGCCAGCAGATTGTCTCAGGCTTCTTTCCCTACCAATCTGAAATTGACACGCGGCCCCTTCTTGGCAAATTAGCCGGTGATGGCTGGACCACATGCCTGCCCATCGTTATCGCCAATGGCCAGCCTTTGCAGTTTCGGCGCTGGTTACCGGGCGAACCAACAATTGCCGGTGTGTGGGGAATTCCCCGCCCACCAGACACATCGCCAGAATTAGACCCTGATATATTGATCATCCCTATGCTGGCCTTCGATCGTAAAGGCTATCGCTTGGGTTATGGCGGCGGCTTTTATGACCGTACGCTAGAAAAACTGCGGGTGCAGAAAAAGGTCATTGCCATCGGTGTCGCTTATGCCGCCCAAGAGCTTGACGAAGTGCCTCACGGAAGCCATGACCAGTCTTTAAATTACATAATGACTGAACGTGAAGTGATTGCATGCGATTGATATTTTTAGGGGACGTGCTGGGTAAATCAGGCCGTGACGCAGTATATGAGCAGCTCCCCATCATGCGCGAGCGTTATAAGCCTGATCTTGTGGTGGTAAACGGCGAGAACGCCGCCCACGGTTTTGGCATTACCGAAGATATCTATGTAAAACTGCGTGAAGCTGGCGCTGATGTGGTGACGCTGGGCAATCATTCTTTTGACCAGCGCGAAGCTCTGATTTTCATTGAGCGCGAAAGCCAAATGATCAGACCTCTCAATTGGCCGCAGGGTTGCCCAGGCCGTGGCACCGCCATGGTGGAAACTGCCAAAGGTGCCCGCGTGCTGGTGATCAACGCCATGGGCCGCGTGATGATTGAGCCTGTATTGGATGATCCCTTCCCCGCCATCAACCGCGAGCTTGAACAATGCAGGCTTGGCCGCGACTGCGATGCAATTCTCATTGATATACACGCTGAAGCCTCATCCGAAAAAATGGCTATGGGCCATTTCTGCGATGGGCGCGCCAGCTTGGTGGTGGGCACCCACACCCACACGCCAACCGCTGATCATCAAATTTTACCGCACGGCACAGCCTACATGACCGATGCCGGAATGTGCGGTGACTATGATTCAGTGATCGGTATGAACAAAGACGAACCCTTGCAACGTTTCCTCCGCAAACTCCCAGTCGAACGCATGCGCCCTGCCGAAGGGCCAGCAACGGTATGTGGTGTGGCGGTGGAAACCGATGATAAAACCGGACTGGCCACAAAAATCTCACCCATCAGAATTGGTGGACGCCTGAGCCAAGTTGATGTGAGCTTTTGGTGACCTAACCCACAATCGTAGCTTCAGTCGCCGCCCGAATTTCAGCTTCGGTCACACCTTCAGCACATTCAACAATTTTCAATCCACCGGGCACCACATCCAGCACACCAAGATTGCTGATGATGCGATTGACCACGGCCTTGCCTGTGAGTGGCAGTGAGCACGCTTTCAAAACTTTGCTCTCGCCCACTTTGTTGGTGTGGTCCATCACCACCACCACACGACCAACACCTGCCACCAAATCCATGGCCCCGCCCATGCCTTTCACCAGCTTGCCGGGGATCATCCAATTTGCAAGGTCGCCATTTTCAGCAACTTCCATAGCACCCAAAATTGCCATGTTAATCTTGCCACCACGAATCATCGCAAAGCTTTGCGCTGAATCAAAAAACGCAGTCTGCGGCAATTCAGTAATCGTTTGTTTTCCGGCATTGATCAGGTCTGCATCTTCTTCACCTTCAAATGGAAAAGGCCCCATGCCCAGCATTCCATTTTCCGATTGCAACGTCACTTCCATGCCAGCAGGAATATAATTTGCCACCAACGTTGGAATGCCGATGCCAAGGTTCACATACCAGCCATCTTGCAATTCGAGAGCAGCGCGTGCTGCCATTTGGTTTCTGTCCCAAGCCATCTTATGCAGCCCTCTTTCGTGTGGTGCGCTGTTCAATGCGCTTTTCGTGTTCGCCCTGCACAATGCGATTAACATAAATACCCGGCACATGAATCGAGTCTGGATCAAGTGAACCCAGCGGCACAATCTCCTCCACTTCGGCAACACAAATTTTCCCACATTGCGCTGCTGGCGGATTGAAGTTTCGCGCCGTTTTGCGGAACACCAGATTGCCCGAAGGATCAGCCTTCCAGGCTTTCACAATTGAAAGATCAGCAAAAATGCCGCGCTCCAATATGTAAGTCTGGCCATTAAAATCCTTGTGCTCTTTGCCCTCAGCAATCACCGTGCCCACACCTGTTTTTGTATAGAAGCCCGGAATGCCAGCCCCACCAGCGCGCATGCGTTCAGCAAGCGTGCCTTGCGGGTTAAACTCAAGCTGCAATTCACCAGAGAGATACTGCCGCATGAACTCGGCATTCTCACCCACATAAGACGACATCATTTTTTTGATCTGCTTGGATTCCAAAAGAATGCCCAAACCAAATCCATCCACACCGCAATTGTTTGATGCCACTGTCAGGTTCTGGGTGCCCGCCTCTTTAATCGCGGCAATGAGCAATTCCGGAATGCCGCACAAGCCAAAGCCCCCCGCTGCAATCAACATGCCATCAAACATTACGCCTTCAAGTGCGGCAGCCGCACTCGGATAAATTTTTTTCATGCCAACACCCCATCTCACTCAAGGATGCACTATCACATATTTTGCACGCGGAGAAAGCAGGTTTTTGCTGTGCCGCCTTGCAAAAGTAATAAACCATTAACTCTATTCTTTGATCTCACAATCAGTCTTAATTTCCCTTCAACTCTCCGCTTCTAAATTCCGACGAGATTTTACAAGGGGATGCCATGTCGATTGAAAACCAAAGTCCAGTTTCTGGGCCAGTATCCGCGCGCAATCAAGCAGCCTCTCTCGTTCCCGTATATGTCAGCACCATGTTGCTCAGCGCCAGTTTGCTGTTTTTGGTGCAACCGATGTTTGCGCGCATGGCGCTGCCTCTGCTCGGTGGAACGCCAGCCGTTTGGGCCATTGCCATGGTGTTCTTTCAGGGCGTGTTGCTTGGGGGTTATTGCTATGCCCATTTATTGAAAAAATATCTGGCCCCCTCCAATGCCGTAATTTTGCATTTGATTCTTATGGCTCTGGCTTGGTTTTTCTTGCCGGTTAATCTGCCACCCTCGGCCGTTCCCGCTGGTGGTGCCACAGCTGGCATCTGGCTAATCGGCCTGATGGCAAAATCCATCGGCTATCCCTTCTTCTTCCTCTCGGCCACTGCACCTTTGCTGCAAAGCTGGTTTGCCCGAACCACTCACAGCAATGCTGCAAATCCATACTTCCTTTACAGCGCCAGCAACATTGGCAGCTTGAGCTCACTGATTGCTTATCCTTTCATTGTTGAACCGTTGCTCGGCTTGCATAACCAAGCGCTCTATTGGAGCTTTGGCTTTGGCCTTCTGGCTCTTTGCATTGCGTTCAGCGGCTTTATGATGTTGCGAAATCTTGCGCCAGCAAGAATTGTCGCCATTGCTGAAACACCAAGTGTGATCACTTGGAAAAATCGTGGCTGGTGGATTTTTATGTCCTTCATTCCATCCGCCCTTTTGGTGGCCTGGACCAACCACATCACCACTGATATTGCTTCGGCACCTTTCCTGTGGTTGCCACCCTTGGTGTTGTTCCTGCTCACCTTCGTGCTGGTCTTCCGCGATAAATCGTTGGTGCCACTTTGGTTGGCGCGGGTCGTTCAATTGGCCAGCTTGCCCATTGCCTTCATCGTGCAATTTGCCCTGCCGCTAAATCTCGCAGTGCCTGTAATGATTGTTGGCGCATTGTCATTTTTTGCAACAGCCATCATCTGCCACCGCCAGCTTTATGAAAGCCGGCCCGAGGCAAGCCATTTGACTGAGTTCTATATGCTCATGTCATTAGGTGGCGTGTTGGGTGGCATGTTTGTGTCTTTGCTTGCACCATTGATGTTCAACAAAGTGCTGGAATATCCCTTGTTGCTCATCGTTGGTGTGGCAGCCACGCGCGATCTTTTGACCGATCAAAAACTGCGTGACACTTTGCGCAAACCTTGGTTGCCCATCGCAGCTTTCGTCGGCCTCTTAGCACTCGTGGCCTTCATGGCCAAAGACGGCGGCACGCATTTGCTGTTCACCGTGCGAACACTTGAAATAGCATTCTTCGGTGCTTGTCTCGTTCTCATGCTGCAAGCCAAACGCATGGCACTGGCTGTGCTCTCAGCCCTCATGGTAGCTTTCATAAACATGACAGGCCAGCCTAATGAACGCGTGGCCTTGCGCAGTTATTTCGGCGTGTTGACAGTGGCCGACAAAACAACTGTGGGCGATTTTCGCCTGCTCATCCATGGCACCACCATGCATGGTGCTGAGCGCCTGAGCGAGCTTACACCTGACTACAAAGATAAGCCCCACGCGTTAACATATTACAGCCCAGAAGGCGGCTTGGCCCGCGCCCTGCTCACCACGCAAGAGCGCCTGAACGCAGAAGGTAAGCAAGGCATCTACCGTGTCGTAGGTTTGGGAACGGGATCGCTCGCGTGCTATAAAAAGCCAGGCGAAGATTGGACCTATTACGAAATCGATCAAGACGTGATTCGCGTTGCTCAAGACCCAAATCAATTCACGTTTCTGTCGTCTTGCGCACCGGACATGAAAATGATTTTGGGCGATGCCCGCATCACGTTGCAAAACGAAGAACAAACTAAGTCAGATTATTTGCTCGTCGATGCTTTCTCATCAGACTCTATTCCAGTGCATCTCATCACCACTGAAGCTATCCAGCTCTATCTCTCACGGGTGAAGGATGACGGTATTTTGGTAATCCACGTTACCAACCGTTATATGGATTTGGTGCCGGTGGTTGCTGCAAATATCGCTGCTATCGACCCCACACTTCAGGGCCGCGTGGTGGATTTTGTGCCCGTAACGAACACCGATATTTCGGCCCAACATTCAATCGCCATTGTGATTTCAAAAAACCCAAAGGCACTAGAACTCTTGGATAAGGCCGGCGGCACTGCCCCACTCACGCCAACGCCGGGTGTTGAAAAATGGACGGATGATTTTGCCAACCTGCCCGCCGCAATCCTCCGCCGCATTGCGGTTTCCAAATACTAACAAACCTTGCGCAAAGGCGCAGCCCGCATTACATGTTGGCGGAACCTTTGCGCGAGATGTGATTCATGAACCCTTTTATTTGGCTGCTTTTCCAACTCATTGATCTTTATTTCTATGTGATCCTCGCAACGGTGATCATCAGCTGGCTCACTGCCTTTAATATCATAAATCAGGGCAACCCCTACGTGCGCCAAATCAACAATGTATTGCGCCAACTCACTGAGCCAGTGCTCGCCCCCATTCGCCGAGTATTACCAAATCTTGGCGGCCTTGATTTCTCGCCCATCGTGCTCTTGCTGGGTCTGCAATTCTTGAAGCGCGCCATTGTTTATTATGTCTATGGCATGTGACCCGTGAGAATACTTATCAGCGCTGCATTCCTCGCCCTCTCCGCAAGTTGTGCTCATGCTGAAACTGTCACCAGTGTCTATTCTAATCTGGACATCACAAAGTGCAAAACCATAAGTGTTTCCGAAGAGGATGGTGGTGGCTCGTGGCGATGCAAAGGCATTAAAGGTTTTGACGTCATTTATTCCGAAGGTGATTTGCGTGGCACAGTGGCTTTTGGACCTGCCGCTGAAAATCAATGTTCTGCTGCACAATCATTTGGAAAATTTAACTCGCCTGGCACCAAGATCGAGTGGCGGATGAAGAATGGCAAACCCTTTGCCACCATTCTGCGTTGGTTCACAGACAACGGCGAAGAGGATGGCAAACAGAACTGGCTGGTGGTGACAAAATTAAATGGTGATGAGGCCTGTCGCATGGCTTTCATTGATACGAAATTTCCAAATGCCAATGCGGTTGCAAAGCAGAAAGCCGACAGCGCCAAAAATTTCAATTGCGCCAAAGACCTACCCGAAGTCGTCAGCACTTCAAAAATGAAGGCCGAAGATTTCGCATCAGGATCACCCTGCGTGGAATAATGTTACGCTTCGAGGCTCAGCGCTTCGCGCCGAGCGCCTCAGCATGACGGGTGTAACTCCTCATCCTGAGGTGCGAGCCCTTGCGAGCCTCGAAGGATTACTAGCCACAGGTTGGGATATTAAGCCACCGCGTCGGCTTCCTTGGCTCGGCTCATGCGTTTGCGTTCGTTTGGATCGAGATAGATCTTTCGTAGGCGAATAGACTTTGGCGTAATTTCCACCAACTCATCTTCACCCACATAAGCCAGAGCTTTTTCCAACGACATCTTGATCGGTGGTGTGAGCACAACAGCTTCATCCTTACCAGATGCGCGCACGTTGGTGAGCTTCTTGCCCTTGATCACGTTGAGTTCAAGGTCATTGCCGCGCGTGTGTTCGCCAATGATCATGCCTGCATAAACCTTGGTGCCATGTTCAATAAACATCGGACCACGGTCTTGCAGGTTGAAAATTGCATAAGCCACAGCATCGCCATCAGAGTTCGACAACAAAGCGCCGGTGTGGCGGCTTGGAATTTCACCCACATGTGGTGCGTAAGCGTGGAACAGGCGGTTCATAATCGCCGTGCCGCGCGTATCCGACATCAACTCGCCTTGATAACCGATGAGGCCGCGCGTTGGCGCATGGAACACAATACGTTGGCGGCCTTGGCCTGAAGGGCGCATATCGCGCATTTCAGCGCGGCGCTCAGACAGTTTCTGAACCACAATGCCTGTATATTCTTCATCAACGTCAACAACGACTTCTTCAATTGGCTCCAGCTTTTCGCCAGTTGCTTCATCCATTTTGAACACAACGCGTGGGCGGCCCACGGTGAGTTCGAAGCCTTCGCGGCGCATGGTTTCAATCAAAATGCCCAATTGCAATTCGCCACGGCCCGCAACTTCAAACGCATCAGTTTCTGATTCAGAAGCTGATACCTTCAAAGCCACATTGCCTTCAGCTTCACGCATCAAACGATCACGAATAACGCGGGATTGAACTTTGTCGCCTTCTTTGCCAGCCAAGGGGCCGTCATTAATGCGGAAGGTCATTGTCAATGTTGGTGGATCAATCGGTTGGGCTTGAATGGCTTCGGTGACAGCAGGATCACAAATCGTATCGGCAACGGTCGTCGTTACCAAACCAGAGATGGCAATAATATCGCCGGCAAAAGCTTCCTCAACGGGAATACGCTCCAAACCACGAAACGACAGAACCTTTGAAACGCGACCAGTTTCAACAACCGTGCCATCACGCGCCAAAGACTTAACGGCTTGGTTGGTTTTAACCGAACCTGAACGAATGCGGCCTGTGAGAACGCGGCCCAAGAATGGGTTGGCTTCAATGGTTGTCACCAACAAACGGAACGGACCAGGCTCAATAACAGGTGGCTTAAAATGACGAACAATCTCATCAAACAAAGCCGACATATCATCAGCCTGCTTTTCCGGCGTCGTGCTCATCCAGCCTTGCTTGGCAGAACCATAGATAATCGGGAAATCAAGTTGCTCGTCTGTGGCTTCCAGAGCAGCGAACAAGTCAAAAACTTCATTCACAACTTCAACATGGCGGCCATCAGGGCGGTCAATCTTGTTGATCAACACAATCGGCTTCAAGCCCAGCTTCAAGGCCTTTTGCAAAACGAATTTAGTCTGCGGCATCGGGCCTTCGGCAGCATCCACCAAAAGCACAGCACCATCCACCATGTTCAAAATACGTTCAACTTCACCACCGAAATCGGCGTGGCCTGGCGTATCAACGATATTGATGCGCGTGTCTTTCCAGTTCAGCGAAGTCACCTTCGCCAAAATTGTAATGCCGCGTTCACGTTCCAAATCATTGGAATCCATGGCGCGTTCAGCCACTTTTTGGTTTTCACGGAAGGAACCCGATTGCGCAAGCAAGCGGTCAATCAGTGTGGTTTTGCCGTGATCTACGTGGGCAATAATCGCAATATTGCGCAAATTCATGAAGCGCCAACTCTCATTAAGCGTGAAGGAATGGGCGGCACTTAGCACGTGCAGCATAGATAAGCAATTTATCGATTGTGCTTAAATATCAAAGCCCATAAACGAGTCAAAAGCAGCCAGAAATTTCTCGCGTATCATATTGGTTTCATTCAATATTTCATGACGAGAGCTGGGAATACTAAGCAGCGAAATTCCAGGCACCCGGTCCACAAATTGCCTAATGCCGCGATTATTCACCACCCGGTCCTGCCCCGCCATTACAATCATTGTGGGACATGTTGGGCCTTTATGCTTGGGCCAAATGTGCAGCTCGACCAAGCTTTTCATGGCCGCCCGCAACCACGCATAAGTGGGGCCGCCTAAGCCCAATTCAGGATGTTCTTCAAGTGTTGTCGTATCGCGGTTCCAGCGTGCGCGGTCTGATGTGAGTGGATTGTTGGGATATTCTTCGCGTCGCATAGGCCCTCGCGCAAAGCCCGGCAAATAAAGCCAACCCAATCCTGTAATGGCAGTCAAAAAATTCAACCCATGAACCACTGGCAAAGGCCAGCGCCCATAATTGAAACCCAACAGCGGCGAAGTAATAAAGGCACGTTTGAAATAAGTTTTATCACGCAGTGACCGCAGCAAAATATGCCCCCCCGTTGAATGGGCCAAAGCAAAATAGGGTTCAGGAAAATCCAAGCGCTGCGCTAAAGAAATAATCGCCGCCAAATCTAAATCATAGTGAGCAAAATTTTTAATATAACTGCGCAACGGGTCTTTGAGCAATCTTTGCGAACCACCCTGCCCGCGCCAATCAAAGGTCACCACAGCAAGCCTACGCTTGCTCATATCACGCATGGTTTCAAAATAACGCTCTAAAAAATCAGCTCTACCATTGAGAATAAACACCGTGCCTCTGGCTCGCGATTGTCGTGTTACCACCGCGCGCAAATGCACATCATCAGCCGTCAGCACATCATGACAGACAGCCCCATCCGGGGCTTGATTTTCAGCAGTGGTAAAAAATTTCATGTCAGCAAAATCCTAGGCGCTGCGTTTAGCTGCTCGCAACCCCTAGAACAAGCCATGAAAACTTAGAGTTTTTTGACGTTGGTCAACTCGCCATTGGCTGAGCTTACTTGAATTTCAAAATTCTTGCCGCTACGCGTGGCACCATAAACCAAAGTTGCACCCGTACAGGATTTGGTTGTCACAGCGCTAAAGCCATAGCCTGACACAATGGCGGCACCTTTTTTGCAATCAACTTTACTTGGAGCAACTTTGTCGTCAAAGCGTTTTGAGAGCGAAGCCGTCTGAATGGTTTTGTCGTTCGGCGGCAAAGCCTTCACCACTGGTTTTGCCAAAGCAACTTTTGCAACCGTCTTCTTCATTTTTTTAGGTGCGGGTTTTGCATAGGCCGGCACATCAAACTGCGGATCATAATAGGATTCCACATAGCGCTGGCGGCGCGGATGGCGCATCTCGCGCATATAAAGTTCATATTGCGCTTGGTTGAATTGCTCTTCAACATCGGCATTCTGTTCGTCAGAATAGTTGTCATCTTCATAACTGTCATATTGCGGCGCTTCATAGTTGCGGTCATGCTGCCACCAGAACAAGCGGCTGCGTGCTTCAGCCGGTGCCGAAGTTAAAATTGCTAAACTCAAAGCTGTGAGCATTACGCTGCCAAACAATTTACGATTCATAACCCACCTCTATTCCCAATAATAACATGCCGTTTCTGATGGAACTTCAGAGCAGAAAAACGGCGCGATTGCGGCAATCATAAGAAAAATGGCGGAGGGAAAATCCTCCGCCCTCCTAAATACCAACAAAGCTAATTACCAAATCGGGCGAACCGAAATAATGCGGCCGTTATAGCTCACCTTAACTTTATAGAGGTCACCATCACGCCAAGCTTTGTAGCCATAGGTAGGCGCTGAGCAATCGTAAGCCGTTACATGGCGAAAGCCAGCTGAGCGCACAATGTCGCGGCCTTGACCACAGCTCACACCATAATGGATTGGGCGTGGGCGTGGGTGATGATAATAGCCATAGTCAGGAAAATCATCATCATAGCCGTCGCCATAACCTGGGCCGTAATCTGGACCAAAACCACCAAACCCAAAGCCAACATTAAAATCGACATTTGTTTCAGCTTTTGCTGGAACTGCTGCCAATGAAACCACTGTAGCAAGGGCTGCAGCTGCGATAAGGGATTTTTTGAACATTTGAACTCTCCTGAGTTTACCTGACCGATGCCACCCATCGATCTCTAGTGGTGCTCTTCTAGCCAACCGAACTTGAACGAAACCCCAATAGGCCGTTCATCTGCCGTTCATATTGATGCGAGGCCCCCTTGAAAGCCAAAAACCCATCCCTATCTCTCAGCCTGTGAACGCCATTCCGGGTTCACATTTGAAAAGTCTGTATTGCTTCAAGGAGAATATGACATGTTTGACTACACCCCCCTCTATCGCTCATCCATTGGCTTTGACCGCTTGTTCCGTTTGCTGGACGAAGCCGCATCCGTGGAAACCAATTCTTATCCGCCCTATAACATTGAACGCGTTGGCGAAGATGAATATCGCATCACTATGGCCATTGCTGGCTTTGGTCCAAATGATGTGAACATCGAAGCCAAGGGCAACACTCTCACCGTCACTGGCAAGAAAGCCGATAAGCAAGCTTCCTCAGCTGAAGTTTTGCACCAAGGCATTGCCGCACGCGGTTTTGAACGCCGCTTCCAAATGGCTGACCATGTGGAAGTGAAAGGTGCTGATATGGACAATGGCCTATTGCACATTGCCCTGAAGCGCGAAGTGCCTGAAGCTTTAAAGCCCCGCCAAATTCCAATTGGCAATGGTGCGACAAAGCTGAAGGCCATTGAAACAACGAAAGCAGCTTAAATGACAACGCTGCCTTCTCCCCTTGAGGGAGAAGGTGGATCGCGCTATTTTTGCGCGAGGTAAGCATTTTTTTTCAAAAATGCGTAGGATGAGGGGTTGGCGCAGCGAGTTTAATTGCCAGCAGCCCCCTCATCCGGCACTTCGCGCCACCTTCTCCCTCAAGGGGAGAAGGAAATGTTATGGTCTTTGCAGACCCGCCTCAGTCTTTGAAAACGTCGTCACAATAATCAACAATGCCGTGGCAGAAACCAACGCTGTCACAATAAACACTGAACTCAAACCGTAGCTCTGCGCCACAAAGCCTAGCACCCACGGGAGCACCACACGCGGCGCTCCACCGATCATTGCAAAATATCCCATGGCCGCTGCTTTATGATCAGGCACTAACCTTGCCGCCAATGCAAACAAACATGGAAACACCACCGAGAGGCCAATGCCCACGGCAGCAAAGGCCAAAACAGAAATTGCAAAGCCCGGCGCAAAGCTCAGAATTATGAACCCCAAAATGCCAATGGATAAACACACCACCATCACATTGCGGTCACCATAGGTAGCGCGAATTCGGTCGCTGAACAAGCGCATCACGCCGCTGCATAATCCATAAAAAGCTAAACCTAAACCAGAATAAGCGGCCAAGCTTGGCGCAATCGAATTGAGCAATTGCCCGGCCCATTGCACACAAGCAACTTCACTGGTCACCCCAAAGCCTGCCGCTAATCCGATAAATGTGAGAAGCTTATAAGGCAAAACTTTCGAGCCTTTTTCAACATCATGCACCACAGTTTTACGGTGCGGAATGTTGACGTAAATTGCTATATAGGCAAGCGCCACTGGAACAAGTGTAAACAAGGTTACAAACCATGGTGCCAGCCAAACTGAAACAATGCTGCTGATGATTGCAAATAGGCCCATCGTTAAAGATGCACTGCCATGATAGGCGCTGAAAATTGTGTTCTTATGTTCTTGCTCAATCGACGCCCCTTCAGCATTCATAAATAAATCCATAGTGCCCAAGGCCATACTGATAAAGATTGCCGCCAACACAAAACTCAATGGCGAGAACGCCAGTTGCGCCATCAAAACTGAAATGAAGGCCACAGGCACAATCCACAGCAATACCGTGCGGTGATCAAAATAACGGTTGATCACGCCGCCCAAAGCCATCAGCAAGATGTTGGCGAGCATACCAATGGCCCCCACCAAACCAAATAATTCAGATGAAACACCTGCATGTTTTAAAATTGTTGGAAACGCCCCAACATTGGTTCCCACAAATGCACCAAAAGCTGCAAATGTGAGCAGGATCGTTCCACGTCCACTAATTTTCATTTAGCCACGTCCCACCAATGGCATTTTGGTGGCCATCACCGTCATCGTGAGAACATTTGAATCAAGCGGCAGCGAAGCCATAAACACCACGCTGCGCGCCACATCCTCCACATCCATAGTGGGCTCCGGCATAATGGTGCCATCGGCTTGCGGCACTCCACCGCTCATGCGCGCGGTCATCGCTGATGCCGCATTACCAATATCAATTTGCCCAGCCGCGATATTATATTTCCGGCCATCAAGAGAGGTGGATTTGGTCAAACCAGTAATGGCATGTTTAGTGGCTGTATATGGCGCTGAATTCGGCCGTGGTGCATGGGCAGAAATGGAACCATTGTTGATAATGCGCCCACCTTGAGGGTCTTGCGCCTTCATAATCTTGAACGCCTCTTGCGTGCATAAAAATGGCCCTGTGAGATTGACGTTCACAACATTTTGCCACTGCTCAAATGTTAAATCTTCGAGCATCGCCGTGCCGGGCGCGCCCGTGCCAGCATTGTTGAACAACACATCAAGCCGACCGAATTTTTCTTTGATCGCTGCAAATAATACAGCGACCGATGTGGCATCAGACACATCAGTGGAAACACACAGTGTTTGGCCTTCCATAATCTTGGCTACATCTTGCAAAGCATCCAAGCGCCGCCCCGCCAGCACCACGGCATAGCCAGCTTTGCCAAGTGCCACAGCGCAGGCCTTGCCAATGCCAGAACCAGCGCCTGTGACCAATGCAACCTTCATCTTATTTTCCTTTTGCAACATTCCAAGCGGAAACCAATTTTCCCGCAGCTTCGCGCACCGCATCAACACTCATGCCCGGCTTATAAATGCTGGACCCAATGCCAAAACCTGAAGCACCAGCCGCCAACCACTCACTCATGTTTTCTGGCGTCACCCCACCTACGGCATAAATCTTGACGCTCTTGGGTAATACCGCTTTCCACGCTTTGATCACTGCAGGGCTTGCCGCTTCAGCCGGAAATAATTTTAAATTCGTGGCTCCGGCGCGAATGGCCGCAAAGGCTTCAGTTGGCGTGAACACGCCGGGGAGCGGCACCATTTGCAATTCCTTGGCCCGTGCAATTACAGCTTCATTGCAATCTGGCGAAACACAAATTTCACCACCAGCAGATTTGAGCATATTCACATCCTGAATAGTTAAAACCGTGCCAGCCCCCACAATCATGCGGTCCGCAAATTCTTTTACCAATTTAGCAATTGATAAAAATGGTGCTGGCGAATTCAGCGGCACCTCAACCACGCGAACGCCTGCTTCAAAAAGCGCCTGCCCTACGCCGATGGCTTCATCCGGCGAGACACCGCGTAAAATCGCCACTATGCCGCATTCATTCAAGGCTTCTTCAAGTGTCATCTAAATAATTCCTGCCATTCGCGCCACCGCAGCTTCACCTTTAATCACCGCCAATGGATCACCCATCACCGCATCAAGCCCAGCATGTTTCAAAGCACGCAGATAGCGCCCGCCAATTCCAGGCGACGCCAACACCACATATTTGGCGGCACGATCATTGCTCAGCGTGGCATGAGCCACTTCGGTGCCAATCACAATGCCTGAAAGATAGGATTCTAAATGATCGGTCGGCACTTCATTAAACAGCCCAAGGCTACGCACCGAAAACAGCGAATGCAAAAATCCAGCAGGATCAGCAAAGGCCTTATCAACGCCTTTGATAAACGCCGCCTCATTATCAGCATCGGAGGTCATCAGGCGCCCGAGAATGGAATGGTTGCGCAGCACTGAGAACATTTCGCCCGTGATATAAGTTGCAAAATTTACAATACGGCCATCCACCACATCAATCCATTTGCTATGGGTCCCCGGCGTTACAAAATGTGAGGCCCCCACATCAAGCGAACCAAAAACTTGCGTCTCTTCACTGCGCATCACATCGTGGCCAAGCAAACCACCCGCCAAATGAAGCCCAGTGAGAAAATGAATGGTGCGGCCGCTTCTAGCTTTTAGAACATGAATATGTTTTGCAATATCCGCTGGCCCTGCTGGGCAATCAGCATAGGCAAGTTCAACCCATCCCTGTCGGCTGGTGATCATGCCCGCAGCAACCACTGGCAATGATTTATCCCAGCTTCCAATATGGCTCTCTAAAACAGCTTCAAAGTCACCATCTTTGACGGCAAGAATCCCTTCCGCCGCGGCAAATTGATCCTGCACAACGCCGTCTGCCCCCACAAGATAAGCGCGGAACGATGTGGTGCCCCAGTCAAGAGCGATAAACGGTTTATGCCTCACAACGCTTTCACTCCACCGGGCTTAAATATCTGTTTCATGGCTTTCAGTGGATTGCGCAAAGCAGCCCCAAATGGTTTGGCTTCAATTTCAAAAACGTCACCATCTTCTGTTGAAACCCCATCTGCAATGCTCAGCGTCGCTGTGCCAAAGAAATGAATATGCACGTCTCCCGGCACACGAAAAGCATCATACTTGAAGTGGTGGTATTCCAAATTCGCAATGGTGTGGCTCATGTTGCCTTCACCAGTGAGAAATGGCTTCTCCCAAATGGTTTTGCCTTTGCGAAGAATGCGGCTCATGCCTTCAATATGCGAAGGGATTGCGCCCGAAACCATCTCAGGCCCAATCGAACAATGGCGCAATTTTGAATGCGCCAGCAAGAGATAGTTTTGCCGTTCGGTCACATGGTCAGAATATTCATTGCCTATGGCAAATCCCAAACGCACCGGCTTACCCTTGGCATCAATCATATAAAGCCCAGCCAGCTCTGGCTCCTCGCCACCATCCAATGCGAATGAGGGCTTGGGCAAGGCGGCACCCGGAGCAACCAACCAGCGGCCGTCCCCTTTATAAAACCATTCCGGCTGCACGCCAGCTGTGCCCTTGGCAGGCTTGCCGCCTTCTAGGCCTTGCTTGAACATGCGCAATGAATCCGTAAGCGCTGCTTCGCCATCTAATTTCTTGTGCATGGAATCGCGCGCTGAGGCTGATCCCAAATGCGTGAGGCCGGTGCCAGTTATAATGCAATGCGCCGCATCATCATGTGTGAGCGGCGGCAACACGCGCTTTTCTTTCAACGCTGCCGCATAATCTTCAGTTGTTGCAGTGGCCAAATTATTGGCCGTGACGTTCAGACTTTTTCCTTCGCTTAAAGCCAGCGTAGCAAGCTCGGTCATGCGTGTGGCGCGTTTTAATTTGATAATTTTGCCGCCACTCACCAAGCCCACAGCACGTTTATTTTTGGCATCGATAAATTGTATGAGGTTCATGTTTTAAGCTCCCAATGATTTGTCATACAATTAGCCGCCAAAGCGATGCTTGGCAAAGCCTTTCACTTGTGGATCAAAACAAAATACTCCGCCTTGAAGGGGGTATTGCATCAAAACATCGGCCGCAACGTGGGCCCGCGATGACGTGACATACATCACATCAAGATTAGGTCCGCCAAAACAAACGCAAGTGGGCCGCGAGGCTGGCATGGAAACGACTCGGTCAATCCGGCCTTTGGGATCGATGCGTAACACGCAAGAGCCTTCCCAGCGCGCACTCCAGATAAAGCCTTCCGCATCCACTGTGGCGCCATCGGGATAGCCATGATCTTTCGTATCATTGTGAATGCGGCGATTAGAAATATCACCTGAACTCAAATCAAAATCATAGGCCCAAATAATTTGGGCCTTCGAATCTGAAAAATAGAAAACCGAATTATCATGAGACCAGCATGGCCCATTGGAAACCCCAACGTCATCAACCATCAACTGTGATGAACCATCTTTTTCTACACGATAGAGCGCACCCGAACTGCGCGTTATGTCGAGGTCTTCGCCAGCTGGCCCAATGTTTTGCTGCATGGTACCAAACCAAAAGCGCCCACTCGCATCCGCAGCACCATCATTACCACGATTGCCCTCACGATTTTCCGGTTGAGAAAATTCAGTGAGAGCGCCAGTCGCAGGATTAAACATATAAAGCCCATATTCGCCGCCCACCAGCAAAGTGCCATCAGCCCGCAAGGCCATAGCCGTTAGAATAACATTGAACTGCCAGCTCTGATGAGCACCCGTTGCGGGATTTAATTTATGAATGCGCGATGGCAGCGGAATATCCAGCCACCACAGCGATTGCGTTTTATCATCCCACATGCAGCCTTCGCCAAGGCGATCATTTGATTTTGCTATGCAGGTTACAGGTGTGGGGCGCATCATTAGTCCTTTGAATGATGCGCCCTCTTATCGTCTTATTATACTGTGCGCAAATACCACTCAAAATCGCGGATGGTGGGTTCAGCAAAGAACCTATCGGCTTCCACTTCTTTCAGCGTGGCAAACGTATCAACAAACTCTTTGCCGAAATATTCCTTGAGAATTGAAGCGCGATAGAATGCATCAATCGCTTCAAACCAATTGCCGGGAATATGTTTGGCACGGCGTTCGTAACCATTGCCTGTGATTGGAGAACCTGGGTCAATTTTTTCAGTGATGCCATAATGCATCCCCGCCAAAATCGCCCCCATCACCAGATATGGGTTTGCATCCGCACCTGATGGACGATGTTCAATGCGGCATGAATTTGCATTACCAGCTGGCACACGCAAAGCCACTGTGCGATTGTTTATGCCCCATGTGGCTGCAACCGGCGCATAAGACGAGCGGCGGAAACGACGATAGGAATTGGCATTGGGTGCAAAAATCAACATCGATTCTGCCATAGTCGTTTTGAGACCACCAATAGCGTTGAGCAGCAATTCATTTTGCGTTGGATCATCGGCGGCAAAAAGGTTTTGGCCGTCTTCACCTTCCAAGCTCACATGAATATGCATTCCTGAACCAGTCCAATCGGCATAGGGCTTGGCCATGAATGTGGCGCACAGCCCATGCTTTTCAGCGGTGGCCTTGATCAGCCGCTTTAACATTATGCCTTCGTCACACGCATCCAAAATATCGGTACGATGACGTAAAACAATTTCCATCTGCCCCGGCCCATATTCCGAAATCAAAGTTTTGGCTGGCAAATCTTGAATTTCGCAGAAGGCATAAAGGTCTTTAAAGAACGGCGCAAAATCATCGGTGTCTTGTAAGTGATAAGCTTGATGATGCTTGGGCCGATGCTCATTGATCAAAGCCTTTGGCGAAATTGGCACACCTTCTAAAGCGCTCTTTCGGTCCATTAAATAAAACTCAAGTTCAACAGCCCCCACCGGGTTCATGCCAAGCTCTTCTTTGAAACGCTTCACAATGCGTTGCAATGCATTGCGCGGGTCAGCATAATGCGGCACACCATCCAAATCATGCACATGGCCCGTATATTGCGCCGTTGGTTCTTCCAACCATGGCACACGCACAAATGTGCCGGGCACCGGCCACAAAATCAGATCGCGGTCACCCTCATCAAACACTAAACCAGTTTCAGGAACATCTTGCCCGGTCACATCTAAAACCAGTGCTGAAATGGGCAGGAACCGGCCATCATTCCACGCGGGGATTACTTCATCACGGCGCAGAACTTTTCCGCGGATTACTCCGCACATGTCAGTCCAGATCACCTGAACGGATACAATATCAAGATTAGCCTCAAGAAATCTTTGCGCTTCGGCTCCAAGCTTTGGCGTTACGATAGGCATTTTTAGTCTCCAATTTTAAATCAGCTCTGAAATGCAATGATCTAATTCATTGATCAGTGTACTGACATTTTTCTCAAGTGTCGCTGGACAAATGAGCATCATATTATGAAACGGTGTGATCACCACACCGCGATTAAGTAGATAATGATGCACCGCCGCGTCAATCGGCTGGTGGATCACTTTTGAAGCCTCATGGCCATTCCTGGGCGGGGCTTCGCAACACATAAACTCCACGCGGGCTCCCACGCGGGTCACATGCCATGGCAAATCATATTTGATGATAACTTCTGCAATTCCCCGTTCCAGCCTGCGCGCCAGAACGATAAGGGAAGCAAAAGTCTCCTCAGTGAAAAA
>JANLPA010000083.1:0-9305 GCA_031366855.1 Hyphomicrobiales bacterium | reverse complement strand
TCTTGGCAATGCGCGCGAACGCGGGCAATCCAAGAGTCGTACCACACCCAAGTTCCCTTGTAGTAACCAGCACAACCGAATTTTTTCATACCGTCCTTTGCATCCAATGACTGCCATAATTCGGTGTGATGGCTGATCTTGAACTTTGGGAAACCCTCCGCGCCACGACTGGATCGCGATACAGACCTAAGTAGCTCATTGCTGTGGAGAGGACACCTGACCGCTCATTCTCAGACTTATTAAGGAGTTCGCGGGCAATCGAAGCGATAACCGGATGGACTTTGGGTTCTGCGTTTGTGCCCATATGATTGGTGGACATCATCACCCGCAAAGTACGTTCGATGGAACGTGATGGGTCGGACATGAATGATGCGACACGGGCAAGGGTCTTCTCGCCTTCGGCATAGAGGACATGCAGGATCACACCCACCAGTAGGGCGTGGCTGGTTTTCTCCCAATGGTTCCGCCGTTCAAGTGCCCCTTCAGGGTCAACCAAAATATCGGCAATGTTCTGGACATCACGTACTTCCCATTCGCCTTTGCGCACTTCCAACAGTGGATTGTAACGCGCACTTTTGGGGTCAGCAGGATTGAACAACAGACAATGCGAGAACGTCGACCGGAAACCTGCCGTCAACTGCCAGTTCTCGCCCTTGATGTCATGAATGACCGTGGAGTGGGGCCAGGTCAGCAGTGTCGGAATGACGAGGCCAACACCCTTGCCCGATCGGGTTGGTGCAAAAGCCAGAATATGCTCTGGGCCATTGTGACGGAGGTAGGACTGGCCCAGCTTCCCCAGAAACACGCCTTGCCCAGAGAAAAGTTTGGCTGACTTGAGTTCTTCAATATTGGCCCAGCGGGCCGAGCCATAGGTTGTGACCAGCTTGTTCTGTCTTGCGCGCCATAACGAGCCTGCAATGGCAACCAATGTTCCGGCAATGCCGCTGCCTGCTGCAAACATTCCGGCTTTCCGAAACACCGCTGGTGCGTAGGCTTCATAGGCATACCACCATTCAAACAGTCGCCACGGCGCATAGATGGGCTGACCGAAGACCGATGTAAGCGGTGCTCCCAGACGTGGTTGATTGCCCAACATCGCCGCTGTCCATTGTGTCGAAGCCCAGAGGCCTCCCGCCACAATCGAAACAACAAGGCATCCCTGCCCAACAAGAATCTTAGTCGGTGACATTCTGCATCCACTCGGATTGCACACCGGATCATTCCGGAATGTGGTCCAAGCATCGCCGCAAAGTACCTGTTTGCTCAATTGGGAAAGGCGGGAAAACGCGGGAAGGAAATTGTTTTGGCATGCATAATATTTTTAGAAACTGAATTCTACAACTATCGACTACTCATTATGACTGATCACAGACCAATCAGATCACATGCTAACTGGGATGTTATTCACTTCACAAATTGGAAAGAGCGACATCACTCAACAACGATCAATATTTATCTTTTTTATTGACCGATGGCAAACAAACGACTGTCCAAGACTTCGCAAATTTGCCAGTGAATACTTATTTTATTCGTCTCATGAAAAGTCGTCAGACTTCGCCTCCAAGATAAAGCGCCCTTACACGATCATCCTTCAGCAGCTCATCTGATTTTCCTGCGAGGGCAATGCTGCCCGTTGTTAGTGCGTAAGCTCGTTGCGAAATGCGAAGCGCCATGCGGGAATTCTGTTCGACCAGCAATACGCTTACCTTTTCATCGCGGTTGATGGCGACGATTGACCGTGCGATATCCTGCACCAATTTTGGAGCGACACCGAGCGATGGCTCATCCAACAGCAACAATTTTGGCTTCGCCATCAGCGCACGCCCGATGACCATCATCTGCTGTTCGCCGCCGCTCATGGTGCCTGCGGCCTGCGAATATCGTTCTTTCAAACGCGGGAAACGACCAAGCACCATTTCCAGCGTACGGGCGATGTCGGCCTTGTCGTTTCGTGTGAATGCACCAATCAGCAGATTGTCTTTGACGGTCATATAAGGGAATACGTGCCGACCTTCGGGCACCATGGCGATACCAGACCTCACAAGTTCCGCCGGGTTGGCTCCGTCGATACGCTTGCCGTTGTAATAGATTTCGCCAGATTTTATTTTACGAAGCCCCGTAATGGCGCGGAGAATGGATGACTTGCCAGCACCATTTGCACCAATCAGCGCCACCGTCTCTCCTTCATTGACAGTGAGTGACACACCTTTAAGGGCATAGACGTGATCGTAATAGAGTTCGACATTTTTGAAATCGAGAATTTGGTTCATGGTCACAGTCCAATCGCTTCGTCTTCGACACCCAGATAGGCTTCAATGACGCGGGCATTATTCTGTATTTCAGCAGGCGTTCCTTCTGCAATCCTCTCGCCGAAATTCAACACCACGATACGATCCGATATTTTCATGACGGCTGGCATGTCATGCTCCACCAGCAGAACTGTCAATCCACGATCCCGCAGTTTTCGAACCATTGCCACGGCCTTCATGGTTTCGTCATGGTTCATGCCAGCAAATGGCTCGTCGAGTAGCAGAATGGTCGGGCTGGTGGCTAGACCAATGGCAATGCCGAGCGCCCGTAGATGGCCGTGGGGCAAATTTTTGGCAACCTCATCTGCAATAGAGTCGAGACCTAGGAAACCCAGGATTTCATCAGCAGAGGAACCAAACTCCGCTTCATCTTGCTTGGCTGCCTTTGTACCAAAGAAATATCCAAGCAGCGAAGCTTTCGAGCGCAGATGATGGGCAATGATCACATTGTCGCGCACCGTCATGTTGCGGAAGATGGTGGTTTCCTGGAATGTGCGCACCACACCTTTTCGCGCAGCGATGTGCGGTGCCAAATTTGAAATGCGTTCACCCCTGAATGTCACCTCTCCAGAAGTGGGTTTCAGAAACGAGGAAATTAGTTTGAACAGGGTTGACTTGCCAGCACCATTGGGGCCGATGACTGAAAGAATTTCTCTTTCGTTCACAACGAAGCTGACATCGTTCACCGCAGTGAGGCCACCGAAGCGCTTTGTCATACCTTTGACTTCAAGAATGTGCGCCATGCTTCACCCCTTCTTCCAGAGTGAGCGCAGGCTCAAAATGCCGTTGGGCAAAACCAGCATCAGGACAATCATCAGTGTTGAATAGATCAACAGCTGGAACTTGCCTGTTTCGAACAACAGGTTCCATCCGAAATACAAAACGAGTGTTCCGAGCATTGGCCCGAAGACATAACCCAAGCCCCCAAGGAAACAATTGAGCATGAAGTTGACAGAGTCGGTCACGGTGAAACTGGATGGGTAGACCGACTGTGTTGCCGCAACGAACACCGCACCGCTAATGCCGCCCAGGAAGGATGAAATTGCATAGGCGATGAGTCGCAAGTAAGCAATGTTGACGCCAATCGATGATGCCAGTTCCTCATTCTGCTGTAGAGACATACAGATATGACCGATGCGTGAATTCACCAGTCGGTACATGCCCACAAAACACAAGGTCATCAGAACAGCCGCCAAATAGTAAAATGCAATGCGTGGATTTTCTATGCTGGCGAAATCAGGGATGATTGTTATTCCAAATAGTGACAGAGCGCCGGGCAGTGGAATGCTGGTGATGCCTTTGGCGCCACTTGTAATAGGCAACGTCAAAGCCAGCAGCCGTGTAACTTCTGTAAGTACCAGCGTGACCATCGCGAAGTAAACGCCGCGCAATCTCAGAATCGGAAAACCGATCAAAATACTGGCAACGGCACAGAAGATGCCCGCAATGGGGAGCGTCCACCAAAACGACACGCCATAGGTCATCACCATGACGGCAGAGACATAACCCCCCATGAGGGCATAGGCCCCTTGGCCAATATTGATGCGACCGATAAAAAATGTCAGCCACACGCCAGCACTGGCAATCGACAGCAGCGCCACTGAGGTGAGAGTATAATATAAATCCTTGCGGCCAGTTGCGCCGATCAACACCGGAACAATAACGAAGACAGCCAGCAGGAAGACGGCAACGGCGAGAATTTTCTTGTTCTGCGACATGATCGACTCATCCCCAAGGCTTGCCCATCAGGCCATTAGGCCTGATGCTGAGAAACACCATCAATGATGCAAAAATCACGAGATAGGTGACGTCGCCATATTCACGCAGAACAGTAAGCCCAACAGACTCCATCATGCCGAGAATAAAACCACCGGCGATGGCACCCCCAACAACACCTGCACCACCGATCATGATCATGGTGAAAGCCTTGATCGAGATTGGGCCGCCGATACCTGCATTGACACCTGTAATGGTCACCAGCAATCCACCAGTGATACCTGCCAACATGGCACCAAGGGCAAAGCCCAGCATGGTGTAACGCTCAACTTCGACACCCATCAATTGTGCTGCAACACGATCTTGGGCTAGGGCACGCATGGCTCGGCCCGGCTTTGTGTATTTCATCAGCAGGATGAAGCCGATGATGAATATCGCGGCGATCAAGCCAACCAGCAAACGGTCATAGGGCAGTATGATGCCGAAATCGTTGAATACGCCCTTGACGATTTTGGGCACACCACGCTGCTTTTCACCAAACACCAGCAGAATGACGGCGTCAAAGAAAAAAGCCGTGGCGGCAGCCAGCAACATGGTGCTTTCTTCGCGATGGCTTCGCTTTATGACAGTGCGAAACAAATAGCGTTCCATCAAACCGCCAATGACGAACAATGTGGCACCAGAGGCAATCACCGCCAAGGGAAATGGCAGGCCCAATTGGCCATAGACCGCATAGGTGATGAATCCTCCGAGAACATACATTTGGCCATGGGCAAAATTGAGCACATTCATCAGGCCAAAAATGAGCGTCAGGCCAAGTGCGATCAGTGCATATTGCGCACCCAAGTAGAGTCCGTTTGCGATGACCTGTTCCATGGTGCTCACCTTACCCCAAATCAATAAAAGAAGGGCCTGACGTTGGGTCAGGCCCTATCGCTGGCGAAGGGGAGGTTAGTCAACGTTTCCGACGAACAGTGTCTGGAATGCTCCGTCCTTGTATTCGTTGACCACCATTGGAACTGCAACCTGGCGCTTTTGGCCAAATGAAGTGGTTCCAACGTAGCTCAACTTCGCATCACCCTTGAGGTAGGGATTGGGTGCTGAGAACGTGTCCATGGTTTTCTTAAATTCTTCGACGTTGTCGATGGCTGCCGGATTGGCCTTTAGCGTTTCAAGAATGTAGTCGAGAGCATAAACCTTGGTATTGGACTCGTCGTTATATTCACCGAACATCTCGGTGTATTTTGCCACAAAAGCTTTCATCTGGTCAGAAGCGATTTCCGGAGTAGAAGCACCACCCACTGAAATGAAGCCATTGGCCAACTCGCCTGCGCCTTCAGCCAAAACCTTGGCGTCTTGAGCAGTTTCGGTGGAGATCAATCCTTCGTAGCCGAGTTCACGGGCCGAACGGATTAACAAGGGCGCATTGCCTGGTGCCACGCCTGACAGAACCAACAAGTCGGGTTTCAGGGCAATAATCGGCGTCAATACCGGCGTGAAATCACGCGTGTCGTTTTGGTAGGTGTCTTTCTCCGCCACAACTTCGAGACCCAATGCCTTGGCAGCAGCAACACCACCATCACGCTGACTGAGTGGATCAGATTCGTTGGCTGCAACAAAGGCGACCTTTTTCACGCCCTTTTTTTCCATCAGATATTTATAGATAGCAGGCCCCGATTGATAGTTGGCGATCATGCCCAACACAGCATTGGACGCAGGAGCCGTGTAAAGTTCCTTGGGGAAAGCATAAGGGAAATAGATGATGCCATTTTTTTCCGCGACAGGACGAACAGCAGCAGCACCATCATCAACGTTTGGACCCACAACATAGTGGATACCTTCCTGGGCCATTTTTTCCATGCCTTCTACAGCGCGCTTTGGATCCTTCTGGTCGTCAAAGGTCACAACCTTGATCATGTAGGTTTTGTCGCCAATCTTGACTCCACCTGCTGCGTTGTAAATCGCTTCCAGCGTTTGCATCGAACGCACGTTGGATGTGCCCCACGCGGCGGCTGGTCCGCTCGTTACACCCACAAATCCAATCTTCAGTTCGTCGGCTGCATGCGCCATAAGCGATCCAGCAGCCAATGCAAATGCTGCAGCTGATCCGAGCAACGCGCGGCGGGTAAATGTTGAAATGCTTTTCATCTATCTCTCCTGTTTGAAATCGTCCACGTCCCATTACTTTCGGCAGCGTCACGTCCCTTGAGAGAGGATCTTCAAGCCACAGAACTGCAAAGAGATTGCACTCAAAAGCAATTTCATGCAATAAAAAAACAAGATTGTATACAGTTGCCACTTGAGCAGGCTCAGTGCCCAATTGTTATGCGTCGTTTGTTTGAATTTCAGGCAATTGGCCTGTTGCAAGGGAAGAATGCAATGAAAATAAAGGTCATAAACCCCAACACGACGTCGTCGATGACTGAAACTATTGCCCATGCGGCCCGAGCAGTTGCATCACCGGGCACTGTTATCATCGCTGCCACTTCAAAGTCAGGTGCTGTTTCAATTGAGGGGCACTATGATGAAGCAATGAGTATCGTCGGATTAGTTGATGCCATTAACGAGAGCCCGGAAGCAGACGCTTACATCATCGCATGCTTTGGTGATCCCGGTTTGTTAGCAGCACGTGAAATTGCTGCCGGCCCCGTGTTGGGTATTGCTGAGGCTGCCATGCATGCGGCAAGTTTCATCGCGACGGGATTTTCAGTTGTAACAACATTAGAGCGCACACGCATTATCGCCGAACACCTCGTCAGAAACTACGGGATGGAACAGTACTGTCGCCGTGTGCGCGCCATCGATATCCCTGTTCTTGAGTTGGAAAACCCAAATTCAAATGCAAGGGCCATGATACTCGCAGAATGCGAACGGGCCATTGTCGAAGACGGTTCGGGAGCCATCGTATTAGGCTGCGCCGGCATGGCGGATTTGAATCAGTTTCTTGAAGACAAACTTGGCGTCCCCATTATTGACGGTGTGACAGCGGCGGTCAAGTTCGCCGAAGCACTCGTGGGTCTAGGACTTAAGACCAGCAAACGTGGCGACTTGGCCTACCCGCTTCATAAGTCTTACAAAGGCAGTCTTGCGGCGTATGCGCCAGGCACGCGTGCCAACGGCTTTCTTCAAAGCCGCTGAGTAGACCTCGCTAATTTTTGCGCCGCGCAATGCTCTTAGAAAAAAGACTCTCAAAATCAGGTGCTTCGGCATGTGAGGTTAAGTCAATCTGAGCCTCAATGTGGCGTAAGTGGTGTTCCATGAATTCGGCGGACTTTTTCGCATCGCGCAACGTCATGGCGTTGCTGATTTCCAGATGTTCGGTGTGAGAACAAGGCACAGCGCCGGGAGACTCATAGAGCGCGATTATTAATGACGTGCGAGAGACGAGTTCAGCCAAGAACCCTTCAAGCACAGCGTTTTTCGCCAAGGCCGCCAGTTGCCTATGAAATTCGCCGGACAGTTTGAGTCGCTCCGATTTTTGACCGCGCGCATGGGCTTGCTGCTCGAGCTTCGACAGCTTCACAAGATTTTTCAGTTCCGCATCGGAGGCCATGCGAACAGCACTTTCTACAAGAATGCGCTCGATTGCGCGCCGTGCCTCAAATACCTCGCGCGCTTCTTCCGCACTTGGCTTGGCCACTGAAGCGCCTTTGTTTGGAACAATATCAACCAGCTTCTGGTGCGAGAGCTGTTGCAGAACTTTACGAACAATTGTGCGACTCACGGCAAATGCTGTGGCTAAATTGTCCTCAAGAAGAGCCGTTCCAGGCGGGATACGATGATCTATGATTGCTGCATAGAGCTGAGCATGAACACGTTGATCGGTCAGGCCAGAACGCTCGACTTTAGATGTTGTTGGCTTGCTCTTCTTCTTGGTAGGGGGTCGATTGGCTGGCATATGTGATCCTGCGAGTCTGGCGGTGGACTTTACATGCCTTCAATAACTGAAACTCACTACGAACGGGGCAAAATTATTGGCTTCCACTCTGATTGCCAACCGGTCCGCAGAATGAAAATCCCAAACAATTCAACTAAGAATAATATGTGCAAGCGTCAGCATAGACATTTACTTGATCCCCAAACCCTGACCGCGCTTTGCATTCCATTCCCAGTTGATGCCCTGGTTACTCGTTGTTCCTGATAATGGTTTCCCCCTGAACTGCTCAAGCTCCTGCCTCCACGGCACAAGGGTGAACTCCTTTGATTTTTGGATCACGGCGTATTTGCCGCTCGCCAAGTCCACCGAACGACTGAAGGTTCCAGAAATCTTTTCGCCTTCAACAAGCTGCGCGCTCGTAAACCCAAGTTCTTTTGACAGGATTTGACTTGCCTGCCGAAGATCGCGTTGCCGCAGCTGTTCCAACATACGAGGCGGCGGTTGGAAATTGCTTGTTGAATCGATGGTGCCTAGACCCTGAGTGACTAGCCATTGCCGCCTTCGTGCAATCGCAGCAGCAACCTCGCTACCGAATCCCTGTTGAGTCAGTTTCTCTTGCGACTTGCCAATTAGCTCTTTATCAAGCCAGGTCGCACCTTCAGCATCAACAAGCTTTTCCAGATTGAGATAGGACAGAATGCGAAGTCCGGTGCGTTGCTTATCGCTGTCTCCTACCGATGTATTTTCAATGGCGACGATCATGCCCTTGTCCGGCACAAACTCTGGCCGCAGATGACCAACATCGGCATAGTGAACTTTACCGTCAGTGGCATCGATGACGAGGTAGTGGCAGTCGTTGATTTCATCGGTGAGGCCAAGGCCTGCCACGCGACCAACAATCCGGTTGCTAGGTTTGGTCGTGTCGAACATGGCAAAGCTGCCTGCGGGGCGGTCAATGCCGGTCTCTCGCATCACGCGGTGCATCGTCTTGATGATATCCCCGCGCTGTCCAAGAGATTTTAACTTGATTTCGATGTCGGGCCCAATTTGCCAAACACCAGTTTGCCTTTCTTCGACAAGTCCAAGTGACTGCAATTTTTTGAGACGGCCCATGTGCGAGGCATGGGTGGTCCGGTCCTCCGGCGGCATAGCGCTGATCACCAGAAAGCCCCTGTCGGTGTATTTTAGGAGCGCACGGTCAAGGCGCGTGATGCGCTCGGCATTCACCTCGCGGGCAAGTTTGAGTGTCATGTCATGTTCAATCTCGGGACCAAGCTCCAAGGTCAGGAATTCTCGCGCCCGCATACGCAAACCATGGGACATGTAGTCCTTGGTAATGATCAGATCGTCGCCACGGTCGTCTTTGCCCCGAATGACGATATGGGTGTGGGGCTGGCCCGTAT
>JANLPA010000109.1:0-20618 GCA_031366855.1 Hyphomicrobiales bacterium | reverse complement strand
GTCAATAGCTCCGGATCACCAGGGCCTGCACCCACGAAAGACACCAAACCTTGTGTGGCGCTTGCCGCATCATGGATGGCATCGTTGACTTCCAGCGCAAAGGCCACATCATCGCCCTCAAACAACGCATCGCGTGCTGGGCCAAAAAAGAAATTCTGCCAGAAACCACGGCGGACCTGGCCATGTGGAACTTCGCGCGCAATACGTTCGCGCAATCCAGCAGCGCGGCGTGCTAGAAGACCTAATTTCTGAGGCAGAGTTGCATCAATTTTGGCGCGCAAGCCTTGCCCCAGAACCGGGGCAGTGCCTTCGGTTCCAATAGCGATGATCACAGGGTCACGGTCAACTATCGAAGGTACTATGAAGGTGGAAATGTCTGCTTGATCAACAGCGTTAACTGGAATACCACGCGCTTGGGCCTCCTTGCTCACCCACGCATTGAGTTCGGTTTCAGCCGAATAGACTAGTGTTGCACCTTCCAACAAATAGCCATTAAATTTTGTGGAAAGCCATTCAACGCGGGAATTATTTTTCAATTCATCATGGAGTTCAGGAGCGATCACGGCGATTTTTGCTGTGGTTTTGAGTAAAAGACGAATTTTGCGAACAGCTTCCTCACCACCGCCCACGACGATGACTTTGCGATCTTGAAGATCGAAAAAGATCGGAAAATAGCGCATCTCTCAGTCTCCGTTCGTTTATCCGCACAAAACAATCTTCACCAAACGCCGCGATTTCGATTGAAAACCGCATATTTAACGCGCAAATTGCTTGTATAATTCAAATCGTTCGTTATACAGAACGACAGTTCTAAACAAAGGACAGCACAATGTCAACTCGTCCAAAGCCAAAATCTCCACCCTCCAACAATGGCGAATCTGGCGCTGAACTTGGCAAAACCATCCAACGTTTGCGTAAAGCCTATAACTTATCATTGGGTGAATTGTCTGAGCAATCTGGCGTTGCTAAATCAATCATTTCGCAGATCGAACGCAACGAAACCAACCCAACTTTATCGACTGTTATCCGGTTGTCGCGGGCTCTTGATACCACCGTTGATGAAGTGTTGCGTGGCGATTCATCTTCACTGTTTATTGACCATCAAACCAAATCGGGAATTCCAATTTTGGAAAGCCAAGATGGGTTGTGTCGATTGGCAATCGTTGGGCCTTTGAACCTGGTTGATAGTTTTCAGTGGTATGACTTTCACGCCAAGCCAAAAGGCGTTCTGGAATCAGAGCCACATCCACAAGGAACGGTCGAGCACCTTTATGTTGTAAGCGGTGAGATTGAAGTGACTGCGGGTGCAGAAGTCAAGAACGGTCAGCAAGGCGAAGCCATTCGGTTTCGTGCTGATGTTCCGCACAAGATTGTGAATATGGGTGCTGGCGAGGCCCATGTGGTGATGATGCTGGCGCTTCGTCAAATGGGTGGATCTGGCTGATAAGGTCTAAATCTCAAGCCCACCTCACCGCATAAATCTGCGGTAGCGTGCTGCTGACAGCTTCCCAGCTATCGCCTTGGTTTTCGCTTACCCATAAATTGCCAGTGCTGGAACCCATCCCCAAGCTTTTTCCTGCATCATCAATCGCAAGGCCGTGACGGAAGACCACATCATAGGCATTTTTTTGCGGCAGGCCTTTTTTCAAACTTTTGAAAGTCTTGCCGCCATCACGCGTGCGCGTCACTACCAAAGCGCCATCAACGGGAATGCGCTTTTCGTCCTTAATACCGGGCACGAACCACACCGTATCGGCATCTTGCGGGTGGACCACCACGCCAAAGCCGAAAGATGATGGTTTGGCTTTTACAGCAGTCCATTTCTGGCCATCATTCACAGACTTGAATATTCCGGCATGATGCTGCACCCAAAACTTTTTAGGGTCGCTGGCACATTGCACCATCATATGCGGGTCTTGGCCATCAGGGCTTTCAACCTCTGATTTGGGACCATTGTCAAATTTCATGCCATGTGCCGATTGTGCCCAAGTCACGCCATTGTCCTTGGTCACCCACACGCCACCACAAGAAACTGCCACGCGGACAATATTGGAATCTCGAGGATCAACGCAGATCGAATGGATGCCCGGAATATCAGCCCCGCCGCCCAGCCATTTGTTGCGATCAGGATGCCGCCACAGGTTCTCCATCAACTCCCATGTCTCGCCGCGATCAAATGAGCGGAATAATCCGCCTGGCATGGTGCCGCACCAAATTGTGTTGGGTTTATCTGGTCCCGCCGGTTCCAACGCCCAGATCATTTGCGTGGTCCATTTCACAGGCTTGCCCCAACCATCAAGATCAACCAATCCTTCAGGTTTTTCGGGATATTTGGGGGTAGCTATCTCCACCCATTTCTTGCCCTTGAAGCGGCGGTGCAATTTCACACCGAAATGACCATGATTGATTGTAGCGTAGTCAGTGCCATCTCGAGAATCATGTAAAGCAAGGGAAACATTGTCTCCCAGAAAAAAACCTTCTTTAACCGTCCAACCTGATCGGCCGCGGCCAATTTCAAACAGACCTTTGCGTGTTGAAACTAGAATTTTCTGTGCCATTAAATTACCCTCCCGAAAGCGCTTGCATGACCCAAACTTCACTGTTGGGCTTCACCTTGTCTGTTAGTTTTTCTAAATCTCTAATAGCCAAACCATCCACCAAAATGCGCATGTGTTTGCGCAAAGCTCCTTGATCATCCAGCACATAAGTTTGCAGTCGCATGTTCACTGCGAACACATGATCCAATACCTTGTGCACAGTCTCGCCCATGCTGTCCACTGTAGGACAATCCACATGCCGCCGTAAATTTGATGTGAAATGAACTTTAGCCATGCGGCACTTTATCATGGCGACAAACTTTTTAAAGACCTTCTAATTGGAAAAATGAAACGCAGATTTTTCTTTGGTCTTCTCTTTTTGCCACGCGCTGCATGGGCACATTCTTTCAAGCTGGGTGCCATCGAAATTGGCCACGCATGGGGCCTGCCATCAGACGGGCCGGAAACTAGCGTGATGATGCCGATGTTCAACACCGGCGCTGTTGCTGATGCGCTTATCTCAGCCTTATCGCCAATGGCGCAATCAATCGAGATGCGCGATGGAGATACAAAAGTTGAGGAATTTGGCTTGGAGCCAAACCACCCGTTTCCCATGCGGGTTGTTGCAAAACATTTGCAGCTGATTGGACTTGCAAAACCATTGGCCAAAGGCGAAAAACTGCAACTGACGTTAACTTTCAAAGTTGTCGGACAGATTAATATAGACGTGCACATTGCCGACAAAGCAGAGGACTAACATGAAAGCAAAAATAACATGGCTCAATGGCCGCACCTTTGTTGGGGAATCAGGTTCCGGCCACGCTGTTGTGATGGACGGCGCACCTGAAAATGGCGGGCGCAATTTGGGTGTGCGGCCCATGGAAATGATGTTGCTGGGCCTTGGCGGCTGCACGGCATTTGATGTGGTGATGATCTTGGAAAAATCCCGCGAAAAAGTTACGAGTTGTGAAGTCTCACTAGAGGCCAGCCGTGCTGATGAAGACCCCAAAGTGTTCACTCATGTGAAAATGATTTATCGTTTGAAGGGGGAGAATTTAAAGCCCACTGCGGTTGAACGGGCCATTAAACTGTCTTCAGAAAAATATTGTTCGGCCTCAAAAATGTTTGAAAAAACTGCCACCATTGAACATGAATGGATGGTTGAGTGACTACTGACAACTCCTGACAGCCCGTGGTGTTAGGTTATGTTTCAGGAGAACTGTAAATGAAAAACTGGATAGCAGTTGCATCAGCCAATCACGTAGCGCGGGGGCGTGCGGAAGGCTTTATGCAGATTAATCACGGCAAAGCGGCACCCCTTAGACGCATCCAATCTGGAGATATGATCTGTTACTATTCACCCGTGAAAGAATTTGGTGGCACCGAGAAGTTGCGGGCCTTTACTGCGATCGGACAAATTAAAGCTGGAGAGATTTATCAAGGTGATATGGGCGGCGGGTTCACTCCATTTCGGCGTGATGTGAACTGGTTTTCTGCTCAATTTGCGATGATTGAACCCATGCTTCAGATCTTAGACTTCACTAAAGGCAAAACCAATTGGGGTTATCAAATGCGCTTTGGCCTATTTGAGATTGGAGCAACCGACATGGCGCTTATTGCAGGTGCGATGGGTGCACCAGTTCCGCCACATTTGGATTGATTTCCAAAAGCAACTTACGCCTAATGGCTTCGGCATATTGTTGATAATTTGCAACTACCATGACAAAATTTTCGGGGCCTGCAGCTACATAATCTTGGTAGTATTGAGCAAGATCTTTAACGTCTGTCTCTATCGCTAAACCGTTGACCGTTACCCCAGCTAATGCTCGCAAGCGCTGGGCGTCGCGAAGCTTGAAATGGGGTTCACGCAGTTCCCACGATTCTTTGCCATCGCCGGATACATCGATCACTCTCCGTGAGCCTTGCACAGTGCCATCGGAGATTAATATCAGACCGAAGGCGATGGCATTGCCAATTCCGGTTCCACCATCCATATGTCGCGTGAAGTTGGCAGCAGTATCAGCGAACTCCATACCTTCTTTCGCAGACGATATAATGTGCCAACCACTTTCGAATTTCTTATCGTCCGGGTCGCCCCAAGTCAGAAGGTTGACTGCTATGCGGTGCTCTGGGCCGTTGGTCGCTGCGGATATAATTGCAGGGTCACGAAAAGCAGCAGCAATGCCGTTCATTTGCAATCTGTATTCATCGGGGTTGACACTCCCAGAACAATCGACGGCCAGTACCAACGCCAAATCCACTTTTTCAGCTGCCCATGCATTTGACGAAAGCCAAACTAGTAGTGAAATCAAAGTAGCAAAGATTAGCCTCATGGTTTAACCATAACGCAGTTACAGATATTCTAGATCACATTATATTGATGGGTGAACCAAAATTGTCTGCAAGTGTTAAACTGCATGAATCTTGGCTTAAAGAGCTCCAAGGCGAGCTAGATTCTTCCTATATGGCGGCACTCAAAGCATTTCTAATGTCGGAACGCGAAGCGGGCAAAGTGATTTATCCCAAAGGCTCTGAGTGGTTTAACGCCTTAAACTCCACCCCATTGGATAAGGTGCGCGTGGTTATTCTCGGTCAGGACCCTTATCATGGCGAAGGCCAAGCCCACGGCTTATGTTTTTCTGTGCAACATGGTGTGAGACCACCACCATCATTGGTGAACATCTATAAAGAATTGAAATCCGATTTAGATTTAACACCACCGCTCCATGGAAATTTGCAAAGCTGGGCTAATCAAGGTGTGTTACTTTTAAACTCCGTTCTCACCGTAGAAGCCGGAAAAGCCGCCTCGCATCAAGGGCAGGGCTGGGAGCGTTTTACTGATGCAATTGTGCGCGTGGTGAATGAGCAACAACGGCCAATTGTCTTTGTACTCTGGGGCAATTATGCCCAGAAAAAAGCTGCCTTTGTTGATTGCAGCCGCCACTTGGTGATAAGTTCAGCCCATCCGTCGCCATTGTCGGCCCATAATGGATTTTTTGGGTCCAAACCATTTTCAAAAATCAATGTGTTCTTGGCGCAGCATGGAGAACCTGAAATAAACTGGTGTTGATTGCTTTTTTAGCCGCTGCAAACTAAACCTTTGACATGCGCAATCTTTCAGTCCTCACAGTGTTCATTGCAGTTATCGTCTGGAGCTGTTTAACGTCTTCCTCAACTTTTGCCCAAGAGACCGCTGTTTTTGAGAGCTTGGCAAAGCAAGCAATATTAATTGATGGAAAGTCCGGTCTCATTTTCTATGAAAAAGACGCCGATACCGCAATTCCCCCCGCCAGCATGAGTAAATTGGTAACGCAGGCAATTGTGTTTGATGGCCTCAAGAGGGGCGAATTGAAACTCGACCAAACTATTAAAATTAGTGAAAATGCTTGGAAGCGCGGCGGCTCAAAAGCCGGCGGATCGACAATGTACGCCGAAGTCAATTCTAACATTTCGATAGATAATCTATTACATGGCGCCATTATACAATCAGCGAATGATGCTTGCATCGCCTTGGCCGAAGCAATTGGTGGTTCGGAACTGGGTTTCACCCAACGCATGGCGATCAAAGCCAAAGAATTGGGCATGACCCACAGCACGTTTGGCAATGCGACTGGTTTGCCGGACCCCAAGCAGCGTATGAGCGTGCGCGACCTTGCCACTGTTGCGCGTTACATCGTCAACACCCATCCCGATTATTTCAAAATTTACAGCCAACCTGAATTTACGTGGAATAAAATTAAACAAGCCAACCGCAATCCCTTGCTGAAGGATTACCCGGGTGCAGATGGTATGAAAACTGGTTACACCAAGGAAGCAGGTTACGGTATGGTGGGTTCGGCCACGCGCAATGGCAGGCGATTGATTATGGTGGTGGCGGGACTTACATCAATCGCAGACCGCAAGCTTGAAGCGCAGAAGCTGTTGGATTGGGGTTTCAATCAGTTCAAAACAATTGATCTTTATGAAGCTGGCGAAACTGTGGCGCGGGCGCGCGTGTGGGGCGGGGAAAGCCGCTGGGTTAATCTTGTAACACCAGACCGCGTGCAACTGGCTCTCTCAACGCCGGAGCAAGCCAAGGCTGATGTGCGGATGAGTTACATCGGACCGTTAATAGCTCCGGTAAAAGCGGGAACGCCTGTTGGAGTGGTGCGCATTTTAATTGAGGGCAAGGCCGTGTCTGAAGTTCAGTTGGTGACCGCCAATGACATCGCTGCGGTCTCATCGATGTGGCAGAAAGCATACGATAGCGCCCTCATCATGTTGTTCGGTTCGTAACATGTTTATCACATTTGAAGGTGGCGAAGGCACTGGCAAATCCACGCAGATAAAAATGTTGGCGGATAGGTTTGTGTCGTTGGGTAGGACCGTTGTGTTAACCCGCGAACCCGGTGGCACAAAGCAAGCGGAGGCTTTGCGCAATCTCTTGGTGTCTGGCGATACTGACCGATGGTCGGCGGAGAGCGAGGCGCTGCTCAACTACGCCGCCCGCGACAGTCACTTGCAGCAAGTGATCAGACCAGCCTTGGCGGCTGGTTATACAGTTCTGTGTGACCGCTTCATGGATTCCACGCGCGCCTATCAAGGCTATGCAGGTGCCTGCACCTTTCATCTGCTTGATGAATTGGAGCGTAGCATCGTTGGCGATACGCGTCCCACCCTCACTTTGATATTTGATCTTGATCCGATCATTGGTTTGGCTCGTGCAAAGTCTCGGGGGCAAGGTGCCGAGGATCGCTTTGAGCGCAAGGGCCTTGCCTTTCATCAACGCATTCGTCACGGTTTTTTGGAGATTGCAAAATCGGAGCCGCAGCGCTGCCGTGTGATTGATGCCAACCAGTCAATTGAAACTGTTGCTGCCGCAATTTGGAGCCATGTGAATGGCTGAGGAAACTGAAGACTCGCGTGAGGTGGCTTGGCACCCGCGCCATGCTCAGGAGTTGGTGGGCCATTCGGAAACTGCGAATCGGTTTTACAAAGCCTTTGATGACGGCAAGCCGCACCATGCGTGGTTGCTCACTGGCCCAAAAGGCATTGGCAAAGCCACACTGGCTTATCGTTTGGCTAGTCACGTTTTGGGGCAGAAGAATCAGGCGCAGGCGGCGCGGTGGATTGGGGCTCGTTCGCATCCTGATCTTTTTGTTCTTGAGCGCAAACTGGGCGACACCAAGCCGCGCAAGCTTAAAACTGAAATCTCAGTGGATGATGCACGTGGCCTGTCTGAATTCTTCTCGCACACCTCATCAGGTGGCTGGCGCGTTGGGTTGGTCGATGCGGCTGATGACTTAAACACCGAATCTGCCAATGCTTTGCTCAAATTAGTGGAAGAACCGCCACCCCATTGTGTGCTTATTCTGGTGTGCCATCTGCCTGGAAGACTGCTGCGCACCATTAAATCGCGTTGCACCAGATTGCCAATACCACCTTTGTCAAATACTGAAACCTTACATGTTTTGAATGGGTTACCGCTTGACCCTAAACCCAACGCTGAGGATGCGGCTTCTGCGGCAGCCCTTTCTGGTGGAAGTCCAGGGCGGGCTTTGGCATTGCTCACATCTGAAGCAGCACGGGCATTCGAGACGTTTTTGAAAACGCAAAAGCACAGTGCCTCAAGCATCGTCGCCTTGGGCAATCTCTTGGGCGGGCGAGCAGCCACACAAGATGATTTCAATATGTTCATTGATTTGCTGTTGGGCTGGACAGCGGAAAAGGCTTCGGTCCAAGGCAATGCGGCTCTGGCTTTGGCCCACACCAAGATCGCCGAAAATATCCGCATCACCAATGGCTTTAACCTTGATCGTAGGCAAGCCGTTATTGCCGCACTCAGCTTGGTGCAAGAAGCCTTGAAGGCGGCGTAATTTCGGGGCATTGAAGCCCTTATGAGCAAAAAACCTTATTTGATTTCCACTGCGATTCCCTATGCCAATGGTGCGCCCCATATCGGCCATGCCTATGAGCGCATTGCCACTGACGTGATGGCGCGTTTTCAGCGCTTGGACGGTGCGGACGTGTTGTTCATCACGGGCATGGACGAGCACGGCCAGAAGATGCAGCAAACAGCAGCACGTGAGAACATTACGGCGCAGGAAATGAGCGATAGAACAGCAGCCTTGTTTGAAGCCATGGGTGAGCAGTTGAATGCTGTCACCGACGACATCGTGCGCACCACTTCGGCGCGGCACAAGGCGGCGGTTACTGAAATTTGGAAACGCATGGAAGCGGCGGGAGATATCTATCTCTCAACGTATGCTGGTTGGTATTCCGTGCGCGATGAAGCTTATTATGGTGAGGACGAAATTGAGGAGCGCGAAGGCCGCAAGTTCTCAATCAAAACTTCAACCTTGGTTGAATGGGTAGAAGAGGAAAGCTATTTCTTCAAGCTCTCGGCCTACGCCCAGCCCTTGCTCGACCTTTACACCAAAAGCCCCGACTTCATTGTGCCGGAGCAATATCGTAATGAGATCACGTCATTTGTGGCGGGCGGGCTGCGCGATTTGTCAATCAGCCGCACCACATTTGATTGGGGAATTCCGGTGCCGGGTAATCCGAAACATGTGATGTATGTGTGGGTGGATGCACTCACCAACTATCTCACCGCCACAGGCTTTCCCGATGAACAGGGGCCGCTTGCTCATTATTGGCCAGCCGCCGCCCATGTGATCGGCAAAGACATTGTGCGCTTCCACGCGGTTTATTGGCCCGCCTTCTTAATGTCGGCCAAGCTGGCGCTGCCCAAGCAAATTGTGGTGCATGGTTTCTTGTTCAATAAGGGCGAGAAAATGTCGAAATCCACTGGCAATGTGTTGGCGCCTGCGGATTTGATTGAGCGTTATGGCGTGGATCCCGTGCGGTATTTTTTCATGCGCGAAGTGCCATACGGTAATGATGGCAGCTATAGCCATGATGTGATTGTGGGCCGCATGAATGCTGATCTGGCTAATGATCTGGGCAATCTGGCGCAGCGATCCTTGTCGATGGTCAATAAGAATTGTGATGCGAAGGTTCCATTGTGCGACACATTGAATGAAGCAGATCAAGCCATGCTTGATCAAGCTGATGGCTTGATTGCCGAAGTGCGCGCCCAGCACGAAGCCTATGCGATCAGCAAGGCGATGGACGCAATTTGGAAGGCGGTAGCGGAAGCCAATCGATATTTTGCAGGGCAAGAGCCTTGGGCGCTGAAGAAAACTGATCCAGCGCATATGGAAACTGTTCTCTATGTAACAGCCGAAGTGCTGCGCGTTGTTGGTATTTTGATCCAGCCTTATATGCCGAGTTCTGCGAGTAAGCTTTTAGATTTGCTCAGCGTGAGTGAAGGGAATCGTAGTTTTGCAAACTTGAGCGATCGTCTCGTTTCCGGCACAGCTCTCCCAACACCGACGCCAATCTTCCCACGCTTTGTGGAGGAGGGGGAGGGTCCCACCAAAGCTTGATGCAGAAAATCGTCGATAGCCATTGCCATCTGGATTATGAAGGTCTGGCCGAAAACCTACCTGCTATGTTGCAGCGCTGCGAAGTTGCTGGTGTCGGCTTGATGCTCTCGATTAGCAGTCGCGTGAAGAATTTTTCGCGCTTGCTTGAGATTGCGGAAGAACATGAAAATGTGTTTTGCACCGTGGGCACACACCCTCATAATGCGCATGAAGAACTGGATGTGACAGCAGCTGATTTAGTGAAAGCTACCAACCACCCAAAAGTGGTTGGTATTGGTGAGGTGGGATTGGATTATCATTATGATCTAGCCCCACGTGATGCGCAAATGCAAGGCTTTCGCACCCATATTGCAGCAGCCCGCGAAACGGGACTGCCGCTCATTATCCACACCCGTGAAGCTGAAGATGATACGGTCCGCGTGCTCGAGGAGGAGATGGCCAAGGGCGCGTTCAAAGCAGTGCTCCATTGTTTCACGTCTAAGCAATGGTTGGCGGAACGCGCTGTGGAATTGGGTCTCTATGTTTCATTCTCGGGTATAGTTACTTACAAGAACGCCGAAGATTTGCGCGTGACAGCTAAGGCTTTGCCGCTTGATCGTTTGCTGGTTGAAACCGATGCGCCATTTCTGGCACCCGTGCCATTTCGGGGCAAAGACAATGAACCTTCATTCGTGGTGAAAACGCTTGAGCAGCTGGCGATCGTTCGTGGATTGACACGGGATGAAATGGCCAAGATCACCAGTGATAATTTCTTCCGGCATTTTTCAAAAGTGCCGCGGCCAGCCAATTTTGCATGAGCCTTAAACTTACCATATTGGGCTGCGGCTCTTCAGCTGGAGTTCCGCGCATTGGTGGCGATTGGGGAAGCTGTGACAGAACCAATCCAAAAAATCGGCGCCAGCGCTGTTCGGTTTTGTTGGAGCAAACTCAAGCAGGTGGCACAACGCGGGTTCTAATCGACACATCGCCTGATATGCGGGAACAAATGCTGAGTGCCAACGTGCCAGCATTGGATGGCGTGTGGTACACCCATGAACATGCCGACCACACCCACGGCATTGATGAGCTGCGGGCCTTCTATTTGCTGCAACGCAAGCGCATCCCCATTTGGGCGGATGCTGCAACAGCTTCAATGCTAAAAACTCGTTTTGCCTATTGCTTTGAATCCCCGGTGGGTAGCGACTATCCGCCCATTATTCAGCACCACTATATTGAATCAAGTGTGACTATTGCCACCAGCGGAGCAGGGGGTTCTATCAGTGGCCTGCCCTTTATTGTGAACCATGGGAGCATAGACGCGCTTGGTTTTCGCATGGGCAATGTGGCCTACACTCCCGATGTTAATGATATTCCTGCCAGCAGCATGAAGGCTCTTGAAGGATTGGATATTTGGATTGTTGATGCGCTGCGCCGCACGCCGCACCCTAGCCATTTTTCACTGCCAGAAACTTTGCAATGGATTGAGCGTGTAAAACCAAAACGCGCTATACTCACCAATATGCATATTGATTTAGACTATGAAACTTTGGTCAAAGAATTACCAGCGCATGTGCGACCTGCTTTTGATGGCATGTCGCTTGATGTCTAAAGGAGATTAAAATGTTGAAGAAATCAGTTTCAGCTATTTTGAGTTTAGCTGTGGGCCTAAACATTTCTGTGGCCTTTGCTGCTGAAATTTGCACTCCTGACAAATTGGCAAAATCCGTTGATCGCTTTTTTTATGAGCCTTATGGAGCACTTGCGTGGCGGCAGTTACAAGGCCTTGGCACACCAGCAATTGAAGCAAGTTCAGTTGATTATATCAACTGGCAAGCGATTGATGAGTGGAAGAAACTTGTTACTGATTTGGCCCCTGATTTAACGGCCGTGCAAAACCCAGGCTATGAATGCCGCATGGCATACCCTGTGCAAGTTTTACAGAAGCGGATTGCAGAATTGGGCAAGGCTTCGCCCTATATTAAACAGTGGCTAATGGCGCAATCTGTGGTGATTTCCGCTTGCTCCGGAACTGAAAATGCCAGCACTGCTTTGCCCCCACCGCTTGCTGATTTAAAACCAGACCTCAACACTTTGCAAACCGATGACCGCGCTTACCAAACAGCGTCGATTGCGTTTTACAAAGATAAGCCAGCGGCTATTCAACTTTTCAAAGTCATAGCTGCATCAAACTCACCGCACAAAGCCTATGCCAAATATAATGTGGCAAATCTTTTGGCTAACACCAAGGATGTGGTGGCTGCTCGCGCCGAAGCCCGCGCCATTTTGGCTGATGCATCGCTAGCACCCGTTCATGCCATCACCCAAGAATTGCTGGGCTATATTTCAAACATTGAAGACACTCCCGCAGGTTGGACGGATTTGATCGAGAGCAATATTGTTGTTCTCTTGAAACCAGAAAAAGAGATTTTGGGTTCGGAAAAACTCAAAGCCGATTATGGCCGCGCGCTTTATGATCTGCCTTATGCTGGCATAACAGCCAAGCAAGATGATTGGTGGATCAAAGGCGAGTTGCCGGAAAACCCAACGCTCTCTAAAGCTGTGGTTGATGTTTCACGCAAATCTCCGATGGCGCTGTGGATGATGACCAGCCAAAGTGTGAATGCGAATTATGACCGTTCGTCTTGGGCGTTGGTTGGCGATAAGTGGAATGCGTGGAGCAGTTCGTACATTGACCGCGCGATGGCTTTAACGCCAGCGGCAACTGGAATTTCTGGCCTTTCAAAAACTGTGTTGGAAGCGCTTAAAGCTGAGCCTGATGATGCCACGCGGGCTAAATTATGGGCCGATGTGAAATCGGCGGCAGAAGCCGTTGATAGTTCTTGTGGTGCCTTGCCTGAGGCCGCGGGGTTGGGCCCGTTGCTCACTCATGCTGTGCGTCTTTCAGCACAGGCCAATCAGTTTGATGAAATCTATGCAGGTTTGGATTCAATTCCGATAAAAACTTCGCAAACTTATCAGACCATGGTGATCTATAAGCTGGCGCAGTATATTCTTGCCACGGGTAATGTGGAGCAGGGGCGCAAACTGCGCGACAAGGTTCTAACACCCGCATTCTTCAGTGCTGGCACTGCCGATGAGCAACGGCAACTCAAATCAAAATTCAGCAATTTTCTTGGTTGGGTGTCCGAAGATCAAGCCAAGTGGAAAGAAGCATTGACGTTTAGCGAAAACAAACTTGATGGAGCCATATTCAATTTGCTGCCAGTAAAGACTTTGGCTTCTCTCGCAGCAGAGAGTCAGTTCACCGACACTCAAAAAGCTTTACTACTGCGCTCTGCTTGGACGCGAGATTATGCGCGTGGTCGTAATCCAGATACCGCCGCGCTATTTGCAGCCAACCCACAAATCAAATCAGAATTTGAAGGCGTGCAGAAAGCTTATCCAAAACTCAGTGCCAAACGCCAATTGTTGTTAACCATATTGCGTCAACCCAGATTTAATATTCTGGTCAATTCGCCGGATAGCTTTGAGGCCATGGATAAGGAGAATGCGAATTTTACTAGTCTTGATGGCTATGACCACAATGATAAGAATTGGTGGTGCCCATTAGAAACTGGTCGCCAGATGCACGCTTTGCGCAATGGCTTTGACACCGATTCAGGTGTTGATCTCTATATGGGCGATCATCTAAAGCAACTTGAACCAGTCTATGACCAGGCACTCGCTGACAAGATGGCGGCGGCGCGTGAGAAACTATTGGCTCTGCACCCCATGATCAAAGCAATCAACTCAAAGGAAGTGCGCTCTTTAGAGCGCATAGCCAGCGCGCCAGCGAACCTAACGCGTGCTGCCATCAGGTGGGGCAAAGCCAGCAAAGGTGACGATGGCGCGCCTGAGGCTTTGGCGCTGGCTGTTGGAGCCGCGCATTATGGCTGCAACTGGCACGGCGGACACAAGGCTTATTCCAAACCAGCCCAGGAACTTTTGAAATCAAAGTTCGGCAGCTCGCAGTGGGCCAAGGACACGCCATATTGGTTTGATTGCATGGAGATGGTCTACGACAAAGACTTCAATAAAGTAGCAAGCTGCAAAGCACATGAGTGGCCAAAGGACTCTTTGCCTAAGTAGTGAAGAACCAACGGTAACACATTGATGGGGGCAACTATTTAGTCTCGAACCTAGGGATATTATGGAGATATTTCCAAAATGGAATATTCCATAATATATATTATGCGAATGAAAGATATGCCTGATCCAACCAAGATGAATCCACGCGACATCGCCACCCTGCGCGCCATTATGGAGGCTTTGCGTACGCCTGTTACAGGCTGTCCTTGGGATTTAGAACAGAGCTTCGACACCATAGCACCTTACACCATTGAGGAAGCCTATGAGGTCGCCGACGCCATTACGCGCGGCAACAAGGCGGACCTGTGCGATGAACTTGGTGATCTTTTGTTGCAGCCAATCTATCATGCCCAGATGGCGGCTGAAGAAGGATCATTCACTTTTGATGACGTGATCGAGGCCGTCGTCACCAAAATGATCCGCCGCCATCCGCATGTGTTTGGTGATGAGCTTGCAAAGGCCGCTGGCGTTGCCAAAGGTTTCTGGGAAGAAAACAAGGCTAAGGAGCGGGAGGGCCAACCTAAGCAAGGAGTTCTGGATGCCGTGCCCATCGCCCTGCCCGGATTAACCCGCGCCATCAAACTGCAAGCCAAGGCCGCCAAGGTTGGTTTCGATTGGCCATCGGTTGATAATGTTTATGACAAGATTATCGAAGAGATTGCCGAATTTCGAGATGCGCCTGAAGCAAACAAGCCTGAGGAGTTTGGCGATTTGCTTTTTGCTCTGGCCAATGTGGCGCGACACATGGGCATTGATGCGGAAGCTGCCTTACGGGGCACCAATGAGAAGTTTACCCGGCGCTTTAAACATATTGAGGTTGAGTTGGATAAACGTGGACGCACGCCAAAGGATTCGAATTTGGGAGAAATGGATGTGCTTTGGGATGAGGCAAAGAATTTAGAGTAGCGGAACTCGAAGCATCTCTAGGAGTAGAGCGCCTGCCCGCGATCTTCAAAGGCTTGCAGCATTTTGTCGGTGGCAAAGCCCATCATGCTACCGGCCATCATTTGCAGCATCATGTTTTTTAATGTGTAATCGATTGTAATTGTGACATCAGCTTCCTCGCCCACAGCCACAATTTTCCAGACGGCACGAAGCGATTTCAGTGGGCCATCTGATGAAGTTGCGATCACAGTATAATCCACGCTGTTAGTAACCACATGGCTGGTAAAGGTTTCGCGGAAGCCGAGCTTCTCCAATCCCACTTGCAAGTCGGCGTCGAATTGTTCTTCGGCACCATTCTTGTGCCGCACGCCCCGTATGACCGAACGCTGCAGCAATGGCAGAAATTCTTTGTAAGAACCCACATCAGCAGCAATAGCAAAGGCCTGATCGGCGCTTAAATTCACGCGGCGTGTGGTAGTAAAATGCGGCACTATTTTGCGGCGCGGGCGGTGCGAAGCTTGGCAAAATCATCGCCAGCGTGATGCGAAGAACGCGTAAGTGGTGACGATGACACCATCAGGAAGCCTTTGGAATAAGCCAGCGTCTCATAGGATTTAAATTCATCGGGCGTTACAAACCGATCAATGGCGGCGTGCTTGCGGGTGGGCTGCAGATATTGCCCGATGGTGATGAAATCAATTCCGGCTGAGCGCATGTCGTCCATCACTTGCATCACCTGCTCGCGGGTTTCACCAAGGCCCACCATGATGCCAGATTTGGTGAACATTTGCGGGTCGAGCTCTTTCACCCGTTCCAACAACCGCAGTGAATGGAAATAACGCGCACCGGGGCGAATTTTCAAATAGAGGCCGGGCACGGTTTCGAGATTGTGGTTGAACACGTCAGGCTTGGCTTCGACCACCATTTCCAATGCACCATTTTTCTTTAAGAAATCTGGTGTGAGAACTTCAATTGTGGTGGTGGGCGATAGTTTACGAATAGCGAGAACAGTTTGGGCGATGTGCATTGCACCACCATCAGCCAGATCATCACGGTCCACTGAGGTGATCACCGAATGCATCAAACCCATGCGGGCCACAGCATCGGCCACGCGTTCCGGTTCGCCCAAATCAAGCGCGTCTGGCAGGCCAGTTTTCACATTGCAGAACGCGCATGCTCTGGTGCAAGTGTCGCCCATCACCATAAACGTGGCATGTTTTTTCGACCAGCATTCGCCAATGTTGGGGCAACCTGCTTCTTCGCACACTGTGACCAATTTATTCTCACGCACAATCTTTTGCGTTTCTGCATAGATGGGCGACCCCGGAGCCTTCACCCTGATCCACTCCGGCTTGCGCAGGAGTGGTGTTTCAGGACGATTGGCTTTTTCTGGATGCCGCAGTTTCAGCGTATCGAGAACAGTGGTCATTAAGTTTTAGCGGCGACCGCGCAGAAGCTTCAGCACCAGCAACAATATGATGGCACCAGCGGCTGACACAACGAGATTGCCCCAGAACCAGCCATGGAAAAATTCGCCGAGTTGAATGTTTGCCGCATTGGCAATGAAGAAGCCAATCCACGAACCAATAATACCTGTGATCAAATTCATGATCAGGCCCATGTTTGAGCCAGTCACTTTTTCAGCAACCCAACCAGCCAAAATGCCGATTAAAATTGTGCCCCAAAAACCAACACTACCAATATCCATAATATTTTGCATTTTAGTCTCCCACTCAATGTAAAATTCTGGCGATAATCATTACGATAATTGCGCCAATTGTTGCCGTTGCGATATCGCGCCCAATCTCGTGGCGTATGCCGAGATTAATGCCAGCTTTGTTTAAAACAAATGAGCCCACAAAGGAACCCAAAATTCCGCTGATTAGATATTGCACGATCCCATAGCCGCCAACGATCCAACTGGCGAGCCAACCAGCGGCAAGGCCCATGAGCACCGCGATAATGACGTTCTTATTGTCCATAAACTCGACCGACTTCAATGATTAGTGACTGGATAAATAAGATGGCAATATCGTAGACTTATCAACTACGGCACGTGCAAGTTGCTCAGCCGTCAAGCCAATGGCATCAGTCAAATCAGCGCCTTTTAAAATCGAACCGCGCAAGTTGGCATTCGTAAAATTGGCTCCACGAAATGTTGCGTTTGTGCAGTCTGCGCCGGATAGATCTGCATTTTGAAGATTAACGCCGTTTAAATTTGTTCTGCGGATAAATGTTCCGCTGAGATCAAGTGCCTCGTCAAAAAGTATGGCAGCGGCTTGTATATTCATTTCTTAAACTCCCGCAATATTTCCATGATTGCCATTACGTCATTCGGTGGCAGTTTGTCGCCGTACTTTACCGTATTTTTTTTAAATAGGTAGTCAGAAGTCGAATTACAGCCCCCGAACGATTTGGATACTCCCTACAAATCTGTTCAAGTGTAAGAATCGCACCTAATCGGATTTCCAATTTTCTATCACCCAACTGACCAACAGCACGATTAAAAAGTTCGGACGCATGAATTCTATGCGCCAAATCTGTCTGAAGAATTTGTGTCTTAGCTTGTTTGTTTGCGGCAGACACTCTCTGCCAGCCAAAATACAATCCTACCGCGCCACCCAAAACAATCGCATAGTTCCTTATTACTTCCGAAAACTCTTGAGAAAAAATATCCATTCTGCACTCACATATGAATGGCGCGGCCATAGGCATCCAGCACGCTTTCGTGCATCATTTCGGATAGAGTTGGATGCGGGAAGACTGTGTGCATCAATTCGGCTTCGGTGGTTTCTAGACCCATGGCGATCACATAACCTTGGATCAATTCAGTCACTTCAGCGCCTACCATATGTGCGCCCAACAATCGACCAGTTTTGGCGTCGAATACAGTTTTGATCAGGCCTTGGTCTTCGCCCAAGGCAATCGCTTTGCCATTGGCTAAGAATGGGAACTTGCCCACTTTCACTTCAAAGCCAGCGGCTTTAGCTTTGGCTTCAGTCAGGCCCACACTCGCCACTTGTGGGTGGCAATAAGTGCAGCCCGGGATTTGGTCTTTCTTCATTGGGTGCGCATCAAGGCCCTTGATTTTCTCAATGCAAATCACACCTTCATGTTCGGCCTTGTGGGCGAGCATTGGGCCCCCAGCCACATCGCCAATGGCATAAAGCCCGGCCACATTGGTGCGGCCATAACCATCAGTTACGACGCAACCCTTCTCAGTTTTCACACCCAGCGCTTCTAGGCCCAAGCCCTCTATATTGCCGACGACGCCTGTAGCAGCGATGACGCGGTCCACCGTGATTTCTTCTTTCTTATCGCCCTGCTCTATCGTGGCGGTGACGGAATTGGCACCTTTCTTCAGCGATGCCACTTTTGAGCTGAGTTTGAATTTCAACCCATGCTTCTCAAGTTGCTTCTGCGCGAATTTAGAAATCTCCACATCTTCAACCGGCATAATTTGATCCATGATTTCCACCACAGTCACATCAACACCCATCGCATTATAGAAGGAAGCAAACTCAATGCCGATAGCACCAGAGCCCACCACCAGAAGTGATTTTGGCATTTCAGCAGGCACCATGGCCTCGAAATAGCTCCACACCAATTTGCCATCATGCTCCAAGCCGGGCAGCACTCGTGGCCTTGCACCCGTGGCGATGATGATGTGCTTTGCGGTATATGTCCCTGCCCCCATCGTGCCTTTCGGCGGCGGGTTTTGTGGCTGCATGACGGTTTTTTTGGTTTCGGAGACGATCACTTCGCCTGGTTTGGTGATCTTGGCTTCACCCCAGATGATTTGCACTTTGTTTTTCTTGAGCAGGCCGTTCACACCCATGGTGAGGCGAGCCGACACGGCACGCGAGCGAGCCAAGACTTTGGTGGGATCATATTTGATGTTGGTAGCGGAAAGCCCGTAATCCTCAGCGTGATTCATATAAGTGTAAATCTCGGCCGAGCGCAGCAATGCTTTGGTGGGAATGCAGCCCCAGTTAAGGCAAATGCCGCCGAGGTGTTCGCGTTCAATGAGGCCCACTTTGAAGCCAAGCTGTGCTGCACGAATGGCCGTCACATAGCCGCCAGGTCCAGCGCCGATGATGAGAATGTCGAAATTTGTGTCGGCCATTTTACTACTCCTGCACGCACCCTTCGAGGCCGCTTCGCGGCACCTCAGGGTGGGGTTGTTTTTGTAGCGCTTCCTGTTTTCCCCTCATCCTGAGGTGCGAGCTCTTGCGAGCCTCGAAGGATGCGCCACGACTCAAATCTCCAAAATCCCCTTCACCACAGGAACCAACGCCTGCCCTATCGCTCTGGTTCCCGCCACATCCAAATGACCACCATCGACATCACTGGCTTTTGCCACTGAACCCGCATCAAAGAAATGGATATCTAATTCTTTCGCAATTCGAGAATAATGTTGGGCAAAGAGTTTTGATTCTTCAATCTTGTGGCCCCAGAGATCATTGAACCATTCATTCTTAGTGGGCACCAAACATGGTGGCGCAACCAAAATTATTTGTGGCGCTGTATAGGTGCCCGACCAATTATGATTGCGTGTCAACGTCACCAAGCGTTCCATGCCCATGGACGAGTCAAAGGCGCGGTTATGTTTCAAGTCATTTGTACCAAGCATGATGATCAACAAATCAAGTGGCTGATGAGATTTTAGCGCGATGGGAAGCCCCATTGCGCCATTGCGATTCTCGTCCACAGTGGGATCATCAAACACCGTAGTGCGCCCATTCATGCCCTCTTCAATCACGCGAGCTTTACTGTGAAGGCCGTGCGCCAACACATTCGGCCAACGATCCTCATAGGCCATACGCATTCCAGTGGACGCGTTGTAACCCCAGGTGAGTGAATCGCCGAATGCGAGGATGGATTTCACGAATTGCCGCCTTTCGTTTTTGCATCTGATTTGTTTTTCTCAATAGCAACAATCTTCTCAAAAAGCTCAGGGTTATTCTTGATGAATTTGCGCGCTAGATAAGCGTCCCACACACGAAGTATAAAAAGCAGAACAACAGCAATTGCCGAAATTATCATGAGAATATCAGCCACTGCGCACTCCTGCTCGTAAAAAGTTGAAATAACTAAACCAACATCAAGCCCGGTTCTTCGAGATACATCTTAATTGCTCCCAAGAACTCCGCACCCAAAGCACCATCAACAGCGCGATGATCTGTTGAGAGGGTGACACTCATCTGCTGCTCAATCACAATGTCTAGCCCACGCACCACAGGGCGGCGTTCTCCGGCACCCACCGCCAAAATTGTGGCTTGCGGTGGGTTGACGATGGCTTGGAAGTTTTTAACCCCCATCATGCCCATGTTGGAAACGGAGGTGGAACCGCCCGTATATTCCGATGGATTGAGTTTGCGTGATTTGGCGCGGGCTGCATAATCTTTCATCTCGATTGAGATTTGCGCCAGACCCTTGGTTTCGGCTTTGCGCACAATTGGCGTGATCAAGCCGCCGGGGATGGACACCGCCACACCCACATCGGCGTGGTGGTGTTTCACCATGTTGGTGTCGGTCCAGCTCACATTGGCCTCTGGCACTTTGATCAGCGCCATGGCCATGGCCTTGATCACGAAATCATAGACCGAGACTTTCCAAGCGGGCTTGCCGTCTTTGTCTTTTGGCGCTTGCAGGTTGAGGCGCTCACGCAAGGCCAGCAAGTTTTCAAGCGAAATAT
>JANLPA010000138.1:0-2400 GCA_031366855.1 Hyphomicrobiales bacterium | reverse complement strand
TTGAAGGTTTTGTACCCTATGCCGCTTCAAAAAGTGCACTGTTGGGTTTGACCAAAGGTCTGGCACGAGAGCTTGGGCCATACGGCATCACCGTCAATGCCATCGCACCCGGTGCGGTGATTTCGGATGCTGAAAACCGGGTCTTTGCAGATCAACTGGAGCAATACAATAAAATGACGCTGGACCGACAATGTCTCAAATCGCGCATTAAACCACAAGACGTTGCCAATCTCGCAATCTTCCTTGCCTCCGACGCGGCCCGGATGATTACGGCCCAAAATATCCGCATCGATGGTGGGTGGTGAATAATCGTGATTGATAAAAGCTCAACGATAGATACAGCAATCCCCGTAGGACAGCGCGACTACAGCCTTGTCGGTGCTGACAGCCGCCGCGCCATTGAAATCGGGCTGGCCTCGGCAGAATGGTACCATTCAGAAATATCACGCAGCGTGATGAAAGACCTCATGAAACGCAGCGATGGGCCTGCCATACGTGATACGGTTTTGTGGTTCATCTTACTATTCGGCTCAGCTGCTGGCGGCATTTACTTTTGGGGTACATGGAGTGCCGTACCATTCTTTTTCGTATACGGCGTAATCTACGGATCGTCTTGCGACAGCCGGTGGCACGAATGCGGTCATGGTACGGCCTTTCGGACATTGTGGATGAATAACGTAGTCTACCAAATCGCCAGTTTCATGGTCATCCGCAATCCGGTGACATGGCGCTGGAGCCACGCGCGCCATCACACCGACACTTACATTGTTGGCAGAGACGCAGAGATTGCTTGGATGCGCCCACCTAAAACCCTGATGGCGATCCTAGCACTTTTCGATGTGATTGGAGCCATTCGCTTACTCGAGATATTGGCGCGAAATGCTGCTGGAACTCTAACGCCTGATGAAAAGAACTTTATACCCGAAAGCAAATGGTCAGAGACTATTTTGGCTGCACGGGTTCACATGGCAATATATGCCGCTGCAATCATTGCGGCTTTGGTCTTGTGGTCATGGCTGCCCTTGATGTTGATTGGTCTGCCGCGCATCTATGGCTGCTGGCATATGGTGATGTGTGGACATTTGCAGCATGCAGGATTGGCCGAAAATGTGCTGGACCACCGCCTGAACAGTCGCACGTTTTATATGAACCCCATCAGTTGCTTCATCTATTGGAACATGAACTATCATATCGAACATCACATGTTCCCGATGGTGCCTTATCACGCGTTGCCACGCCTGCACGCGCTGATCAAGAACGATCTGCCACTGCCCAATACATCGATCTTCGATGCCTACCGCGATGTCTTTGCGTCACTTCGCCAACAGAAAATAAATCCGGAGTACGCCTTGCGCAAAGAACTCCCACCCTCTGCCAAGCCCTACCGCGACGAATTCCATAATTTGAACGTTGTCCGGCCCGGCACTTAAAAAAGGACGACCATAAATGACTTGGATAAAAGTTTGCGGCGCAGATGACATCGTTCAAGAAGATCTGATCCGCTTTGATCACAACGGAATGACTTACGCTATATATCGCAGCCCTGAGGATCAATATTACGCAACGGACGGGCTCTGTACTCACGAGAAAGTTCACCTCGAAAATGGGTTGGTGATGGGCAACATTATTGAGTGCCCAAAACATAATGGGCGATTTAATTATAAAACTGGCGAGGCGAAAGGTGCTCCTGTTTGTGTGAATTTGAAAACCTATCTTACAAAGTTGGAAGCTGGCGTCGTTTATATTGACGTGACGTCCTGACGAGGAAGTGGCGATGTATCATAAGAGAAAAACGATTGCCGACTTGCGGGCGCTGAAGGGCAAGCATCAGATGGCAATGCTTTATGTTGAGACCCATGATGAAGCACGGGCCGCCGCCGCAGCCGGAATTGAGATCTTGTCAATTAGTATCAATGTTTGGACCGAGGATATGCGTGAAGCGGCGGGAGACTGCGTTGTTCAAGTTGGCTTGTTGCCAGGTGAATTCTGCACATATGAAGACTATCTTCGTGGAGCACATAGAGCTCTTCTGACGGGAGCTGATTGCATTTATTGTATTGCCAGCATTGAGACGATCCGAAAACTGGCGAGCGAAGGAATCCCCGTTGTGGGTCACGTCGGTTTGGTTCCGTTAAAAGCAACATGGACGGGTGGCTTTCGAGCAGTTGGCAAAGATGCGACTAGCGCTCAAAAAATATTTGAAGCAGTGATGGAGCTTGAAAGAGCGGGGGCAATCGGAGCAGAGATTGAGGTCGTACCTGCTCGCGTTGCATCGGAAATTTCGAAAAGAACAAAACTTATTCTGCTCTCAATGGGGGCAGGGGCTGGTTGTGACGCTCAGTATTTGTTTGCAGAAGATATACTGGGATACACACGCAATCACATGCCGCGCCATGCCAA